>CAYTUZ010000019.1:0-10963 GCA_964441635.1 uncultured Candidatus Saccharibacteria bacterium
CGCGCATTGCCCAGAGCGTGGTGAGAGCGCCTATTATCGCGGTGAGCCCGCGTTGCCCGCATCCGATTTACCATTGGCAGTAGTATTGCATATTATTCCGGTATAGGCAAGGACGTTTCGGGAGAAGGAAGTACGCGCATAATTGTGCAATCCGAATGACGGTGATAAGCGGCATACAGCCGGAAGATGATATTCGTTTGCACAATTATGCGCGTACTTCCTTCTCCCGAAACATCATTTAGTTATGCACAGCTTAAAATAAGCAATTTCCTGTATAATTGGGGCAAATATGCAACCTCCAATCCCGTATCGCGAAGAGCGGCCATGGGGAGGGTTCGTTGAGTTTACGCGAAATAAACCTTCGTCCGTAAAAATCATCAACGTCAGCCCTCAGCAAGCTTTGAGTCTCCAAAAACACAAGGAACGTGATGAATTCTGGTATGTGCTTGACGGCAAAGGCTTTGTCACAAAAGGAACAGAACAAATTCCCGCTAAAAGTGGAGAAACATATTGGATTCCGCGCGGAACAAACCATCGTATCGAAGCTACAGAGGAAGTTTTGTCTGTGCTTGAAATATCATTCGGCACCTTTGACGATAATGATATCGTAAGACTTGATGATAAGTATGGCCGCTCTTAAATAACAATGGACACCGTCACCAGCACATTAATCGTTTCCTTGCTCTCATTCATCTTCGCGCTTTTCGCGCTGCTTTATATCCGTTGGCTGACTCGAGCAACGCGTGCGATAGAAGGTGGACACAGAGTGAAGCGACACTTCAAGAATCCGATCATGTCGCCACAAGAGTGGAATGATTGGGAACTTCGAGGCACGTTCAACCCAGCCGCGCTCCAAGATGATAGCGGCCGCGTTCACCTCGTTTATCGCGCGGTGGGCGGCGACGGCGTGTCGCGCTTCGGTTACGCTTCGAGCAAGGATGGCCTTTCGATCGACGAACGCCTTTCTTATCCGATCTTCGCTATGCAAAAGCCACGTGAAGACGTTCCCGAGCATTTGCAAAAATTTGATCCTGTCATATTTCCCTCTGGTGGCAGCTGGGGTGGTGCAGAAGACCCGCGTCTGGTCAAAATCGACAATCGCATTTATATGACTTTCAATGCTTTTGACGGCTGGGATTTTATCAGGATCGCGGTGACTTCGATTGACGCTAACGATTTTTATAACAAGCGCTGGAAGTGGTCGCGGCCGGTTTTTATTTCACCGAAAAGCCAGATCAATAAAAATTGGCTGCTTTTCCCGGAAAAAATCAATGGCAAATTTGCAATTTTGCATACGATCGTCCCGAAGGTGATGGTCGAATACGTGGATACGTTGGGTGCAATGACTCGTGAAATCTCTAGCCCGCGAAAAGGCGGACCGCAACCGGGCCGCAAAGACTTCTGGGACAATATGATCCGTGGTGGCGGGCCACCGCCTATCAAAACTAGCGCCGGCTGGCTGGTTTTGTATCACGCTATGGACAAAAAAGAACCTGCTATCGGCTATAAGCTCGGCGCGCTATTACTCGACCTACACGATCCCACCAAAGTTATCGCTCGTTCACCGTCGCCAATACTTACGCCCAGCGAATGGTATGAAAACGACTGGAAACCGGGCGTAGTTTACGCTTGCGGTGCCACAGTAAAAGACGACATGCTTTACGTTTATTATGGTGGCGGCGACAAGCACGTCTGCGTCGCTCATACGCCGCTCAACGCATTATTAGAGTGGTTAATAAAGTACGGTAAGCAATCATGAATTTAGAATTTAGAATTTTGAATTTGGATTTGAAGTTAGAGTTAAGAATCAAGAATTCTTGATTCTTGGTTCTTGGTTCTTGGTTCTGGATTCAAATCCAAATTCTAAATTCAAAATTCTAAATTCTTAAATATATAACAAAAATAATGTTCACCCTCACCCGTTCCGAACACAACCCTATATTGTCCCCTACCAAAGACCACCCTTGGGAGGCCGCTGCCGCTTTTAATGGCTGTCCGATAATTCACAACAAGGACCTGTACCTCGTCTACCGCGCCATGTCCGAACCACAACTCCTCCGCGAGCCGCATATCCGCATGTCGGTCATTGCACGCGCAAAAGAAATGAAGGAAAAGAGACACTTCACGGACCGCAAGGTCTTGGTCAAGCCAGACGCGGCTTTTGATAAATTTGGTTGCGAAGATCCGCGTGTTACTCGGCTTGACGACAAATATTATATCTTCTATACCGCCTTGGGCGGCTATCCTTTCTCCGCGGAAAACATCCGAACCGCTGTGGCTATAAGCAAGGACCTCGATACCATAACCGAAAAGCATCAGATCACGCCTTTTAACAGCAAAGGCATAGCTATGTTTCCAGAGAGAATTAATGGCAAAATCGGCCTCCTGCTCACCGTAAATACCGACCATCCGCCAGATGACATTTGTTACGCGGAATTTGAAAAGCCGGAAGACATGTGGTCGCCGGAATATTGGGCGGAGTGGATGAAAAATCTAGATGCTCACAAAATCTCTATTCGCAGATGGCCTGATGATCACCTAGAATTGGGCGCCGCGCCAGTCAAAACGGAATTGGGCTGGCTAGTGGTCTATTCACATATCCAGAAATATGGCAGCGACCATGTCGTTTTTGGCATCGAAGTCGTGCTTCTCGACCTCAAAAATCCAAGGAATGTCATCGGCCGCACCAAGGGTCCATTCATGGTGCCAGATGCCTATTATGAGCTCATCGGCCAAGTGCCAAACATAGTTTTCCCTTCCGGCGCGCTCATACGTGATGATAAGCTGGAAATATATTATGGTGCCACTGATACTTATTGCGCTGTTGCTACTATTCCTCTGGACAATCTCCTGAAAAGCATTACCGGCCATGAAAAAACGTTGGTTACTCGTTTTCCGGGCAATCCGATCATCGCGCCGCGGCCGGGCTTTGCTTGGGAAGCTCGTGGCACGTTAAACCCTGCGGCGATAGATCTCGATGGTTCGATCCATTTGCTTTACCGCGCAGCAGCTGACAACAATATCTCGACTTTGGGCTATGCACGCTCAGAGGATGGCCTTTCCATAGACGAGCGTAGCGACAAACCGGCATATTTTCCGAGAATGGACTTTGAGAAAATGGGCTGTGAAGATCCGCGTTTGGTCCCAATTGGTGATCGGATCTATATGTCTTATACTGCTTATGACGGTGTTACGCCTTGTGTCGCCGTAACTTCCATAACCAGAAAAGATTTCTTGGCAAAAAAATGGGGCGCTTGGACCGAGCCGCAGGTGATCACGCCGCCGGGCATTGCCAACAAGGATTCCACATTTTTGCCAGAAACGGTGAATGGCAAATATATGGTATTTCATCGCGTCAATGAAAGTGTCTGCGTAGATTTCTTGAATTCGTTGGATTTTTCCAAAGATCGCATCAATGAATGTATCGAGATCTTGAGCCCGCGACGAGGCATGTGGGACGGCGGCAAAGTCGGCTTGGCTGCGCCGCCAGTCAAAACCAAAGAAGGCTGGCTCATGCTCTATCACGGCGTTTCTTGGAGCACGACATATCGCGTCGGCGCCGTGCTACTGGACTTGAAGGATCCCACGATCGTCAAAGCTAGAACTGTGATTCCTTTATTTGAGCCTCACGCCGAATACGAACACAAAGGCATTGTGCCCAATGTAGTCTTTCCTTGCGGCTTTGTCGTCCGCGGCAAAACCGCTTTTATGTATTATGGTGCCGCAGATAATGTGATAGGTGTAGCAACAATGAAAGTCAGTGCTTTATTAAAAACCCTGGAAACATAATTAGCAAGAAGTTTGAAGTTAGAATTTAGAATTTAGAATATTCTAAATTCTATATTCTATATTCTAAATTCTAAAAAAATGCCCTTACCAAACTACGACCTTATAGTCTTCGACCTCGACGGCACATTGGCGCCAAGTAAATCACCGTTAGAACCAGATATGGCGGACCTGCTTTTCAAATTATTTAAACAAAAAAAAGTGGCAGTAATTTCCGGCGGCGCTTATCCACAATTCCAGAAACAATTCCTGAAAGAACTGCCTCAAGCCACTGAGGGCCTGAATAATCTGGTGCTTCTGCCAACTTCCGGCACGCGCATGTACATCTGGCGCAGAGATTGGCATGAACAATATGCCGAAGATTTTTCACCGGCAGAGAGAGAAAAAATCCTGACGACACTGAACGCCGCCATCAAAATGTCCGGTGTCAAAACCCCTGATAAACTTTATGGTCCGCAAATCGAAGATCGCGGATCGCAGATCACATATTCGGCCTTGGGCCAAAGCGCGCCGCTTTCCGAAAAATCCAATTGGGATCCAGATAGGAAGAAGCGCGAAAAGATCGTTTCATTTGCAGAGCCGAAACTCAAGCAATTTGACGTTAGAATAGGCGGCACAACATCTGTAGATATCACTCGCCGAGGTGTGAACAAGGGCTATGGCATTCGCAAACTCGAAGAACATTTGAAAATCCCCACAGAAAAGATCCTTTTCATCGGCGACGCGCTTTTCCCCGGCGGCAACGACTATCCCGCTCGCGCCGCTGGCGTGGATTGTGTTCCGGTCAAGGGACCGGAAGAGGTAAAAATAATGATTAAAGATTGGCTCTCCTAGGTTTAATAGCACTTTTATCATTTTCCGGCTGCACTCTGCTCACCACCGTAATTCGGATTGCGCAATTATGCGCGTGCTCTCCTTCTCCGGAAAACGCCATTTAAGCCATTCTCCTACCGGCTGGCAATTATTTTCTTCTGGTATTCACTGATCAATGTTTTGGTGTCGCTTTCGCGCGCGCCGATCTTTGAGCCCAAAACAATGAACGCTATTGGCTGATTGTCTATTTTAAGGATTGTGAGCATTGTTTCGCCCGCTTGTGGCGTGCGGCCGGTTTTGCCGCCGATAAATCGAGGGTCATTTACAAATGGATGCGTGCTTTCGAAAGTATGCGCGGCATGCTCGCTAGTCGAAGCGATTTCCATGATCGGATTGCGAGTTATAGCTAGAATGTCTGGGTGATAATTGTAAAGATAGCGTGCCAGCGCAAAAACATTGAAAGCGGAAGCGACATCATGTGGATCTATGCCGGAAGCATCAGCAAAATAAGTCTGCGGCATACCAATTTCCCATGCATAGCCGGACATTAGTTCTAGGAATTTCTGGCGATTCATGGCCGATGCCAGTGCTTCAGCGGCAACGTTGGATGAAGCAACCAGCATCGGATACAAGAGTTCTCCCGGCAGGAATTTTTCACCAGCCGTTAGGTTGCTACCGTCTGGTGGCAAAGCTGCTTCAGCTTTGGTGATTTCGATAGTCGAAGTCGAAGAAAGCGAGTATAAAGCCGCCACCGACGTTACTAGTTTGGACATAGAAGCCACCGGCAGCGCGATATTGGGCCGCGAGGAAAGAACAACCTGACCGGTATTGATGTTGCCAACCAGATAAGCGTAAGCGCTGACGCCTAAGCCTTTTGCGATATTATTTGTGATCACTTTTACAGGCGTTTGCGATATCGAGTTGATAACCGAAGATTCGATGCTTGCCAAAGTCGCCGACTTGGTCGAAGTTGCAGTCGAAGTGCCGTTATTATTTTCGAAAAATGAATTTTCGGTTTGCGCGATTTTCTTCGGCGCCAAATTTGTACTTGCGGTAGCAATGCCGCCCGTATTCACAGCTTGCTCGTCCTCATAGTTTTTCAGTGAGAACATGCTGCCGACAAGCGCCATTGCGGCCACACCAAGGATCAAGAGATAGTTTCGTGAAGAAAACACAACAATATTATATCACCAAATCGCCCGTTCTCTATCTTGTAACAGATATCGAACTGGCCAATTCTGGTATGGCACTCACAGTTATCTTGCCATTTGCGTCGGCGGCCACGGTATATTCTGTATCATAATCAGTCGGTGCAGTATTGTGCGCAAGACTATTACTCGGGTCATATGGCAATGCCGACATATAGTCGGGCACGATGCATTTCAGGAGATCTCCGGCATAACTAGGTTCCGAACCGTCCTCAGCCGGACTGCGCAACACGGTCGGCGTAGTCGGCAATGTGACTTGCGAACCATTGCAGACCAATTGGCCTTTGTGCTCGGCAATATTCTGGCCAAGTGCATTTAATATTGCATTTACGTTACTAGTTCTTTGAGAATCGCGCGCTAGCCTGAATTGTCTTGCTGGATTGACGGCGACCAAAACCACGCCCGCCAAGATGGCAATAATACCGATAACAACCAAAACTTCGATCAAAGTAAAGCCGCGAATTGCCCGCGTCGGCTTTGTTTGGCGCAAAACTTTTGTTTTGTTGAACTCCTCATCCAGTAAATGTGGAACTTCGACTATCGGTTGCGGCAAACTACTTACAGCTCTTTTTGCCACAGCTACGCGCCGCGAACGAATCACAATCTTGCTCTTATTTTGTGTATGCATTTTATTTATAATTACTAATAATGCGGACTGGAAGCGCGACACTTTTTATTTCGTTAAAAAATCCCTGTCATATCGGAATGCAGCTAGGCACTTCTTTAATATTTTTTAATGAAATAAAAAGTGTCGCGCTTCCAGTCCGCGTACAATCGTATCAAAACAGTTATGAAATTTTGCTGAATTTTTGATAAAAAATGTATGAATTTTTTGTTGGGACTGCAGGCGTAAAATATTATTGATCTAATATCACTTCCCCGTTTTCATACCCCGAAACGCTGTTGAATTTGGCAACAACTTTTATTTCCACATTACCTAGAAAATTGTTTGTAACATTTGCCGTACAACCGAATTCTCCGATTATAATTGTGCCACTTATAAAATAATTCTTTTTTGCCATCAATTCTGCGGTATCAAGACAAGCCGCGGCATTCAAGTCGGCTTGGATCCGATATTCGCGGAGATTGACTTGGTCGGCATAGAGAAGAGCAGAATTCATTGCCGCAAGTGAAATAGCGATTATGCCAGATGTTAGTATGATAACCGCCGTCAAAGCGACAAAACCGCCTTTCTCATTGGCTATTCTACCTATTGGCACTATGTTTATATTTGAATCAACCATATTTATTTTCCATAGGCATCTTCGACTTGGTGGAGCGTGTCAAAATTTGTAATGTAAATATCAAAGCCGTAACGAATAAAACCCGTCATGAGCAAAGCCAAAAGTGCCGAATAGATCGAAACTTCTATGAGCGTCATGCCTTTTTGATATTTATTTGAATGTGATTTCATATAATGTTGGTGAAGAATGAGCCAGAATATAAAGCTTGTCGCCGTCACAAGTCAGCATTTGTGGTATGACTGGCAAGGAATACGCACTTGAAGTTGCAAAAGGATTTCCGAACGAATTCGGCATGAAAGTGATTAGCTCGCGGTTTACTTCATGGGTAATAGTGAATAGATGCGAGCGATCTTGCACAATGCCGTATATGCCACCTTTCTCGTTCACGGATTGCGGCGATAATAATGTCGTAGTAGAAGTCGTCGCCCAAGCGAACAATTCATGGTCAGTTGTTATGTCATAACCGCCAGAAGTCCTGCCAAAGTTCAAGTCATCTTCAAAACTAGAAAGCGACTTGCCTTCTTGCCGAGCCCAACCAGAAGGACTAAAGGAATTAATCACCGTCGGATTCGCGGAATCTTTCACGTCGATCAAGCGCAACTGCTTTTCGTCCGATGCCGCAATATAAGCAGTATTATTTTTTACCAAAATGTCGTTTACTTTACTGCCAGTTTCCAAGCCACCAACTTTTGTTGGGCTCGCTGGGTTTGAAACATCAATAATGGAAAATTCATCGCCATCCCATTTTTCTGTGCCAAGATATATTCGATCATTTTTATAAAAAATCGAACTCGCGAGCGGTGGCGTTGCAGTCGCATAAGGCAAAGGTAATTTGTATTTCTTTTCTAGAATTGGTGCATTCAAGACATCAAAACGAATAACATGAAGCTGTGCCGCCGTGCTTGCCGCGGCGGCGTATATCCTTTTGCCATGAAGTGTAATGGCGGAAATGCCGGGACCGGTATTTATCGATGAAATAAGCTTTGGGGTCGCGGGATTACTCACATCGATTACAAATAAGTCAGGATCCGAAGCATTCGATGAATCCGAGGAAATATAAGCGGTGCCTTCCCTAACTTCAATGTCGGTCAAGGGTAAAAGCGGATTTATAGGCAAATTGATGGCGGTAATATTTAGACTGGTCGAAGCATTTGAAACATTCGCGGCTTGATATGAGCCAGTAACGGAAGATTGGCCAAAATCTGCAGAGCAAATTGGCGTGCCATCACCTTTACTTGTAATAGATGACGCCAATGCTCGCACAGCGGTAAATGAAATAGAAATACCAGAACTGTCTTTAACTGTACTATCTGTTTGTATCCAGTCATTGCCATACGGACGCGTTGAAGTAATAATCGTGGTGCTGCTTGCTTCGAAACTGTTGAGTAAGTTATTCCTCTCTTGCGCGTGCAAGAAAATGTCGCGTGACTCCGCGGCAGAGTCGCTAATAATTACGATAAATATCAGTGAGAGCGACAACGCCATCATGATGTCGATCAAAATTATTCCTTCTTTCAATTTCATATTTAATGTCCCAACACTCTCGACACGTCATAGATCGGCATCATGATCGAAAGTGCGATAGCGCCGACCGCAAAACCCATGCCTGCCATCATGACCGGCTCGACCAAGGCTGTTACTTTCCGTAAAGCGTATTCGATATCTTTGTCGAGAATGGTGGCCGCACGCGAGAGTGAAGTACCTAGCGAGCCAGTCAATTCGCCGGCAGAAACGAGAGATGGAATAAATGAAGGTAAGCGTTTGAAGCCAGAGAGAACCGAGCCCAAATTCTGGCCGCGAGCAATAGCTTCGACATGGAGCGAACAGACATTTTTGAGCGGGCAAAAGGAAACCGCCTTGGCGGCATCACGATACGCTGGTGAAAGCGGCATGCCAGACTCGACGAGCGAACCTAGTGAGTGCAGAAAGACTGAAACAAAGTACGAGTATGTGAGACCGCCAATTATTGGAATATACACCATTACTGTTTGAATGATAGAACGTAGCTTGTTATTCTTGGCATAGCCCATGAATAGCACGCCAACCAAAAGTACAGGTAGCAATAATATAAAAGCACCGTAACCCGTCAGATATTCTGAAATTGCCATGACAATTCTGGTAACTAAAGGCAGTTGCACATGCAGACTTTTTAGCATTGGCACGATTTGCGGCATGACACCTTTCATGAGTCCAATGGTAAGTCCACAAGCAAAAAGGCCGATGACCGCCGGATATACCATGGCGGAAATACATTTTTTCAACAATTCCTCCTCGCGTGCCAAAAGTTCAGCGGCAAAATTCAATGCTTTCGCCAACTCTCCGGAAGATTCGCCGTGAGACACCAGTCCCAGAATTGTTGGCGAAATCTTAACTGAATCTTTCAAAACCCGCGCCAAGGTACCACCATTTTCGACTTCACGGTTAATATTTTGCAACACTTTGAGGCGTTTCTTGGGAGCACCTTGAATCAAGATGTCTAATGCTTTATTCAAAGAAAGTCCCGAAGAGATATAAAGACCCAAACGTTCAAAGAAAAGGATCATTTCCCTTCGCGGCCATTTTTGAATTTTGCGCTTTTGATTATTGGTTATTCCTTGATTATTGGTCATTGGTTATTGATTATTTAACTATATAGAACTCTCAAAACTTCTTCCCGGGTCGTGACTCCCCATTCGACTTTTTCCATACCATCTTCCGCAATCGGCCGGAAGCCTTTTTTGTTCGCATATTCCGCGCAAACCGACAAAGATTCTTTGCGTTCGATCAGTTCGCGAAGACCAACGTCGACGTCGCAGGCTTCAGCAATAACAGATCGGCCGTTAAACCCGATATTTCGGCAAAAACAGCAGCCGACGCCATAACATTACTCGCAAATATTCCTGACCAAACGCTGGGCGATGACCAAGCGCAAAGTCGAAGCCAAGAGGAAATGGTCCACACCCATGTCGATGAGCCGCGGAATTGCTTCTAGCGCGCTATTGGTATGCAGAGTCGACAAAACCAAATGGCCAGTCAAGGCGGTATGAATAGCGACTTTGGCGGTTTCGCTGTCGCGGATTTCACCGACCATGATGACGTTGGGGTCCTGCCGCAAAGCCGCGCGCAAACCCGCCGCGAAAGTTACGCCGTGAGAATGGTGGATGTGAACCTGCCTTACGCCGGCGATCTCATATTCCACCGGGTCTTCCAAGGTGATGATAGAGATCGGCTCCCGAACTTTGAGCGACAAAAAGGCATGAATGGTGGTCGTTTTACCACAACCGGTCGGACCGGTGATGAGAATGAGGCCATTGGGTTTTTTGAGAGCGGAGTCTATAGCTCGCGCGTGGTCAGGCGTGAAGCCAAGTTTGGCAAAGGAAACTTGCTCGAGTGGCCGCGCGGGCAAGAGGCGGATCACGGCATTCTCGCCATGGTATGTGGGCATGAATGAAATGCGTAGATTATAATCGGCACCATTCACTCTGGCTCGCCAGCGGCCGTCTTGCGGCTCAAAATGGAGATCGCTACGCGCTCCGCCCAAGATTTTTAACCTTGCGATTATTTCTTCGTGGAAGCGCTTTGGCAATGTGCCGGCTTCTTCGAGTGAGCCGTCAACACGCACTCGTACCAAAATGTCATCCAGTCGCGGATCGATATGAATATCGGACGCCCGCAGAAAGACGGCGTAAGCGAGCAAGCCATCGATCGTGTCGACGGCGCCGGATGGATTTACCGGAAAAAAGATTTCATTTACGGTCGGTTCAGTTGTTTTTGTTTCATTCACGCGAGAAGCATATCAAAACAGTTATGAAATTTTGCTGAATTTTTGATAAAAAATGTATGAATTTTTTTGTCCGCCTGCAGAGAACACATGTCCCTTATTTCAAAAAATTGAGGATTGATTCACGTTAGAAAAGCAGGAAGTTTCCATTT
>CAYTUZ010000020.1:0-10883 GCA_964441635.1 uncultured Candidatus Saccharibacteria bacterium
CCGAAAAGATGGGCCGGGTTCACACTTCCACGGTAACGGTGGCGATATTGCCCATCAGGAAAAAGACGAAATTCGTCATCAACCCCGCGGACTTGGAATTCGAAACCTCGCGCGCGGGCGGCAAGGGCGGCCAGAACGTTAACAAGGTTGAAACCGCGGTCAGGGTGATTCACAAGCCGACGGGCATGGATGTTCGATCTACAGTAGAAAGAAGCCAGAATGCCAACAAGCAACGAGCACTAGAGCTCTTGACTGCTCGCCTCGAAGCCAAGAAGGAGGAAGAAGATGCAAAGAAATTCGCTTCGGAACGCAAGGGCCAGATCGGCACCGGCGACCGATCGGAGAAGATCCGCACTTACAATTTTCCGCAAGATCGCATCACTGACCATCGCATCAAAGAGTCTTGGCACAATCTGCCGGAAATCATGAAGGGCAAATTACAGCCTATCATTGACGCATTGCATGAATTCGAGAAGACGGGGAAAGTGGGGAATGAGGAGTGAGTTACAAATTTCAAATTTCAAATTTCCAATGTCAAATCAAATCCAAAATCCTAATGTCAAAAACGTCCATTTGAACTTTTAATTTTGACATTGATTTGTCATTGGAAATTTGAAATTTAATTTGTTATTGACTTCGCGTCTCACTTTTGCTAACTTGTTAGAACTCATGTTCAGCGCTGGAGCGCACTTTGGACTTGGCCGATCCCGCAGGAATCCCACTATCGCGCCTTTCATATTCACCACCAAGAACCGAACCGATATTTTCGATCTAGAAAAGACCGCAGAGCTCTTGAAGACTGCCACAGATTTTGTTTCGACTTTGGCCAAGGAATCAAAGACTATCCTTTTTGTCGGCGGCAAGAAAGAAGCTTCTTCGGCAGTCAAAAGCGCAGCACAGACTCTGAATATGCCTTATGTCCACGGACGCTGGATCGGCGGCAGCCTCACGAACTTCTTGCAGATCAGGAAGCGCATCGACCGCTACGAGAAGCTCGTCTCCGACAAGGAAAAAGGCGAATTGGCAAAATACACCAAGCGTGAGCGCATGCTCATAGACAAAGAGATTGCCAAGCTTGAAAAGATGTTTTACGGTATTGTTTCCTTGAAGAAAATGCCCGACGCTATCTTTATCGTCGATCCTCGCCACGAAGATAACGCTGTTGCAGAGGCACTTCAACTCAAAATTCCGATTGTTGCTATCCTAGGTTCAGATTGCAATCTGGAAGAGGTTAAATACCCGATTCTCGGTAATGATGGCTCTAAGACGAGCATATCTTTCTTCTTGAATGAGGCAGTTAAGGCTTATAATGGAGCTAAGGTGACAAAATAGTCAAGAATTTAGAATATAGAATATAGAATTTAGATTTCTATATTCTATATTCTAAATTCTAAATTCTACATTTGCAGGCATACCAATAGTTTGATAAAATTACCCCAAATATGATAACTACGGAACAAATAAAAAAGCTGCGGGACCAAACCGGCATTTCGGTGATGCAGTGCAAAAAAGCGCTGGAGGAAGCCGGTGGCGACAGTGAAAAAGCTGTGGTCATTTTGCGCAAGAAAAGCGGCGAATTAACCGCAAAAAAGAGCGATAGGACATTCAAGTCTGGCACGGTCGGCGCTTACATCCATTCCAATGGTACCGTCGGCGCTATCGTCGAACTCGATTGCGAGACCGACTTTGTGGCCAATAACGAAGATTTCAAGACCTTGGCTCGCGACATTGCCATGCATGTTACGGCTACCAACCCAAAATTCGTCAGCTTAAACGACGTGACCGAAACCGACAAAGCCACAGCCAAGTCCGTATTCGAGGCGGAGGTCAAAGGCAAACCTGCAGCCATGAAAGATAAAATTCTGGAAGGCAAGCTCAATGCTTACTTTTCCGAAATGGTGCTTTTGAATCAGCCTTTCATCAAAAATCCCGATCAAACCATTCAAGTACTGGTCGAGACAGCAGTGCAAAAATTCGGCGAGAAAGTGGCAGTCGCGCGGTTCAAGAGGTTAAAAATATTGGAATAATCATGTACACACTCATTACACTATTCTACATCTCGTTCATAGGTATTGTCTCCATGGTCCTCTTGAAGCGCCGTGAATTCGCGACCGGCCGGAAATCCATCGTCTCGCGCATCGGCACTGGTAGTGACTATCTTTTCAATTTGATTTTCATGACGGTGAAAAGGTGGACATCTTACGTGAATCGAAAAACTTTTATTGTTCTCACACAATGGCTGGCTTTCCATGTTTTGGTCCGCATCCGCCGAGTCTATGTCGAACTCAAGCATCGCGCGCTCATGAATCCTCATGCGAGGAAAGTTCTCGACGCCGTGCGTGGCCGCGGTCCGATCCAAACCAGCGGTGCTTCTTTCTATCTCCGCAGGATTTCTTCTAACGACGCAAAATAGTATTACCGAGGTCCTCGGCCTGTTTGCTTGCATCTCAATAACTTGCTAATTTATAGTGGGTTATTGTACAGAGGTCCGACCTCTGTAATACCGCCATCTTAGCTCAGTTGGTAGAGCAACGCTTTTGTAAAGCGAAGGTCCCCGGTTCAAGTCCGGGAGATGGCTCACGAGAATAATAAACAACAAACGTCATTTAGGCACGCCCGCCGAGCCAGCGACAAAGGGGTGAACTTGGCGAAGCGTTTAGCAGCGCGTAGCGAGCCAAGTGAACCCCCTTCGTCGTGGCGAGGGAAGGGCGTGCCGCAACGCCTTTTGAATGTTGGTAATTATCGTAAAATTTGGTAAAGTACTCCCATGAAAAGACACATTATCTCGATCAATGATCCTATGGAGAAAGAGGCACTTGGTTTGCTTGAAAAGCGCACCGATTTCAAGGCCCTGCGCATGAAGAAACTCCTAGCTCTGCCAGATTTGTCCAAGAAAGAGAATTCGCCGGTGAAAATACTTTTTGACAGGATCACCGGATTGCCCAGATTCAAGGACTTTGACCTAGTCGATTTTCCAAGAATTGTCACGGTCGAACAGGATTTCGATCTGTTGAATACGCCCAAAGACCATCCGTCGAGGCGAGAGACTGATACATATTATGTGAATGATGAGTATTTATTGCGCACCCAAATGACCGCTTTCTGGTCTTTTTATTTGAAGGACAAAGAGGTCTTGAAAAGATTGGAAACAGAAGGGCAAATACAGGCACTCGCACCCGGCATAGTTTTTCGCAAAGATGAGATCGACCGCCACCACTTTCCAGCCTTCCATCAGATCGACGGTTTACTTATTTGCAAAAAAGAAAAGAAGATTATTACTCAAAACGATCTCAAAGAAGTCCAAGCTGAACTGGCGAAAGGTATATTTGGCCCGAGCATAGAATACAAATTCTTGGATGATAATTTCCCTTACACAATAGAAAGTCTGGAAATGGATATTATGTTCAATGGCAACTGGCTTGAAGTGAACGGCGCCGGCCTCGTCAACCCCGTGGTTCTCAATAAGTTCGGTCTTGACCCAGAAGTTTACAATGGCTGGGCTTTTGGCTTTGGCGAGAGGCTGGCTATGATCAAGATGGGCATACCGGATATCCGCATTCTCTGGTCGGATGATCCACGGATCACCAAACAGTTCACGGATATCGATTCAAAATACAAAGAAGTGAGCAAATATCCGCCGGTGGTGCGCGACATTTCTTTTATCGTGAATAAGGATGTGCAACTGAACAATTACTATGAAATTGTCAGGGAATATGCCGGCAATCTCATCGAAGAAGTCAAACTTTTGGACACATACAAAGATGATAAGAAATTTGGCGCAGATAAGGTCAGCCACACATTCCGCATTACCTATCGTTCGCCGGAAAGAACACTCACCAACGAAGAAGTGAATGCGATTCAAGACAAAATTCGTGACAAAACCGCACAGGAATTGAAGGCAGTCCTACGGTAGTGACCGCGAGGTGCGACCTCGCGGAAATTAATAGCGAGGTGGCACCTCGCTCCAATTTCACATCGCCACGATTTCAAATTACAAAACATTTTTCAGCACTTGTGAGCTTGTGCACTTTATTACTTTTGATAAACTTTATTGCATCAGAACATAAGTTTTTCTCGGAATTCAAGACATAAATCTTTTTTGAAGTAAGGGTGTGATTATCAGAATAATTCCAAATATGCATGTCCACAAACATGACGTTTTCACCTATGCAAAATGAATTGGTTACAAGGGAAGAGTTTGGGGAGTTTAGGGAAGAAGTAGTGGAGAGGTTCGACAATCTAAAGTCTATTCTTGGCGATAAGATAGATGACTTTAGGAAAGAAGCAAATCTCAAGTTTAATTCATTGGAGTCAAAAATGGATGCCATGTCGGTACAGATCACACTACTTACTAAAACCGTAAATTAGGCATTAACATGAACCATGTGATTATAGTATTGTCAACATTTCTCGTTTTTTTTAATCCCCAATTCGCGCCAAAAAACGCTTTCATTTTGCTCTCAAATTTGTTATAATTTCAACTGAAAAAGGGATCACTCTTTTTTCTTTATGCCCAAGCAAAATAAGGATAAAAAAGGTACTTCAAAAGCCGGTCCATCCGGCTCTTATGATGCATCTGCCATAACCGTCCTCGAAGGCCTCGAGCCGGTGCGCCGCAGGCCGGGTATGTATATCGGCACGACCGGTCCCGACGGTCTTCATCATCTCATTACTGAGATTTTCGATAACTCGCGCGATGAAGCCATGGGCGGTTTTGCCAATGATATCGAGATCGTGCTTCTGCCGGGAAACCGTGTGCGCGTAGCAGACAATGGCCGCGGCGTGCCGGTAGATATTCACAAGCAGACAAAGGTCTCTGCGCTAGAAACGATCATGACCACGCTTCATGCCGGCGGCAAATTTGGCGGCGACAGCTACAAGGTCTCCGGCGGACTTCATGGTGTCGGCGCTTCGGTCGTGAATGCACTATCGGTTTTTTGCAAAGTCGTCGTTCACAAAGACGGCGGTATTTACATGCAGGAATATTCTCGTGGCAAAAGGAAAGCCGCGGTCAAGAAAATCGCTTCTTCCAAACTCCATGGTACGATTGTGACCTTTGAGGCAGATCCGGAAATCTTCAAGGAAGGCGTGAAGTTCGAATGGAGCCGCATTGTGAGCCATATGCGCCAGCAAGCCTACCTCGTTCGGAGTTTGCGCATCTCGGTCATCGACGCGCGCGAGCAGATACCGACCTTTGGCCAAGATGACGAACTCTTTTATATTCGCGAAACTGGCATCGAAGCGCCGTCTTATACTTTTTATTTCGAAGGTGGCTTGGTTTCGCTAGTAAAATTCTCGAATCAGCTTCTGAAGCCCATTCACAAAAACATTTTTTATGTTGAGAAAAAAAGCGAAGGTGTAGAATCTGTCGAAGTCGCGCTGCAATATGCCGACGATGTCACTTCCAGAATATTGCCTTTTGCCAATAATATTTACAATCCCGAAGGCGGCACGCATTTGACTGGCTTCAAGACCGCTCTCACACGCACTTTGAATACTTATGCCAAGAATAACAATCTGGCCAAAAATGGCGAAGAAACATTTACTGGCGATGATGCTCTGGAAGGTTTGACTGCGGTCATTTCCGTGAAGTTGCGCGAGATCCAATTCGAGGGCCAAACCAAAGCCAAGCTAGGCAGTATGGAAGCGCAAAGCGCCGTGAATACCGTGTTTGGCGATGCTTTTGCCGCTTTCCTCGAGGAAAATCCCGATGATGCTCGCGCGATCATAAGCAAAGTTATTTTGGCGATGAAAGCTCGGAAAGCCGCCAAAGCCGCCAAGGATTCTGTCTTGCGCAAGGGCGCTTTGGACGGCATGACACTTCCCGGCAAGCTTGCTGACTGCCAATCTGGCGATCCTGCCGAATCAGAAATATTTATCGTCGAGGGCGACTCTGCCGGAGGCACTGCCAAACAAGGTCGTGATCGCCGTATTCAAGCCATATTGCCTTTGCGAGGTAAGATCCTAAATATCGAACGCGCGAGGCTTGACCGCATGCTAGGGAGTGAGCAGATCAAAAACCTAGTTCTGGCGCTAGGCACAGCTATCGGCGATACTTTCGATCTCTCCAAACTCCGCTATCACAAGATCATTTTGGCAACCGATGCCGACGTAGACGGCGCTCACATTCGCACGCTTATTTTAACTTTGCTTTACAGGTATTTCCGGCCTTTGATTGACGCCGGCCACGTTTACATAGCTCAACCGCCACTTTACAAGGTCAAAAGAGGAAAGGAGATTTTGTATTTCTACTCCGAAGAAGAAAAAGTAAAGGTTTTAGGCGATAAAGTCGAGATACAAGAAGATGTCGATGAAGGACTAGAAGTCGACAAAGAAAGACTTTTGAACGCGGCGGAAGGTGATTCCGCAAAAACGTCGACCGTCGCAGCGACGAAAAGTGTAACAAAAGTCTCCATCCAACGTTATAAAGGTCTAGGAGAGATGAATTCCGAGGAATTGTGGGAAACCACAATGGACCCCGCCAAGCGTATATTAAAGCAGATCAATATCGAAGATGCCCAAGAAGCTGACAAAGTCTTCGATATGTTGATGGGCGTTGATGTGCCTGCCAGAAAGTCTTTTATCCAATCCAACGCCAAATTGGCCACGCTTGATATATAAAGGCCGCGAGTATATACTTTACCAGCAATAAATTTTCTTATGAAGAAAAATAAAAAATCATTTTCCAAAGCTCGCGGTGGACAAAAACGCGCCGAGAAGCGTGTTGATAAGCGCGTGCCTTCAAGGCTGAAAGGTCGGGCCTATTCTACCAATGTAACTGCCAAAAATAGCAAAGGTTCAAAGACTGCCGCCAAACCAAAGACCAAGGTTGAAAAAGCCAAGGATTTTGAGACTCGCGCCAACAAACTCATCCAAAAAGGCCGCGATCGTGGTTTCGTGACTTACGACGAGATTTTGAAGGAATTCCCGCAGATTGAGAACGATATCCTATTTCTCGATGGCCTCTATGAAAAGCTTTCCACGGCCGGTATCGACGTTTTGGAAGGCGGCGGGCTTCTGGAAATAGAAGATTTGAAAGAAAAAAAGGCCGTGCCGCACCTCGGCCGCGGTGGTTCTGATTCTGCTTATGATTCTATCCAGATGTACCTGAAAGAGATCGGCCAATATCCGCTGATCAACGCTTCCATGGAAAAAGAATTGGCTCGGCGCATCGAGGCCGGCGATGAAGAAGCCAAGGGCCTCTTGGCCAAAGCCAATTTGCGCCTCGTGGTTTCGATCGCCAAGAAGTATGTCGGCCGCAGTCCAGACCTGACCTTGCTCGATCTCATCCAAGAAGGCAATCTCGGTCTTTTTCGCGCGGTTGATAAGTTCGACTGGACCAAAGGCTACAAGTTTTCGACTTACGCCACTTGGTGGATCCGCCAAGCGATCACTCGCGCCTTGGCCGACCAGTCTCGCACTATTCGTGTACCGGTGCATATGGTCGAGACGATTGCCAAATACAAACAAGTCGTCCGCCGTTTGATGCAAGACCTCGGCCGCGAACCACTACCTGACGAAATTGCGACAGAAATGGGCATGGATGTCGAAAAGATCTATCAGATCGAAAAGATCGAACAAGATGTGGTTTCTCTAGAAAATCCCGTCGGCGACGATGATGACGGCAAGTCTACGCTTCAAGACTTTATTCCTGATGACAAAATCCTTTCACCAGAACAAGAATCCTCGCGGCGCATTCTCCGTGACCAACTCAACCTGATCCTGAACGATCTCACCGAAAAAGAGCGCAAAATTCTCGAGATGCGCCATGGTCTTATCGACGGCATCACTCATACTCTCGAAGAAGTCGGCCGTGAATTTGGCGTCACTCGCGAACGTATCCGCCAGATTGAAGCAAAAGCGCATGAGAAGATTCGCCAGCACGATCAGGTGCAGCGGCTAAAAAATTATTAGGGTGGTTAAAATTCAAATAAAAAAGTTACTCTAGGAGTTTTTGTGCACGTGGCGTTTTTGTGGTGATTGAGTTGCAATGATATCTCTCCACATGTCACTCCGAGCACTTTGTAAAGATGACGAAAATTTTCGTCATCTTTACAAAGTGCGAGGTTGACACATCTCTCCCAGCAGCTGTTTAATATGACGAAAATTTCGTCACTTTTTATTCGAGTGAAAAAGATGTTAGCATAAATGCCATGTCTTCAACTTTTGAGAAAAATTATAACCAACTAAATCCTGCTCAAAAAAAGGCGGTGGACGCTATCGAAGGCCCTGTCATGGTTATTGCTGGCCCGGGAACTGGCAAAACAACCATTTTAACTTTGAGAATTGCTAATATCTTGAAGCAAACCGACACAGCACCGGACAACATTCTGGCTCTGACCTTTACCGAGTCTGGTGCTTATAATATGAGAAAGAAGCTGGTGGAAACGATCGGAGCTGCGGCTTATAAGGTCAACATTCACACCTTTCACAGTTTTGCTTCGGAAATCATCGAGAAATATCCGGATTATTTTGCCAGAATTATTGGCTCGAGAGTGATCACCGAGCCAGAGCAGATCAAGATAATTAAGTCAGTCTTGCAGTCCAAAAAAATAAAGATTCTTAGGCCTTATGGCGATAAGGATTATTATGTCAGTCCGGTTTTGAGAGAGATTCAAATATTGAAGCGCGAGAATATTTCACCAAAGGAATTTAGAGTTTCGATTCAGACCTCACCCCAACCCTCCCCTCAGATGAGGGGAGGAAGGAATTCAGACCGCCCCCCGGCCCCCTCCTCAGACGAGGAGGGGGAGAACGCGAGTAAAACTATTTTACGTGGTCAGAATCTTGTTGCGCGTACCCCCTCCTCGTCTGAGGAGGGGGCCGGGGGGCGGTCTGAACAAAGCAAGACTGAAGAGGAAAAAATACGAAAACAAACCGAGAAAAACCTTGAGCTCGCGTTCATTTACAGCGAATATGAAAAAGCACTAGCGAAGCAAAAATACTATGACTTTGAAGACATGCTTTTGGAACTTGTTCGTGCCATAGAGGACGATGATAATTTCAAGCTCATGCTTCAAGAAAACTATCAATACATCCTTGCCGATGAGCACCAAGACGCCAACGCTTCACAAAATCGCATACTGGAATTACTGTCGGATTTTCATGATTCACCCAACCTATTTATTGTCGGCGACGATAAGCAAGCTATTTACCGATTCCAAGGCGCCAGTTTGGAGAATTTTCTCTTCTTCAACAAAAAATATCCAGATGCGTTGGTTATCGATCTTGAGCATAATTATCGCTCTCACCAAGGCATCCTCGACGCGTCCCACAGTTTGATAGAAAAAAATCCCGCCATTCCCGGTCGCGAGCGCAAACGCCTCATTTCTCTGCAGATGGGAACAATGCCTATATTTATCACCGAATGCAGTTCGGTGAATGAAGAACTTGAGCTGGTTGCAAGAAGTGCCAAGAAATTGATCCAAAATGGCACCAAGAGCGAGGAAATAGCTATTTTGTACAGAGACAACAAACATGCCGATCCATTGAGCCGAGTTTTGAAAGACAATGGCGTGGAACATAGGATAGAGTCTGATCATAATATTCTCGATGAAACTGATGTGGTTAAGATTCTTTATTTGAGTCGAGTTATAAATGACCCTTCCTCGGGCGAAGCTTTGGCAAAAGCCCTTCTTCTCCGAGAATTGAAATGCGATCCTTCGCATGTCGCAGAAATATGTGCCAAAGCCAATCGAGAAAAAAAACCGCTTTATACATTTATCACTGAACACAAAGATACCGCTTTGGCATATGAGCGGATCAAAAACTGGTCGCATGAATCAATACTTCTGCCTTGCACTGACTTTTTGCAAAAACTGATCCAAGATACCGGTATGATCGAAGAAATCGTGACAGACGCCAATTCACTGGTCAGACTAAGTTCACTTCAAGCTTTTTATGACCATGTAGCGTCGGTTGCAAAATCACAGCAAACCTTTTATCTGAAAGACCTCATCGAATATATAGATATTGCCATAGAAAAAGGCGTGAGTTCAAAAAGGAAGTATACTGATCACATTTCTGGCGTACGACTAATGACCGCGCATCGCGCCAAAGGACTAGAATTCGAGCATGTTTTCATTATTCATGCCGCGGATGGCATTTGGGGCAATCGGAGTTCCAGAAACCATTTTACAATTCCAGCTATAGAGCATGCTAGGAATGTTGGCCGGATCGACGATGAACGCCGCCTTTTTTACGTGGCGATGACTCGCGCGCGAGAAACTGTGCACATTACTTACGCGCGATCCGACGGCGAGAAAGAATTACTTCCTAGCCAATTTATTTCCGAGATTGATGCCTCGCTTGTCGATTATGACAAAAGCTTGGGTGAAGAGTTGGTGAAAACCGGGCATCCCATCAGCTTGCGGCCGAAAAATGACACTGGCATATCCATTCTCAATCCGGAATTTGTGGCGACTAAATTTTTGGCTCAGCCACTCTCGGTCACGCATTTGAATAATTACCTGAAATGTCCATGGCACTATTTCTTTGTGAACTTGATCCGCGTGCCGCAGGCCGAGACCAAGCATCAGATGTATGGCACGGCCATCCATTCAGTCTTGCGGACCTTCTTCGAAGCCTACAAAGACGGCCGCACTATGAATGTAAAAAAAGTCATTACCTTACTCAAACATTCTTTGGACATGCTGCCCATGGGTAAAGATGACAGGGAAGAGTCTATTTTAAAAGGCAAAAAAGCGCTGGAAGGGTACTTCAAGACATACAGTGGGACTTGGAATAAGAGATTGGTTACGGAGTATGGGGTGAAGGGGGTTGCTATTCCTTTGACAGACCACCCCCCGGCCCCCTCCTTAAAAAAGGAGGGGGAGAACGCGAGTAGATCTCTTTCGCGGGGACAAAATCTTGTCGCGCGCACC
>CAYTUZ010000021.1:0-9939 GCA_964441635.1 uncultured Candidatus Saccharibacteria bacterium
TCACAGCAGCGAAGTGGCCAACTTTTTCGCTGTCGATACCAGAAATCGTGATCGTGTTTTTTTCCGAGGTAACTTTGAGATCCGTCGGAATGTTCAAGTTCACGAGGTGAGAAAAGCCGACCGACAGAACCAATTCCTTGCCTTTAACATCAGCCTTGAAGCCGATGCCTTCGACGATTAATTTTTTCTCATACGGCTTATTCACGCCAGCGATCATGTTTTTTATGTGCGAACCATAAGTGCCCCAAAGCGCTTTTGATGCCAAAGTCTCGCTAACTGGCGTGAGTGTCACGGTGCCTTTTTCGACGACCACTTTCACATCGTCGCGGAATTGCTTTTTGATTTCGCCAAGCGGACCCTTGACCGTCATCACACCACCCGAAAAGGACGCTTCGGTTTTTGGTGGCAATGTTATCGGTTTTTTTGCAATTCTGGACATGGTATTACCAAATTTTAAACAATATTTCTCCGCCGACCTTCAACTTCTTGGCATCAACATCGGTCAATATGCCTTTTGGCGTGGAAAAGATGACATTGCCAAAGCCACTCTTGTAGCCACGAATGTCGTTGGCTTTTTGGTATAGACGGCGCGAAGGTTTGGAAATGCGCTCTACGCCATGAATGCGCGGCTCGCCGTCAAAATAAACCAAACCCAAAAGCAGTTCCCTCTTTTCTTTGTCTTTTTGCACAGAAGAAAGGTAGCCGCTCTTTTTCAAAAGGTGCGCAACATTTTCTGCGAATTTCGAACCGATCACGGTAACAGTCGCTTTGCCAGCGTCACTAGCATTCTTGATTCGGATTATGAGGTCTGAAATGGGATCTGTTATCATGATATTATTTTTGAATTTCGTGCTTCGGATTTGTTTCGTATTTCGATATTCGAATTTCGGATTTATGCATTATTACCAAGATGACTTCTTTATGCCCGGAATCATACCTTCATTGGCAAATTCACGGAAACAGATGCGACACATATCGAAATCTCTCATATAGCCATGTTTCCTGCCACAGCGGAAGCAACGTCGAACCACCCGAGACTTGAACTTGGGCTTCCTTTTTGACCTTGCTATAACTGCTTTTGTGGCCATGATTAATGCTATTTTTGCAAATAAAATGCGATTGGTTAGCTTTTCCTAACGCCAGACGCGTTCGGGAACTTGCTTCCAATCATTCCTCATAAAACACATATGTTGAGGTATTCTGATAGTAGCAAATGAGTCGCAATCGGTCAATACAAAGGCTCTATTTATGCTTCAAACAAAAATACAGAGGTCGGACCTCTGTATTTTTTATTCAAACACCATCCTCTTGTAAACCTCCCTAGTCGTCTCGACGTCTCGTGCGCAATATTCGCAAATTTCTTTTACTTTGCCTGCTTTGTAAAAATCCCAGACCCGCGAGCCGTCAATGCCGTCCTTGGGCGTAGGCAGTCCCAGAGCAAGAGCTATGTGTTCGAGACCGATCGAGTCCCTGCCCCACTTCACCCATTCATGCATAGTGTCGTAGACCGGTTTATTCTGGTAACGCGCGAAGGATAAATAATGTGCTTTGTTCCGATCATCATGCTGCCAAGAAGGCTTCACGCCCATAATGACCGATCTCTGCCATAGAAAGCGCAGGTCAAAGTCCAAAACATTGTGGCCAATAAATAGGTCGCATTGGCCAGCGACTTTCCAAAATTGCTCCAAGGTTTTCTTTTCATCATCCGGATTGCAATAGTTTTTGACCGGATCATTATTCACAGCCAAAGAAACACACAAAAGTCGGCCGAAGCTGCCGTCGAAGGAAGTGCCGCGGACATAATCTTCAAAGCGAAGTTCTTCGCTTTTGCCTTTGGCGCCGTCGATTTCGAAGACAACATTTTCGGAAAGCTCTTTGCGCTTGGCGCGTTTTTCCAGCTTGCGCTCATAGAGATACTTGAGCGCTTTGCCAGTTTGTAGATCATCAGTGTCGCCGGGAATGGTTTCGATGTCGAGAAAAAGCTTGTTCATGCCCACATTATACTATTTTTTAGTCTCTTCCTGCCTCTTTAGCGGAAAACCAATATATTCTAGAAATGCCAGAGTCGAAGCTTTATCGTGCGACGTAGTCACGATCGTGGCGCTCATACCAAAGACATCTTTCAGGTCTTCGTCGGCGGTTTCGGGAAAAATCGTATGTTCCTTGATGCCCAGAGTGTAGTTGCCCATTGCGTCAACCGAGGTTCTAGCGAGACCGCGGAAGTCTTTTGTTCTAGGCAAAGCGATGTGGATGAGTCGGTCCATAAAATCACACATGCGTTTTCCCCGAAGCGTGATCTGATAGGCCAGTGGATCGCCGGTTCGAGTCTTGAATGTGGCGATGGCTTTTTTTGCCACACGTGTCGCTGGCTTCTGGCCGGTGATCTTTGCCAAACGATCGGCAATCAGCTCGATTTTCTTTTTGTCTTTGACCGAGCCAAAGCCGCTAGAAATTATCACTTTCACCAAATGAGGCGCTTGCATGGCATTTTTCAAATGCAGCTTTTCTTTCAAGGCCTGAAATGATTCTTTATTGAGTTCGTAAACAGTTTTGTGTGACATAGTATTAGACTTTCATTACTTTTGATGCATGCATCGGCATCGCTCTTTCGACCACTTGGCCTTTGCCATCCTGCTTTTTTGACCGTTCATGCTTCTTCATCATATTCATACCTTCAACCAAGACTTTGCCTTCTTTGGGAAAAGCACGAACAACCTTGGCGGTTTTGCCTTTGTCATCTCCCGAAAGTATTTTGACTGTATCACCTTTTTTTACGTGCATGGTATTTTATTTAAACGATTTCCGGTGCTCTGGAAGCTATAGTCTTGAATCCAGCTTCGGCAACTTCGCGCGGTATCGGTCCAAAGACGCGACCAGCTAGCGGCTCTTTCTTTTCCTTTTCGATAATAACCACGGCATTTTCGTCGAAACGCACATACGAACCATCTTTCCTTCTGGTTGGTTTGGTCTGACGAACCACGACGGCTTGTAAGACATCTTTCTTCTTGACCGTCTTTCTTGGTTCAGCTTTTTGCACCGACAGAACCACAACATCGCCCAATTCCGCATAACGCTTCCTGGTCGCGCCTAGCACTTTGAAAATGCGTCCGATCTTGGCGCCGGAATTGTCTGCGATATTAACTATAGTTCTTGGTTGAATCATGATATTGACTTAATGCTCTTGCGATTATTCTAAATTCCAAATTCTATATTCTAAATTCTTTATGCGATTACTTTAAATGCTTTATTTTTCGACAATGGCCGGCACGCCTCGACGGTTGCCTTGTCACCGATCTTTTTGGTATTTCCCGGATCATGTGCCATTATTTTCGTGCTTTTGTTCATGAATTTATGATACTTCTGGTGCTTCACATAGCGCTCGACTGTAACCACTGCCGTATCTTTCATCCGATTGGAAGTAACCACGCCACTAAAAGTCTGGCGCATGAGTTTCTTTTCGGTTGTGGGATTGGTTGGCATGTGATTTGTGATACTACTGGAAATCTACGATTTTGTCCATAAATTTACCGCTGTCAATATCCTCGCTATATCTTTCCTGATAGCCCTACCCTCTTTGACATTCTTGGTCTTGGCTCCAGCCGCACCAAAGCGGAAGACGCGCAAAGCTTCCCTTTTTTCAGAAAGCATTTTAGCCAGATCAGCCTGTGTTTTATTTGTAATTTCTTTTGATTTCATATTCTAAATTCTATATTCTAAATTCTAACTTCTAGCCACGACTAACCACCCTCGTTTTGAGTGGCAGCTTCGTGCCCGCCTTGCGCAAAGCTTCCTCAGCAATTGCTGGTTCCACGCCGTCAATTTCAAAAACAATCCTTCCCGGTTTGACTTCGGCGATAAAACCGACCGGGTCACCTTTGCCTTTGCCCATTTTTACTTCCGCTGGCTTCTGGGTATAAGGATGGTCGGGAAAAACACGGATCCAGACCTTTCCGGTCTTGCCTGCATGATGCATAGTCACCTTTCTGGCGGCCTCGATCTGGTTCGAAGTCACACGCGCATATTCCAAAGCCTTCAAGCCAAAAGAGCCGAAAGTGAGCTTGATGCCACGAGTGTCAGCATGGGCAGCCTCCTTTACGGGGTGCTGTCGCATGGTGAACCATTTTCGATGTTTAACTTTTTTTGGGAATAACATGGTAGTAATTATTTTGTCTGGTCTTTCTTGAATATTTCACCTTTATATATCCAAACCTTGATGCCAATGTCGCCATACGTCATATGCGCCTTCTCGCGGGCAAAATCAATATCCGCGCGAAGTGTCTGCAACGGAATGCGTCCTTTCTTTAGGTCTTCCGAGCGAGCGATCTCCGCGCCACCCAAACGGCCGCCGAGGTGAATACGGATACCTTGTACTTCTTTGTGCGCCAAAACCTTGTCGATCGATTGTTTCATCACACGTCGGAATGGAAGACGTTTTTCCAAAGCTTCAGCGACCATCATGGCGGCGATTGCAGCATGGGATTCTGGATTCCTGACTTCTTCGACGTCCAACTTGAGCTCTTGGCCGCCAAGGCTAATCTTGTTTTTTCGAATCAAGTTTTGAACTTTCTCACGCAATTTGACGATACCGTCACCAGCCTTGCCAATGATCATGCCCGGACGCGAAGTTTTGATGATGACTCGCAACGCTTTTTGGGTCCTTTCGATCTCCACCGCACTGACAAAGAAAGTACGGAGTTCTTTTTGCAAGAATTCTCGGACGATAATGTCTGTCTTCAAAGCATCGCGATAATTTTTATCCACGCCAAACCAACGGCTTTTCCAGTCGCGAATAATTCCTAATCTATGTGAATATGGGTGTACAGTGTGTGACATGGTATTAAAAATTCGAAATTCGAAATTCGAAATTCGAAACAAATCCAAAGCACGAAGTCCAAAAAAGTTTCGAATTTTTAATTTCGGATTTCGGATTTGTTTCGTATTTCGTATTTCGAATTTCGAATTTATTCATGTTATTTTACTGTTTTCTTTACAATTTTCTTTGTTTTTTCAATAATCGGTGCGAGTACCAAGAGCACGTGACTAGTCCTCTTCTTGATACTATGCGCCATGCCGCGCGAAACAGGTCGGAAGCGCTTCATCACCAAACCTTGATCCACACGGATTTCTTTTACAAAAAGGTTTTCTGGATCGAGCTTGAAGTTGTTCTTGGCATTGCCGATCGCAGAATCCAAAAGATCAGCGAGCGGGTGCTTGGCCTTCTTCACGGCATTTGCGAGTATCACTTTTGCCTGTGCCACACTTTTGCCTCGGACCATATCTGCAACAATACGGACCTTGCGCGGCGAGATTCTGTAATTTTTGAGTGAGGCAGTGATCATGGCAGTATTTTATTTTTTGACAGCCGCAGTCGTGGCAGCTTCCTTGGCAGATTTTGCCGCGGTCATTTCCGCTTCTTTGGCTTTCATCTCGATCTCTTTTTGCATTTTGCCGCCATGGCGCACAAATTTGCGCGTGGGCGAAAATTCACCGAGGCGGTGTCCAACCATGTCCTCGGTGACAAATACATCATTATGGATTCTGCCGTTGTGGACGCCGAAGGTAAAGCCGACCATTTCCGGTGCGATCTGGGAGCGGCGTGCCCAAGTCTTTATCGTGCCCAAAACGCCCGGTTTCTTGCCGGAGATTTTCTTGAGTAGATTTTCGTCCACATAGGGACCTTTTTTGAGTGAGCGGGACATGTTTTGAGTTAACAAATGATACAAAAAAGCTCGGACGAGCTTCGTTGCATGTTAACAGAGCGGTGTTTCGAAGTCAAATGCGTGTTCGCCGCTCATTTACATAAAAGCCGAATTTTCATTTAATGTAGACAATCATTGACTTTTGTATTGTAATATGATAGCTTCTCGCATAGAAGAGTCCACGACGGACTCGAAGGCAACGAATTCCCCTTAACGAATTCAGGGCTCATTTACATAAAGGTTACGATGAATAAAGTTACTCGTGCGATCCTTTTTGTTGTTATTCTAGCTGCAGTCGCCGTGTCAATAAACTTCAACGTTTACTACTGGCAGAAAGAGCACCGGGAAGACGCCAAGTCGGTCCCTTGGAAACTAGAGGATTCCAAGTCAGACGAAGCGCTTGGCAAAACAGACATTCCGACGTATCAGCGAATGGTTTCTCCGGACGGCATGGTGTTCATGATGGACGTGAAGTTCGGAAAGAGTGTGACTAGTAGCGACCTCGAGATCTTCGAAAACATCAACTCTGTTCGAGCTACGATGTCCAAAACCCCGGAACGCGTTCATGCGCTCGTCGAGAACCTCTTCCAGATACCGGATGTCGTACATGTAATCGTCACGTCTCATGACGTCTACATACGAGCGAGAGCTGGATCGGCTTGGACCAACCTCATAAACAATGTCCCGCCGGTGGTAAATCACTGGCTCGAAACAAATACCAAGAAAGAATGATGTTCAAATAACCAAGATCGGTTCACCTCTCAAAGCCGCTCGCTTTTGCGGGCGGTTTTTTGCTGTCTTTTTGATAAAAAAATTCATACTTTTTTTATCAAAAATTCATACATTTTTCATTTCTATTTGATAGGATTCTCGAATGAAGAAAGTATACGAAACCAAAATAAAAACCCTTCCGGGAACAAATTATTCTGAGATATACCCTTCAGCGTGGTCTTTATATAAGAAGATTGCATCACGGACCAAAAGACGGCCTTACGTTAGGTCTGCGTTTTTTAGTCGAGAAAAGATATTTCTGGATTATTTCTGGAGTCATATTCGCCAAAAGAACCTGCGAGATCGTACGAGAAGACTTAGATTTTATGCCTGTGCATTAGATCTCATATGCAATTCAAGGATAGCCCCTATTTCAAGTAAGGAAACAAATAAAAGCAGTGAAATATTTCATCGTTTTTCGGGTATCACCAAAGAAAAACAGGAATTCCATGTTCATATTAAAGTTGATGTGAGTCGAAATGAAAAACATTTTATCTCCGTTTTTCCGGAATAAAAAAGACCCTCCGCCAGGTTGCAGCGCGTAAGCTGCGGCCGAAAGTCTTTTTCACTCATTATACTAGCAAAATTTATTCCCTAAAGTCAAGATTCCGTGCCAATAATTTTGCACAGAACTTTCTCAATGATCGCTTTTATTGGTTTGATGAAGAATTTAAGCATTGCCTGACTTTCTCTTGCCCACTTGGCGGCGCGAAACTACAAAAACATTGGAATATTTCTTTGGTGTACGCGTCTTTTGGCCCTTGCCTGCCGGCTTGCCCCAACGCGTCTTCAGACGACGCAAACCACGGCCAGTCCTCTGTTCGCCGCCACCATACGGGTGATCCACTGGGTTCTGTGCTGAACCGCGAACTGTAGGACGAATGCCCAACCAGCGCGAACGGCCGGCCTTGCCGATATTAACTAGGCGGTTTTCTTCATTGGAAACCGCACCAACGGAGGCCCAAGCGTCTTCATGTACTTTTCTCACTTCCGAAGAAGGCATCTTGATATGAGTGTAACCGGCGTCATTGGCAACTACTTGTGCAAATGATCCTGCCGAACGCACCAGCTTTGCGCCGCTACCCGGCTTGATTTCGATATTGAAGACAAAAGTGCCGACCGGAATCTTCTTCAAAGGCAAGCGATTGCCTGTTTCGATGGGGGCATTCTCGGACACCATGAATGAATTGCCCACCTTCATGGTTTTTGGCAAAAGCACATAGAGTTTCTCGCCATCTTTGTAGGAGACTAGGCCAATGTAGCCAGTGCGAAAAGGATCATATTCAACCGTTTTTACAGTTGCAATCATATCCTTCTTTTCATAGAGAAAATCAATCTCGCGATATAGCTTCTTGGTGCCGCCGCCTTTGTGGCGAACTGTGATACGGCCGTGCCTATTCCTGCCCATATCCCTCTTCCAACCGTGCGTGAGAGGTTTGTAAGGATCGCCAGTCGTCAAATATTCCTTGAATGGCAAAACTGTCATATGTCGGCGCGAGCGAGTTGTTGGTCGGAATGATTTCATGGTGTTTAATTACAAATTTCAAAATCCAAATGACAAATCAATGTCAAAGCTCAAATGAGCGTTTTTGATATTTGGATTTTGGATTTGATTTGTCATTTGGATTTTGAAATTTGGCATTTTTACTAAACGAAGTCGATCTTTTCACCTTTCTTTACAGTGACAATTGCTTTCTTCATGCCCGGCACACTACCTTTCTTGCCTCTCACAAAGACTTTCTTGGCGTGAATGTTAACGATGCCGATTTTGACTGGCGTGACTTTATAGAGAGCCCTGACAGCATTTCTAACGGTATCTTTGTTGGCATTTCTCGCAACATGGAATGTATAAACACCACTCTGGCTCAAAACACCGGTTTTTTCGGTGACATGCGGGCGAATAATGGCGTCAGTAGCGCTCGAAAAAGTTCCTGATGGCATCGCCACCTTCTTGGCTTCAGTGACTGCCACCTCTTTGGTTGGATTTGAGTTTTTGGCGGACTTCTTTGTCTTCCGAACCGCAGCCTTTGCCTCGCCAGCAGAAGTTTCGATCTGGCTCTGTTCGTTCTTTTTATTTTTGCGTAGTCCGAATAATGGCATGGTAGTGTATTAAAAATTCGAAATTCGAAATTCGTGCTTCGGATTTGTTTCGTATTTCGTATTTCGGATTTCGGATTTCATATTATTTATTATTTGCCAATAATTTCTTGAGTGACAATTCCGGGTTGCTAATAACCAAAAAAGTGTGATTCAAAACTGAAACCGGATTGATATTACGGAATTCCTCGACCGAAACATTGCCAAAATTGCGGAAACTCTTGGCTACAGCATCTTTCTTTTGCTCGAGCGCAATGATAGCTGCGTTTTTCGGCTTGGTTGCCAATCTTTCAAAGCCCTTGATCTTGGCAAGCGATGAAAGAATATTTTTGGCATCTTTGGCCTTTGGTGCAGACATCTTTACTTCATCGACAAAAAGAATTTCGCCTTCCTTGAATTTTTTGGACAGAATCGTCAAAAATGCTTTGGCTTTGGCCTTTTTATTGATCTTCCTGTCGAAATTCTTATCATTCCTAGGACCATGAGCGCCACCACCAACCCAGATCGGCGAACGTGACGAACCGTGGCGGGCACGGCCAGTGCCCTTTTGCTTCCAAGGCTTCTTGCCGCCGCCACGGACTTCACCACGAGTTTTGGTGTGAGCGATAGCGATACGAGAATTGGAATTCATTAGGCGCACAACTTCATGCACGAGGTCGGCATTCCAAGGCAAATCAAAAATCCCTTCCGGAACTGTGAATTTTCCTGCTTGTTTGCCCTCTTGGTTGTATATGTTTGCTTCCATTAAAGAAAAATGCTCCGTAGAGCCGCGTCTAGCATAGTAGCAGAGCTTGCTTTGGCGGTCAAGGAAAAGCTCATTTCCTGCCAAAATCCTATCCTTTTATGAACCCATGTGACTGCAATGACCATAACTTGGCATACAAGCCTTCATCAGCGAGCAACCGATCATGCGTTCCCTCTTCTATTATCTTGCCATGGTCAAGGACTACAATCCGGTCCATTTTGCGTATCGTCGAAAGCCGGTGAGCGATCACGATCACCGTCTTGCCTCTCATCAGTACATCCAGAGCATCCTGGATCAACATTTCGGAATGAGAGTCCAGACTGGAAGTCGCTTCGTCCAGAACAAGTATTGGAGCATTCTTCAAAATTGCGCGTGCGATAGCTACACGTTGGCGTTCGCCTCCGGAAAGTTTTATACCTCGTTCACCGACATAAGTATCGTAGCCATAAGGCAACGCCGTTATGAATTCATGACAATGCGCCAGTTTGGCAGCCTCGATCATTGCTTCGTCAGTTGCTTCAGTCTTGCCGTACTTGATGTTGTCCTTGAGTGATCGATGAAAGAGAATGGGGTCCTGCGGCACGAAGCTCACCGCTTCGCGCAAGCTGCCTTGAGTCACTTCCGCGA
>CAYTUZ010000022.1:0-9883 GCA_964441635.1 uncultured Candidatus Saccharibacteria bacterium
AAAGTTATTTCCACATCACCACATTTCCAGGCCTCGCGTTTGGTCTCTTGGTAGGATTTTTCGATTAGTCCAATAGCAAAAAGAAAATCGCATGTTGCGTCGAAATCATTCACTACGACCATAACTTCTTTTGTCCCTTCGAGGGTGCGATCAGAAAGTTGTTTATAACTTAGGGTTATTTTGCCGCCTTCGTCGCGCACGCGTACCCAAGCATGTGCGGCATTGAGCCGAAAATCGGGATGGTCGAAGATTTTGCGCTTCATCAATTGTTCAGGATAAATTTGTGTAGCGCCGATGGCTTTGAGCTTGGCACGAATGGCTTGCAGATCAATATTGGCAAATTTTGCTTCGATTTCTGTTTGCATATTACCGTTTTATATAAAACTCCCCTTTCTCATAATTCTCAATCACCTCTTGCCATTCTTTTCTAGAATGACGCCGAAACCCGCACCAACTCTTTTTTTGTCTTCTGCCATAAGGATATTTTAACAATTTACGCAAAGACCGGGATAAATCGATCGGCTCGCTTTGGTGAGCCCGACAATATCCGGCAATGCAATAATAAACCGCACTGTCGATGCCAAAATTACTCGCCCACGTCGCCTTTGGAAACCTGCAATCCGCGAGCGTGCCGCCAGTTGGGCAAAATCTGATACTGATCTGATATATTTTTTGCCCGGGACGATCCGGATCGTCCCAATTTTCCCAGTCAAAATAACTGCCCGGCCAAGGGCCTTTCGGCCACGTCGTGGCGCTGTATCCCGCTAGATATTGTGCGAAACCTGCCGGCACATCTCTGGTTACATCGGGCGGATACTGGTCGTTATTATTCGAGAGATATATTTGCAAAGCCGTCTGCATACTCCTGAACTCGGTCATCGCCATGCCATAATATGCCTTTTCTCTGGCGGCCGTCAATGACACGATAACAACCGCAGCCAAAACAGCGATTATGGCAATAACAACCAAAAGTTCCATTAAAGTAAAACCTGCACGATGCGCGGAATTTTTGTGCACAACAGTATTATAATACCATTCGTCCACTAATAACTATAAACATGCACCGCGATGTACATCGCGAGCATGCCAAGGAAAAAGCCTGCGCAGACCGAGCTAAAAAGTTTGAACTTTTCCGGTCCGCCGATGAACCAGGAGGCAGTGAGGATGACTGCCCAGACTATGATAACAGCGATCAGGTATGTGTAGAGTGGTTTCATGGGTGTATGATAACACAAATGAACGAAGGTTGACTTTGACCTACTGTTTTTTCCAGCGTGGCGCAAAACCGATCATCCAGACAAATAACTTTGCTTTAATATGATTCATTCCTTTTGCCACCATCGCCTCGTATGACCGTTTTTTAAATTCATTGACATCATTTCCTTCGTAAACCAATTTACCGCCTTTAAAGCAGTAACTGCAGTAGTGTTCTGATTCTCTTGTCCCGGGATCTTTACTAAAAGGCATGAAGCAGCTTTCGCATTTTTTATTTTTCATAAAATACAATTAGGTTGCTTTTAATGACCTATTTTACTAAATATGTAAAAAAAGTCGAGTGGGCGGTGAAGTTCGAGGTGTAACTTATTCTCCGGAAACTTCTACCAAAGAGCCGTCATGAATAATTAGATATTTGCTCTTACCAAATGACGGCTTTGTCGTGAACGGCTCGCCGACAGCACGATCGGCATAGTTGACTATCAATTGTTGCCCTTTGATCTCTGTTGTTTGCGGCGCGATCCTGTCGCCTAGGAATATGGCATTCGTGCCTATGTAGCCACTCGCTTTCTTTAGTGCAGCAACGGCATAATAGAACGTCCCGCTTCCACCGCTATCTTGACTCACAATAAAACCAACGTCTGGAATGCCGTCGCCATTCAGGTCACCACTAGCTTCATTGCCAAAATACCGAACCGTTGAATTCCCTTTCAAGGTAAACGGCTCATCATCGATCGTATACGTCGCATCCAGAGGCGAAGCTACGTTTTTATTCGTGGCTTGTAAATTCTCAGAGCTGAGAATGTAATCAACCAATTTAGGAACCCAAAGTTTGTAGGTTGCCAAAGCGGCGAGACCAATGATGATCAAAACCAAGAGGAATATGCGGAAAGCTTTCATGAAAGTAGTATAGCAGATATGAGAAGTTGTCCCACTATTTCGGCGACAAGAGTTTGAGAACGCTTTTTATTTCAGCAGCGTTAAATTTGTCTCTTTTCAAAGATTTTATGATTACCTTTTCATCTTTTGTTTTGAAATATTCCGTAAAGAATTCTCTGTCTTTATGTGCCAAAGCTTCACGCATATCTGCATTATGTTGCTCGCAAAAACGGCGAATTGATACGTACATTTGTATGACATCTAGCCTGTAATCTTCGAATGAGACCCATTTTGCCAGGCCAAGAGAAACATATCTTTCCATATCTTCATCAGATATATCACTATGATAATAAGTCTGATAATGCTTGAACGGTGGTAAATCTTCAAAAAACTTGATCATTCGATCCTTTTTTTCATCTTTCCCTTTTATAGGATTACATTCATCATGTGTATAAATATTTTCAAGCTCTGGACAATATTCTTCGCTCTGGATCATGTAGAGAATACAAGCTGCGCCATATAGCGAAATACCAAATTTCTTATGCAACATCTCGGCGGTCACTTCCCCGTTTTTACTCATAGCAAAAGCTTCTTCGTAAAATTTCCTCAATTGCTGGCCATTTTTTCCCTTATTTTTCCTAATTGAAGTCATGTCTTCGCTATTTCTTGTGGCTCAAATGGTGGAAATGAGCCACAAACATATTTTAGCCCACAAACTGGTATTTGGCATCGCGCGGATTCCCCGAACGAACCAAACGGCCTTGTTCTACCAGTTTGACTAGATAGCGAGTGGCGGTTGCACTAGAGACATGCAAGAGCTTTTGAATATCCTCATTAGCAACAATTCTCTTCTTTTCCGCAAGTTGGATGATTTTGTCCAGCTTTTTCTGCTTGTTAAATTGGATTTTGGCTTGAGCTTTCACAAGAAGGCTGCGAATGATTCCCGTCTGATCTGGTTGCATTGGCGCGGATGGCATAGGCGGCACAGGCGTAGATTGCACTGGTTCGACCGGAGTAGGCTCTATGGTCTCTGGAGTGGCAGCTTCGTCCGGTTGATTTATGCCAGAATTTTGATCTTCTGCAGGAATAGGAGCAGGAGCGTCTGTGGGCGATTCTAGCGCAACAGGCGGCATATCGGGTGGTTCAGAAATGGCTGGTTGGCTGGATTCGATGGAAACGCGGGTTGGAGCGGGTACTGATTCTGAAGCCGGAACTGGTGTTGCTACAATTGATTCGCTTGGAGTGTTTTGATCGTCCATGAATATACTTTACAACTGACACAGATATTATTTTGGCACAGGCAAACCAATTTTTTCTAGTGGTAAATACTGAAAATAATACTGACATCCCACCGAAATTATGTAATCCAGTGTATCTTTGTATTCAGGCTTCCGAAACCAATCACTTAAAATATATATGTATTCTGCGTCAATATTAAGCGGTGCCATTAGTTTTTTATATTGTTTCTTCTTGAAGTCACAAGTTTGTAGTTTTTCATCAACGGATCCCGCCACCTCCTGAAATTTCATCTCTATAACAAAAAGAGTATTATTCTTGATTACATAAATAGCATCGTCTGGTAACAATCTCTTTGTGATGTATTTCTTATAGTCCAAACCACGCGATTCAAGATACACATACAGCTCATACTTACGATAATTTCTAGCCACCTCTTTTGACTCAAAATAGATCGCGTTTCCTTTTACCGAATAGCCATTTTTACGTTTAAGAAGCGATAAGATGTCAGATTCGTGTTCAAAATTAAGTCCCGTGATTGTATTCCCACCGCCTATACCTTTCTTGATCATGTTATTTACTTATGTCTGATAACCTTTTCTTCGATAATTCTAGAAAATTACGCTCCATATCTATGCCTATAAACTTTCTTCCATTTATAGCAGAAGCTATGCCTGTCGTCGAGCTTCCAGTGAATGGATCAAGAACAACATCTCCTTTATTTGTGCTTGCAAGAACGATTCGTTTCAGTAGGTCTAGAGGTTTTTGTGTCGGGTGTTTACCGTATTTTTTCTCTTCTGGTTTGGGTGTGCCCATTGACCAAACAGAACGCATTTGTAGGCCCGCCTTTTTCAATTTATCTTCTGGCCAATCACCGTTTTTCATAAGATCATAATTAAAAGTATGCTTAGCTTTTTTTTCTTTTCTCGCCCAAATAATAGTTTCATGGCTTGCTGTAAAAAATCTGCAGCTTAAATTAGGTGACGCATTTGGTTTGAACCAAGCAATATCATTCAAAATATGATAATCGAGGGACTGTAGAGCATGGCCGCATTGATATATTGAATGATAAGTACCACTAACCCATAAAGTGCCGTTAGCTTTTAGAATTCGCCTGCATGCCTCAATCCATCGGTAATGAAAGTCATAATCATCTTGAAATCCGCGGCTTTTATCCCAATCTCCCTTATTCACGCTTACCATACGGCCGGCATGAACACTGAAACCACCGTTGGAAAGATTGTATGGTGGGTCTGCAAATATCATGTCAACGGAGTTCTCCGGTAATTGTGAGAGTATTCTTATACAATCACCCAAATACAGCACAAAGTTTCCTTGTATGAAATAAGGTTTATCTTTCACAATGGCTAGAATTTTTCTTTCGGCTACTTCCATGCACAGATTGTACCATTTTTGAATAAATTCAACAGATCAAGGTCACTAAATCTTTGCTGCGCATTTTTGACAATGTTCGAACATACTTAAATATTCAGTAAATTATTTCCTATTTATCAATTCTGCATTGAATATATAAATTAGCGACGTAATTATCTCATTTCCAAGTTCGATGGCATTTTTTAAATCTTCATCATTTGGCATAAAATCTATTAGAACTTTATGTACAAACTTATTTCTAATTTTATTATGTTTCCTCAATTTCGGAATCAAAATAAATTCTCCAGTCTCTTTTTGAGCACAGGCACAAAACAAATTAACAACTTGCCCAAGCGTCATCGATTCAATTTTAGAAACATATTCTTTGTCAGGATAAGACGATCGCAGTATAACTAACCGAGAAAGATAGAATTGAATTTTATTCGTTTGAAGAATAAAACTGCCAAATTTCTGTATTCCTAACGACCTCTGATTTAAAGCCATAGTTTGTGCCATCTTTCGCCTTAATGTTTCGTATGATTCTTTCATAATGATGAGTGGTTAATTTTGTAAACATTTTCTCAAAATTTTTAAAATGCTATTTGAAATTTCTGCTAACCGTGTTGTTCTATCTTGCACCCATTTTGCATCAAATCCATTCAAAAGAAAAGGGCCGATCCGAAGACCAGCCCTTGAATTTTGCCCGCCGGACTACTTCTCGAGTTACGAGGCAACACTGTCGAAGATTGCCCATTCACGCCTACGTTTGACGTACTCGTTCTCTGATGTAGCGGGATTGTATATAACGAGGCGAAACTGCCTCTCGTATTCTCGCATTTTAGCTGCGGCTTCGATACGTTTATCCTTGTTCATCCTCCATAGATCCCACCGCGACAAACTAAAGCTTTCCATTTTCGAGTATTCTTTCATCTTGAAAGGTCTGACAAAGTTCATCGTTAGCGTCTCCAAATACTTTGCCCCCTCCATTACAGGTCCAGCATCGGCGAAGTTCCTTAGAACATAAGCCTTTACAAATATGTCCGCCTGGTTTTGAGGTGCGATTTTTTCTACGAGCGGCGCGAACTCTCTAAAATGTTTTGGCGCTTCATCCTGGCCAAGAGCAAAAACTTTTTCAGAGATGGCCGTGAATTGTTCGCCGAAAGGAGCTGAGATTTCCCGGCAAGCCGTACTGAATATTTCATGGAATACCACGCTCCATAGCTCGGCATCCTCCCGATCAAATTTTGGATCCCGCAAGTCCAAAACAGGCGCCTGCCTCATCATCAAGTCAAAATCCATAACGGCAAGGATCATGTTTCCATTTTTTAACTTTATTGCCGTACTGGCTCTTGCTGGCAACAAAAAAATAAATACCGACATGGCGAGCGGAAGCACGAAACGGAATGTGATTTTCATACTGCCCTTTCTTTTTGGGGTTCATCGAAGGCGCGTCATTGCACCTCTTCCAACGACGAGAATACAACAATTTATATTCTATGTCTAGAGTACTGCTGGGGGGGAAGGAATCGGACCTTCATAAACAGCTTCAAAGGCTGCTGTCCTACCGTTAGACGACCCCCCAATTACCGCCAAATCACAATACAACACTTCCCTTCCTCCCACAAATCTCCACCACCGCCAATTCCAGCGGCAAGCTCTCTATCTTCGCCCTCCCTACTCCTTCAACCCCCTCCATCAACCTAGATAATATATCGGGCGTGACTAGCTTTTTTTGCGCTTGGCTTATTATAAAATCCATATCATCCGGTGAAACTCGTTCACTCAATTGCTTTGAAGCGTCCGGCGAATACTCGCAAAGTAGAATAAAACGAACCTTTTCCAGAGCCAAAAAGGCAAAAGTTTGCATAGAAATTCCCATTAGAGAAGCTACGTTTAGTGCTGAGAGAGCTATGTCTGCTTTTTTATCGATCAAACCCTCGATAAACCCATTCACCAACTCCGCCTTTGGTGACCCCGTGATCGCTTCTACTTCTTGTCTAGTAATCTTTTTGACTCCGCCAGCTGGCGGAGAAGCCGAGATCACTTTTTCCAACATGCCCAATGCGTCTCGGAATGAACCATCACCGAGGAGTGCTATCAAGTCCGCCGCGCCGGCGTCCACCTCAATGCCCTCTTTTTTGGCGATCAGCTGGACTTGCTTCCTTATGACTTCACGCGAAGGCTTGCGGAAAACGAAGGTTTGGCAACGCGAAATGATCGTCTCCGGCACTTTGTCGAGCTCCGTCGTCGCCAGAATGAAAATCACGTGCGCCGGCGGCTCTTCCAGCGTTTTCAAAAGCGCATTCCAAGCGTCCTTTGAGAGCATATGCACTTCGTCGATGATGTAGATCTTATAGGCGCTAGAAAATGGCAGGACGGACACATGCTCGCGCAAACTGCGGATGTCGTCGATGCCACGATTCGAGGCCGCGTCTATTTCATAAATATCTTCATCGCTCGCGCCCACGGCCTTGGCCAAAATTCTAGCCAAAGTTGTTTTGCCGATGCCGCGGCTGCCTGAAAATAGGTAGGCATGGGCAATTCTTTTATTGGCGATAGAGTCTTTGAGCGGCTCGGTGATATGGTCTTGTCCGATGACTTCCGACCACTTCGACGGGCGGTATGTGCGGTATAAAACTGGCATGAAGCTCATTTTAGCACAAAAAAAGAGGCTCGCATCGCTTGAACTGCGAATGCGAGCCTGAAGCGTGGAAACAGCCACACTTCTTCCGGATGGGTACTTTGGGTACTACGTTAGAAACGAAATCTGACACGATGAGGAACAGACTCCGTATCCGTTACGAATATACCATGATCACAAAATAAATGCAAGGTCTTAGTTATGCACAATATCTTTAATGACTCTTTCAACCTCCTTGGCATTCTTGGTTTCCATCAGTTTCGCTCGCAATTCCTTTGCGCCGTCCCAGCCAGAAACATAGGCTTTGAAGTGTTTTTTCATGACATTGAAGTTTTTGACACCTCTACTTGACCCACGCAGTTTCGGTGAAGAGGAATATGTTTTCTCGAAGAGTTTGGTATGCTCCAACAGGATTTTCAGTCTTTCTGTGGGAGATTTTTCTATTAAGAGTCCATCCGACATCCCTTTTGTGAATTTGGAAAGATGACGAAAATTTTCGTCATCTTTTCTAAGTGAGCGGGAGGACTGCGTCATCGCCTTATTTGACCGCATTCCTTTCAAGGGACCGAAAAACCACGGCGTACCAAAAATTCCCCTGCCGATCATTACCCCATCACAACCGTATTTTTCGCATTTGGAAATACCATCGGCGAGTGTTTCCACATCACCGTTGCCAATAATAAGCGTTTCCGGACTGATTTCATTTCTCATCTTAATAATTTCCGGCATCAGTTCCCAATGTGCCGCCACATTCGACATTTCCTTCCTCGTTCGCAAATGAACCGTCAGTGCAGGAAGTTTCTGCTCCAGTAAAATCTTGATCCAATCAAAATCGACTTTGTTATAACCCAATCGCGTTTTGACTGAAATCGGAATCGCGTGAATTCCCCCTTTTGCAACCCCTTCCCTAGCAGCCTTCAGCACTTTCACCGCCTTTTTGAAATCCTTGATCATCGCCGCGCCACCACCTTGCTTTTCCACCGAACGGTCCGGACAACCCATATTGATATCCAGTCCGTCAAAACCCATTTTTGCCACCAATTCCGCCGCCTTTTTCATCGCTTCCGGGTGGCCTGTGAATAGTTGTGCCACTATCGGCCTTTCTTTTTCCGAATATTCGAGATCAACCAACAGACGTTTTTTGCCCGCAGAAACCAGTCCATCCGCCGAAACAAATTCCGTCCACATCACGTCCGGTTTGCCGTACTTCGCTATGATTTTTCGAAAAACGCTGTCCGTCACATTCGCCATAGGCGCCAGCGCGAAAAAAGGCTTGGGCAAGTTTTGCCAAAAATTCGTTGTTTTGTTTGATCCTTTCCGCATATTGTTTGAATCTTACCACCCCTCCTCTTTGAGGAGGGGGTAGGGGGTGGTGATTGTAAATCTCACACCACCCCTCATTCCCCTCCTCATCCGAGGAGGGGAGGAACGCACCGTTACTGCTTAATTTTGGCAAGCAACTTGACCACATCCGCATCTCGCGCCTCACTACCCAACGTCACCACCGCATACATCGCCTTTTGCGCGCCAAAAATGAAAATCGCCGCGCTCGTCAGAGCCGCTTCCGGCGTATAACCATTCTTGCCGCCATAATAAGTTGACCAATTCAAGAAATGTGAAGGATTCACCCAGGTGTGATTGCGCACCGTTTTTGACTTCAAGGCCGTCGTCTCCAAAATCGTCGGATCATTTTTACGAATCCAGTCCAGAATTATTGCCAAGTCAGTCGCTGTCGAACGATTGTCCGGCGAAAGACCAGAAGGATCCGCAAAATACGAGCGGTATGCGCCGATTGATTGCGTAAAGTTATTCATCGCCGCGATAAATTGCGCGCGGCCATAACTTTGCGCAAAAGCTTCTGCTGCGTCATTCGAGGAAACCATCAGTAACGGAAAAAGCAGGTCGGATGCTAAAAAAGTCTCACCAGCGCGGAATTGCGCCGTATTGCCGTAAGTGTCGATGATCTGGCGCGAGATCGTAATGCGATCATTGTCTGCAATTAGTTTTCTGGCTACAACCGCCGTCACCAGTTTGGAAAGTGAAGCGATAGGTACCAATGTGTCGGCATTATGTGATACTACGGTTTTGTTCGTAGTCAAATCTTTTACAATATAAGCATCCGCCGTAATTCCTGTCCTCGATTTTGACAAATTGATATTGGCATTGGTCACCATATCCTCTTCCTCATTTGCCGTAAAGCGTATATAGCGCTTGAAACCATTCACGTTTGCTGACGAAAGCAGATTACCCACACTAGTAGTGAGCGGCTTGATCGCCATTGAAAGGCCAAAAATAATTATGAGAATAGAGAGACCGCCAAAGACAACAACCGAGAATTGCTTCATTGCACAATAATAGCACGACGCTCGCGATTATTCTGAAAGCCGATAGAAAACATTCGAGCCATAACGTAAGTCGATAGTATCAAATGCTGGCGGCACTTTCTTTGCACCGGCTGTTTTTATCATATTTTTTTAGATTGTTAATATTTTTGAGATGTTATTATGATATTCTTTTAGGTATTTATTTTATATTAAT
>CAYTUZ010000023.1:0-9716 GCA_964441635.1 uncultured Candidatus Saccharibacteria bacterium
GCCTTTCTGGCATTCAATTCGTGGCTGATGGCTGCCTCCGGATCGGATTTGTTGCTGGCATTCTACTAAAAAACACGTTTTTGTTGGCGCGAAGACTACGTAAGCGACCGGGATTGCCAGCAAAATACTGGCTACATCTTGGGTGTGCTCTCGGGCGAAAGAATCAAATTGGAAAATTCAGGACCTGGAATTTTTGATGTTTCGGTCATAATTCCATTCGAGCGTTCAGTTTTGTGGGGATTCGGACTGAATAAAGGCTTTGAAAGAAAGGATGGGTCGCTTTCCCTTTTATCTGGCCTTTTCGGATCTGGCTCTATTAATTTTCTATGCGAAATCTTGGGAATCGAGCATCAACACCACGTTCAAATCCTCTTTGGAGCAGAGATCGAGCAAAGTAAGCACCTGCTTCCTTTGGATCTGAACCCAGCACGCGAGGTTCTCAATGCCGCAACTGTCGAGGAACAGGTCGCAAGAGACGGCATTTAGGCATTATTCACGGGAATTTGTAAGTATTCACAGGCACTCTTGTACCAACTTGAGTGCCTTTTTTATTAACAGAAAAATAATGTCTTCTACAGAATGTGGTATAATGACCTCGCCATTATCCAATGGCTTAATTTATATACTCAACAAAAATATGAAGAAAACTTACTATTTGGGAGTCATTGCTGCGACCACAATCCTCTTTGTGCCGGCATTTTTGAATGCCCAGACACTCATGGATACCAGTGCAGCCACGGGCATTGGCGCCTCGATTGACGCCAATTCTGGCAAAACCGCCGTCGGTGTCGAGGGTTCGATCCGCGACAAAATCCGGGCTGATTATGAAAATCATGTGACCAATATCAAGAATAATAGCGATTATCGCAATGTTATGCTTGGCACACGTGCTTCGACAACGATCATGACAGCTTCGACGACTCGCCCAGTCATTCATCCTCCTATCATGGATCGTGGTGATAATAATGGCCGTAATGCTTCTTCAACTAGCGGCCAAAAAGATGGTGAGTATAGAAATCTTGTAGCTTCAACAACTATCCAAAAGATGCACGAGGAAATGGACAATGTGAGACAATTCCGCGTTCAAGCATTGAATATGCAAAAAGTCTATATGGTAAAAGCGCTCAATCAAGCCATAAGCAACCTCGAGCAGATTCGCGGCAGGATTGACGGCCGGATTACCAAGGCTGAACAAGGCGGCAAGAATATGAATACGGCCAAGAATTTGCTTTTAACCGCCGACGCAAAGCTCACACTAGCCAAGCAAGCGGTTCTTGCACTTCAAACGTTTAATGCTTCTTCAACCATCACAACTACGGCGACCAGCACGGTTGATCTATCAAAGCCGCGCCAACTCTTGAATTCCGCAAATCAGGCGGTAAAAGTCGCTCGTGACGCGTTGAATGCGGTAGTTGTAGAGATTGCACATGATATGGGGCTCAAGCTTGGCGATAACGAACATCAGGATGCCACGTCAACAGCAACTTCGACAGCCGTAAATGCGAGTAGTTCTGTTTCACAATAATTATTAAATAAATCTAATCAAAATTATGGACCAGAATTTTTCACAAGTGCCAAATGGAAACGTAAATCCGCCAGTCGTGCCGTCTATGAGCACATCTCCCGCCGACACTTTCGTACCAACTCAACACAAAAAAGTTGGACCGATCGTAGCGATTCTCGTCATCGTACTAGTCTTGGTTATGGCGGCACTTTATCTCTTTGCTTCAAGACTAAATACCAATGCCCCGGCGACAAGCGTTGTTTCAAACACAATAACGACTGCGCCCGCCGCCACCGAAACCGCAAATGTGAATCAGCTAGTTACTCCCACCCCTTCAGTCGCGCCCATCACCAATACCGCTGACGATCCCCAGTCGCTTTCAAATGACTTGAATTCCGCTACGCAAGGCTTGGATAATCAAAGTTTCTAATTATTTCATCTTTCAAAAATCGTTTCACAAAAAGAGCAGCTCTGTCATTTGGAGCTGCTTTTTTATCCAGAACACCATCAGAGCTAGAGAATAATTCGGTTTCCTGATTTCTCCAAAGATTTTGCTCGTGCCCTTGCATAAGCGTCGATCTCTTTTGCAATCGCTTCGTCACCACGTCTCCAGTATTCATCCCAATTGGTGTTTCTGAGAATTTTCTCCACTTCTTTGCGAGTTGGTTTTCGTGCAAATCCAACGCGCTTTTTTGTTTTTGCTGACATAGGCCATAACTCCTTTCTTGAATGATCAAAACCTATAGTAATATTACACCTTCTTGCCTCACATTCAACATTCCTGTACACTCATTTTCATGACCGAAAAACAAAAATCATACGAGACCGCGACTATAAATAAACTCGATAAATCGCGGATCGAGATCGTGGGTTCGATACATGCGGATACTTGGGAGAAACATCGTGCGCAAGCAATAAAAAATATCAATGAAACCATAAAGCTAGACGGCTTTCGCAACGGCATGGTTCCAGAAAATGTTTTGATCGCCAAGGTTGGTGAGATGGCTGTGCTGGAAGAAATGGCCGAGTTGGCACTATCCCCCGCTTACTTGGACATCATTATCGATAATAAGATCGACCCCATCGGCAAGCCAAACATTCAAGTAACCAAACTAGCAAAAGGCAACCCGCTGGAATTTAAAATTCTTTCTGCGGTAGTTCCGGAAGTTACTCTGCCGGATTACAAAAAAATCGCACAAGAAATAGTTAAGAAACAAAATCCCGACGATGTGAAGGTGACAGAAAAAGATTTGGAGGATACAATTATGAGCGTAAGGAGATCGGCAACGCCGCACATGAAGCCCCCCTCCGACGGCTCCGGGGGACCATCAGGGCCTGATCACGAAAAGACGGCGCCGCATAGTCAAACCAAGGAGGCGGACCAGACCAGTCTGCCCGAACTCAATGATAATTTTGTGAAAAAATTGGGCGCCTTTTCTAGCGTCTCGGATTTCAAGGATAAATTAAAAGTCATGATTGCCGAACAGAAGCGCGAACAAGCAGAGGAAAAACTTAGGATTGGCATGGCAGATGCCTTGGCAGAAAATAGTAAAATAGATTTGCCAGAAGTGCTAGTTCAGAGTGAAACATCGCGTATAGAGGCTCAGTTTAGCGACGATATTGCTCGTATGGGTGTGAAACTCGAAGATTATTTGAAACATGCCAAGAAGACTATGGATGAAGTCCGGCAGGAGTGGCGGCCGCATGCCGAGAAAAAGGCACGACTACAGCTGATCTTGAATGCTATTGCCCAAAAAGAAAGTATTAGGCCGACCGACGAAGAAGTAGAGCATGAAGTGAAACACATTCTGGAGCACTATCCGGATGCCAACAAAGACAATGCCTCAGCATATGCAGAGACGGTTTTGACTAACGAAAAAGTCTTTCAGTTTCTGGAAAATAAGAACTCCTAATCTCCAAAAAGAAACCTCGAATGATTACCTCATAATAAAAAGCTTTAGAAAATTACACGGGGCCCTGCTTTACTGAAATACCACCTGCGACAGTGTTGCGACTACGGCAGTCTCTGCTCTTAAAATTTGATGTCCCAGACAGTAAATAGGAATATTATTTTTGTGAAAGGATTCAATCTCGGCCGGTGACCAGCCGCCTTCGGGACCGATAAAAATTGTAATCGGGCCAACTCCAGCGAGGTGTGACCTCGAGACAGATTCACCTTCGGTGTGAAATGCGATTTTCGTGACTTTATCTGGACGAAGTCCGACATCGCCCAGATTTGGTCGGAGTCCGACTTCGTCTTCGAGAGTTTTAATCGACTCGATGATCGGCACATCACCTCTCCCACATTGCTCGCTAGCTTCAATGGCAATCTTCTTCAGCCGTTCTTCATTCAAGGACTTTTTTTCGCTACGCTCGGAAACAATCGGAACGATTTTGGCCACGCCAAGTTCCGTCGCTTTTTCCACGATCCATTCAAAAGTATCTTTTTTGACGATTGCGGCACAGAGAATTATTTCTCTCTCTGGCACATAGCGACTTTTATTTGCCTCTTCAATAATCAAATCGATCGTTGCTTTTCCAAACTCTTCAATGAGGCAAGTGTAATCCGAACCAGAACCATCGAAAATAATAATAGAGTCTCCTTTTTTCAAACGAAAAACCCGCTGGATTTGATTTACCAATTCCGCATTGTTAATAGTTATTTCTTTTTTATTACCGATCGGCTCGGTTACGTAGAAACGGTGAAGTCTCATGAGGCTGTCTTATTGCGTGGATTTTTATTTCTTTGACGAATTCAAGACTTGGTCAATGATGCCGTATTTCTTGGCTTCCTCCGCATTCATGAAGAAATCGCGATCGGCATCTTTTTCAATCTTCGATAGCGGCTGACCAGTCGCTTTGGCAAGCATTTTATTTAGGTTCTCACGCGCCTTGATGATATGTTTGGCGCTGATTTCGATATCGGTAGCTTGACCTTCTATGCCACCGAGAGGCTGGTGAATCATCACTTCCGCATTTGGCAATGCAAAGCGCTTGCCTTTTGTACCAGAAGCCAAAATCACTGCACCCATGGAAGCAGCGATGCCGATGCAGTGAGTCGCTATGTCATTCTTGATCAAATTCATGGTGTCGATGATGGCAAGGCCAGCAGAAATAGAGCCACCCGGAGAGTTTACATACATACTTATTTCTTTCTTGGGATCTTCTGACTGCAAGAAAAGCAGTTGGGCAATGACGATATTCGCGACGTTGTCATCTATAGGACCACCCAAAAAGACTATGTTCTCCTTGAGTAGGCGCGAATAAATGTCGTAAGCGCGCTCACCAAAGCTGGATTTCTCGATAACAGTTGGAATAAGTATTGACATTGGTTTGATAGTGAATTAATGAATATTACAAGTTGACTATATCACGAGTTCCTAAAAAGTAAAGAAAAAGGACGCCACGATTGGAAGATCAGTGGCGCCCGAGCATTCAGCAGCAAGCAAGGAGCACTTAGCACTTAGAAACAAGAACGAAGAAACGGTTGAACCGCGAAACGACGAAACAGTGCGATGAAACAACGAAACCGTTAGGCATTCCCATTAAACGTCTCAATTCAATGGGGATCTAATAAGTAGGCTACCAAGAGTGGGTTTATTTGTCAAGACCCTTGCGGGTTTTGTAAATAAGTTATACTATGACACTGTTACCAATTTTAAATTTGAAACCTGCTTTAATGGAATCAATGACACCCTTATTTATGAACAAGATTCAACTGGGAGAGGCACGAAAAAATCAGAAAAATCCTCATATTACGGGCATAAAGCCATAGTTCTACAAGAGCGGTTCATCCGCATATGTCATTAAAACTAGTCGCACTCTTCCTCTCCATCGCAGGAGTCGTCGGTGTGGCGGTCGGTTATTACCTTCGTTTGATCATCTCTTTGGGCAAAAAAGGCTCCATGGAGCTCGAGATCAAGGAAATGCTTCTCTCGGCCAAAGAGGAGGCCAAGAAAATAACCGCCGACGCCACCGTCAAAGCCAATGCGAACATTGAGGAAGGCAGGAAAGAAATCAAGGAAAAGGAAGACAAAATCCGCCATACCGAGGAACGCCTGATCAAAAAGGAAGATCTCCTCGACAAGCGCCAAGTTGACCTAGACGAAGAAGTCGAAGCGGTAAAAACGCGCGTGGCCGAAATCAAAGCCATTCGCGAGCAAGCCGAGAAACTCGAAGAGCACAGGAAGCAAGAATTGGAAAAAATCGCACGCATGTCTAGCGATGAAGCCAAAGAAGAGCTCATCAAGGTCATCGAAAAGCAATCCGAAGAAGATTTGATGGCCAGAATGCAAAAGCTGGACAATCACGGCGAAGAAATGCTCGAGAATAAGGCCAAAGACATTCTCGCTATGTCCATTCAGCGCCTAGCTACTAGCGTGGCCGCCGATGTCATGTCGACCGTGGTGCCGATTCCAAGCGATGATGTCAAAGGCAAAATCATCGGCAAGGAAGGCAGGAATATCAAAGCATTTGAACGCATTAGTGGCGTAGAAGTCTTGGTTGATGATTCTCCCGGCGCTATCACTATCTCTTCTTTCGATCCGGTTCGTCGCCATATTGCCAGAATGGCTTTGGAAGAGCTCATCAAAGACGGTCGCATCCAACCAGCTCGCATCGAGCAAGTTGTAGAAAAGGCCAAACAAGATATCAATAAAACCATCAAAGAAAAGGGTGAACAGGCCGCTTATGAATGCGGCGTTCTCGGACTTGATCCGCGCATTCTGCTCATTCTGGGCCGTTTGCACTTCCGCACCAGCTATGGCCAGAACGTGCTCTTACATTCTATAGAGATGGCACATATTGCCGGCATGATCGCCGAAGAACTCGGTGCCAACGTCCAAGTCGCCAAGGCTGGCGCTCTCCTTCATGATATTGGCAAGGCTCTTGACCATGAAGTTGGTGGGACCCACGTCGAGATCGGCCGCCGCATTTTGCAGAAATTCGGCGCGCCTGAAGAAGTTGTAAAGGCAATGCAGGCGCATCATGAGGAATATCCTTATGAGACCATCGAATCACGCATCGTCCAGACTGCTGATGCCATTTCTGGAGCTCGTCCCGGTGCTCGTCGCGATAACATCGAAAACTATTTGAAGCGTCTCGGTGACCTTGAAGCTCTGGCTAACTCCTTCCCCGGCATCGAAAAGTCTTATGCCCTGCAAGCTGGCCGCGAAATCCGTATCTTTGTAAAGCCCGAGGAAATCGGTGACGTTGAAGCCAAGAATTTGGCACGCGATATTGCCGTGAAGATCGAAAAAGATCTCAAATATCCCGGCGAAATCAAAGTAATTGTCATCCGTGAGACTAGGACAATCGAACTTGCGAGATAAATTTGTCAAGTTTGGTAATTCACAGCTTGCCTTTCGCCCTATTGCCTAAAATATGGCTTAAAGTATAATGTAGCGACAGGTTCAAACTCATCCGCTCGCGATCCGCCATTGGCGAAAGCGAAACGCGGGCGAGACTGGGACCCTTTATTAAAAGCGTTAATAGAAAAAACAATGAACAAAGCTAGCATTGTCGACGCCGTTCACGGCGTACTCGGCGGAACCAAGGTTCAAGCCGAACAAGCGGTCGAAACTATGATTAATACCGTCATCGACGGCCTGAAGAAGGGCGAGGAAATCTCGATCTCCGGCCTCGGTATCTTCTCGGTCAAGCAGCGCGCGGCTCGCGAAGCTCGCAATCCTCGCACCGGTGAGGCAATAAAGGTTCCGGCCATGAAGGTTCCCAAGTTCCGCGCCGCAAAGGCTCTCAAGGACGCGGTAAAATAATCACATCTCGGTTATTTTCTCAAGCAAAAGACCGCCATAAGGGCGGTTTTGCTTTTTGTGCCCCATCCACGTCTCGGACTGGATGATGTAAGAAAGTGTAAGGCTATTTTGGAGAAACTTCAATTAGTACACTGACAGATCGGTATAGGGGGGGTCATTTTCTAACAATGAACTGAAAAACATGCTTATATTTGACTTCGCCACTCATATCTTTTTTGTCAGTCTTTTCCTCAATAAAGCGAATGATTTCAAGGCCAGCCAGCAGTTTCATTATTCGATCCTTACTTGGGTACGTTTTCCCAGGAAGTTTCGACCACTCATCGAGATCTCCATACAATTCTGAGCAGAATATTCCGCCAGGTTTTAGAGAATCCTTTATTTTTCCAAAAACCGCATCGAATTGAATCGGATCACAAAAATTAAGAGCGAAGGCGGCAGAAGCAAAGTTATATTCATTTTTGGGAAAAGAATAATCTTCAAAAGATACAACTACGGGATGTAATTGCACATTTTCTATGCGAGCTACCTCATCCTTGAGGAGTGGACTACTGTCGATTACTGTCACATCGAATCCTTCTTTGAGAAGATATTGGGTGTCCCTCAATGACCCTGCCCCAATATCTATTGCCTTGTCTTTATCGTCTAGGTACTTCAAAGCCTCAACAAGCAATGTGGATGGTGGCTTTTCGCGCATGAACTCAAAGTATTCTGACCAATCGTGTTTTTTTGACATTGATTTTTAAGGCATCAGCATCACCCTAGTCTGTGCGGGATAGGAGAGTCGAACTCCTGACTACACATTGGAAGTGTGTCATTTTACCGTTAAACTAATCCCGCATTAGCACAACTCTAGCAGAGGTCTGACCTCTGTATCAAGCCGCTTTCGTCCCGGGAGGTATCGTCCCATTTGGCTCCAAAAGCGAAAATCCTCCTTCCGGCGTAGAAACCGCAAAGAGCATGCCGTTGCTCTCGAAGCCGCGAATGGTCCTAGATTCGAGATTGGCTACAAACATGCATATCTTCCCTACCAAGACCGCCGGATCAGGAAAATGCGCCGATATTCCCGAAACGATTTGCCGCGGTTTGGCATTGCCCAGCTCATCTTTTTCGGCAAAATCAACTATAAGTTTTATGAGCTTATCGGTATCAGGGATCTTTTCAGCAGAGATAATCTTCCCCGCTCTAATTTCAACTTTTTTGAATTCTTCGTATGTAATCATAAATTCCCTGTTTTCCGCTCGACGAATTCCTTTATCTCGTCAACTTCTTTTTTGATATCTTTGACCGCCGAACTTATCGCTACAATACTTACCTCTTCTTCCTTAACCTCCTTCTCGGTTTTTTCAGTTATCTTTTTTTCTCCTTTAATGCCACTGATCAGAATAGTATCGCCAATAAAATATGAAACGAAAAGTCCGGTGGCAAGCAAAATAACCAGCACAATCACCATGTTCGTCGGCTCATAGAATAACCAGCCCAACCAACCACCTTTTGCTTCGAGAATGTCAGCTGTGTGCCATACACCTCGCCAAAATAGCACGATTGCCACGCTACCTATTAAAGTATACAGAATCGGGTGTCTACTCAAATGCCCACGAATATAGTCCTCGAATTTATCAAAGAAGTTGATTGTTTTTTTGATAATATTTGGATTTTCTCTATTCATTTTTTGCAATTATTCTAAATTCTATATTCTCTATTCTAAATTCTAACTAATGTCGGAGCGCCGGGATTCGAACCCGGAGTCACCTGTACCCAAAACAGGCATGTTACCGTTACACCACGCTCCGGTTTTACCGCGCCGTAGCTCCGAAGGAGCAGAGGCGGGTCAGGACTTCCGCAACTTGCGTTGCTCCAGCTTATCACAAAATAATGTTCTTTAGCCACTTTACTCTTGCCTTGCGCGTGTCCATATCCATATATACACACAAAACATGAAATTGAAATTCCGCGTCTAATCCCCTCTTTGTAAAATCCAGATAAGTCTCAATGATTCTTCGCAAATGCTTAATCTTCCAACCATCGACATTATCTTCAGGGCGGTGTGCATCCAAAAAGTCTGGAAATTTACAAGTAACGCTTTTTACCTCAAAAATATGCAAAACATTGTCCTTTTCCGCAATAATGTCCAATTCTCCCCATTTTCTCTGAAAATTACGACCAACAACCGTGAAACCTTTATTTTCCAAGAATATGCAACTAATATCTTCCCCCTTATTACCTTTTTCGCGCTTATTAGCTAACTTTTCCATGACTTTTAATTGGTTATTAGGAATGGCTAGACTAAGCCATTTTATTTAAAAGAACCTTTTATAGAACAAAAATTAACGCTTTAAAGCCATATATTCTGACTTTTATACACACTGTCCACAGGCTTATCCCCCTTTGGTGCGCCCGGTAGGATTCGAACCAACAATAACGGTTCCGAAGACCGCTGT
>CAYTUZ010000024.1:0-9182 GCA_964441635.1 uncultured Candidatus Saccharibacteria bacterium
TGATTTTGCGATTCCCATGCACGCATCATATCAAAAAGTTATGAAAAAACGCTGAATTTTTGATAAAAAAAGTATGAATTTTTTGCTGGGACTGCATGAATTTTTGATACTCGCTCCGCTTGTCGCTGCGCTCGTGTTTCCGACATCGCTCGGACGCTGTGAAAAAGAGGACTTTTTCACGCGCTCCTCGCTCATCGGAATAAAAAAGTATGAATTCTTTCGCCCGCCTGCACAACATGGCACACTTCGTGTTTGTAATCTGCGGGTCGCAAACAAAAGAACTACGGGTATTTTCACAAAACATGTCCTACAAGGATTCGGACTAGTTTTGGAAAATGCAGTCGTAGTTCTTTTGTGCGAGAGGTCCTCGATTACAAACACGAAGTGTGCCATGTTGTGCAGGCGGGCGCATTAGCTAACAGAATAAGGCAGACAGTACACAATCAATGAGAATGTTTTATCGATATTTTGGCACTAGGGTTCGCTTCCAAACGTTCCATTTCGATTGGTTTGCCACAGACTTCACATGTACCGTAAGTACCTTTTTCCATACGGACTAACGCGGCTTTTACTTCAGTCAACTGGCCTTCGAGCTGGTTAGCGATGGTAGCGTTTTCGTCGAGCTCTTCGAGTTTGTCGGCTACTTCGTTATCGTCCGCCGCATCTACTTCGATCGAACCGGATGTCGCATCCCAACCACCAGCAGTGTCGGTATCTTTTTTACCGACAGACGAAAGCTGTTGTTCTAAGCCTGCTTTTTCGGTGAGCAATCGCTTTTTGAAATTGTCGAGCTCTTTCTTATTCATATGATAACTTTATCTTATTTAGAGCTCCTTTTCAAGGGATTGCTATGCTAGCGGACTAATGCTGTAGAGATAATATGCTACGATAATTCCTCCTAAAATAAAGATCATACTCAAAAGCAAATAAAACAATTTTTTTCCGGAATGGTTTCGTGGCAACTCGTTATTTTCTTGGTTTGCTATGAGCGTGCCATCAATTGTTTTATTGATTGTTTCTGTTGCTAATGGCATTGCCTGTCGCATTTCTCCAACCCTTTCTTGTTTTGGAAGCTCTCTTTCAATTGCAATTTCTGCTTTTTTAGTTTCTGGCAACACTTCCTTTGGTGCTTGTTGCAGTGGCATCTCGGGTTTAGGTTCCGGAGTTTTTTGACTAATATTTGCTATTTTTTCCAGCTCTTTCTTCTGATTTTCGGCGATCACGATTCCGGCAGTCGATATTTTCTTTCTAGCCATAAATTCGGCAATGTCGCTTTCATATGTACGTAAGGCCTTTTCATTTCCCGATGCATTTTCGTTTGTGGCAGGTTCCGCGACGATATTTTGAGCTTTGATCACCATCGGATTCACAGGAGTTTTCTCTGCTCCGACAAGCGGACCTCTAGCGTCAATGCTATTGCCGTATTGTGGCACACCAATTTTTTCCGGAAGAATAGGAGTGTTCTTGGGTTCACGGCGATTTTTCAATATATCAAAAGTCTCAACGGCATTTTGCAGCGGCGTAGAAGGTTTTTTTATAGGGGTTGTCGTCTCTGTTGCAGCTGGTACTTCTTGGTCTGGGTTTTTTATCGGCGCGATATTCAGGTCAGGCGTAAAGTCATAGACACGTTCTTGATCTTTTGCTGGCGAAGCTGCATCTGCAGTCTCGTGGCTCTCGCTATTTGAGAGGGGTATATTCTGGTTTTCGTCCATCAACCTAATTATACTCACATGTGAACTTTACTCAAGGGATTGTAACTATTAGAATCTTTTTTTGAAAGCAGGTTTTGGCGTTTCCTCTTTCTTGGTGAAAAAATTGGGATCTGAAGCTTTGATAGATAGATTGATCCTGCCTTTGTCGTCGATTTCTTTTACCGCCACTGGAACTTTCATACCTTCTTTGAGGTATGTCTCTACTCGCTCGACGCGAAAGGGTGCGATTTCAGATACATGCACAAGTCCTTCAGCGTTACCGCCAATCTTCACAAAAGCGCCAAAATCCATGAGCCGAGTCACTTCTCCTTCATATTTTTCGCCCGGCATATATTCTCGGGTCATGTTGAAGATGATTTCTTTGGCTTTTTGCGCTGTACCACCCTTGCCAGTTATGAAGATTGAACCGTCGTCCTCGATAGTTATATCCTCGACATTTGTTGAATCACGAATTTCATTTATCGTTTTGCCTCCAGAACCGATTACCAAGCCGATTTGATCGGGTTTGATATTCATAACGATGATTTCCGGTGCATTCGGTGAAATTTTGGCGCGAGGTCCAGATATTTCCTTGGCAATAACATCCAAAATTTTGAATCGCGCAGCTTTGGCTTTTTCAAAGGCTTCGGCCAAGATGGGTAATGGTATTCCGCCAACTTTTACATCCATTTGAACCGCAGTAATACCTTCTTTTGTGCCTGCGACCTTGAAGTCCATGTCGCCGTGATGGTCTTCTGGTCCTTGAATGTCTGTCAAAACTTTGTATTCCTTTGGCGAACGCATCATTAGTCCCGAAGCAATGCCAGCCACTGGTGCTTTGATGGGAACGCCGCCGTCCATTAGTGCCAATGTGGATCCGCAAACCGATCCCATGGATGTTGAGCCGTTTGAAGCTAGAGCCTCGGAAACCAAACGGATCGTGTACGGGAATTTGTCCTTCTCGGGAATGATTGGCAGCAAAGCTTTTTCCGCGAGTGCGCCATGGCCGATCATTCTCCTATTGGTTCCGCCCATTCTGCCGGTCTCACCGGTCGAAAATGGCGGAAAGTTGTAATGATGCATAAAGCGCTTGTTCTCTTCAACGGTAACGCCTTCGATCACCAGAGCATCGCCGGGCGAGCCCAGAGTCAGTGTCGAAAGAATATGCGTGCCGCCACGATAAAAGATTCCCGAACCGTGGAGAATAGAGGAAACACCGCCGGCCTTTGCGAATAATGGCCGTATTTCATCCATATCGCGGCCGTCAGGACGCTCGTTATTATCGATAGCTTCGCTGTGCAAGAGGTTATTCACAGCTTCTTCGAAAACTTCCTGTGCCAAAAGTACATCACCTTCTGGCATTTTGGCTGTGAATGTGTCCATCCAGATTTTATTTATCTCGCCAATCTTTTCTTTGCCGGGCTTTCCGCTGAATACATACTTTTTGAGCTGTTTCTCGATTTCCTTATCAAATAATTCTTTTGTTCCCGGCGTTGCTTCCGCGATTTCAACCTCGGTCTTCTTTTTGCCAATCTCTTTGATGATTTTTTCCTGCCATTTTTGTATTTTTTCAATTTCCTGCGAAGCTTTTGCAAGTGCTTCGTTCAGAATTGCTTCAGAAACTTCTTTTGAGCCGACTTCGATCATATTGATCATGCCATCCTTGCCGCAAGCAATGAGGTCGAGGGTAACGCCTGCTTCCTCACGTGCCTTGAAGTCTGGATTGACCAGCCATTCGTTATTTTTGTTCATGCGAACCGCCGAAACTGGTCCATTCCAAGGAATGTCAGAAGTACCCAAAGCAAGTGATGCGGCAATGACCGAAACCACATCCGGATCGTCTTGGTCGATCGAAATCGTAGTTAAGACAACCTGCACCTCGTTCCTAATGCCTTGATTGAATAATGGGCGAACAGTGCGATCTACCACACGGCCAGAAAGGATGGCTTCTGTCGAAGGTCTTCCCTCTCTGCGCAAAAATCTCGATCCTAGAATGCGGCCAGTCGCATAAAAGCGCTCTTCATAATCAACGGTCAATGGGAAAAAATCTCCTTCTTTCTTCTCACCCAAAACTGCTGTTGCCAAAACTGTGGTATTGCCATAGCGCAAAAGTACCGAGCCGTTTGCTTGGTCTGCCAAGTCGCTGAATTCGGCGGTTAAAGTTTTACCGCCGACTTCCATAGAGAACTCTTTCTTTGTCATATTGTTATAATCAGAATTTAGAAAAATTCTAACTTCTGACAAGATCGCCTTCAGATTTCAGACTTGATCCGCTTTTGAAGCGGACAAACCTGCCTATCTGCCGGCGAAATTAATTTATAATATGCTTGTAAGCATTTGCAATCTAACAGTTTTTGGTTTTTTTCGCAAACGAGCAGCGACTTATTTTTTTACGCTTTTCTCCCTGCCCGAAGCAAATATTTTGTCGGATTATCGTCCAAGTCTGTAAAATGATCCGCGGCTTCGATGAGTTTTGCCGAAGTGGATTTGCCAAAAGAGACGACTTCAACTTGGCAGCCTTGGTTCATCTGCAAGTATTCAACTAGTGGCACGAAATCGCCGTCACCGGTTACCAGAATGACTGCATCAAGTTTTGGTGCCAATTTTACAGCGTCGATCGCCATACCCACGTCCCAGTCGGCCTTCTTTGCGCCTGAGCCGAAGATTTGCAGGTCTTTGATTTTGGTTTCAATGCCGACTTTAGTAAGCGCGTCAAAGAAAGCATTTTCTTCACCGCCTTCTGTCGCTATGACGTAAGCGACGGCGCGCACCAATTTGCGATCCAGCAAGGCATCCTCGACGATTTTGCCGAAATTAACCTTGGAATGATAAATGTTTTTGCCACTATGATAGAGGTTTTGCGCGTCTATGAAAATTCCCACGCGTTGCTCTTTATGTTTTATGACTGACATGATTTATGTAAATGATTAACTTGTAATGAACTTATAAAACGAGATCAAATCCGAAATTCGAATGTCGAAATCCGAAACAAATTCAAATATCAAAATTCAAAGCTTAGTCTGTATGTTATTTCGGATTTGTTAAACAATTATTTCTTCAACTCCAGTTTCTTTATGAGACTTGAATATCTTCGTGGATAGTTTTTGCGGAGGTACGTCAAATGCGTCTGTCGATCGGCGACCATACCCAAGAGTCCCCTTCGGGAGTGGTTGTCTTTCTTGTGTTTCTTCAAATGAGAGGTCAATTCCTCGATCCTTTTGGATAGTAAAGCGACTTGAACTTCCGGCGAACCGGTATCTTTGGCGTGCACGCCTGTATCTTTGATAATTTTGGTCTTTTGTCTGGGTGAAAGCATGATGCTAAATAGTAGCATGAATACGGATTGGGCACAAGTATCGTAAAAGTTGTGAGAGACTTACAATAGACTCATGTCGCATAATCTAAAAACGCTCAAGCAAGAATTTTTGGAGTATATCGAGATCGAAAAAGGCCGCTCGCCCAAGACTTTGGAGAACTATGATCACCACATCAGCACTTTTCTCGCTTTTCTGAAGAGTGACAATCCCGCGACGATCAATCCCGAAAACATGCGTAGCTATCGCCTCTGGCTCAATCGCCAACCTGTCCGCCAAGAAGGCACAAGAGGCTCGTCTGGCATGACGCTCAAGAAAAAGACCCAGAATTATTACCTCATTTCCCTGCGCGCTTTCCTCAAATACCTAGCCAAACGCAACGTCAAAACCCTTTCGCCCGAGCATATCGAGCTTGCCAAGGTCGGCGAACGCCATCTCGATCTGATAACCAAAGATGAACTCAATCGTTTGCTAAATTCGCCCAGCGGCAGTGACTTGAAGTCATTGCGTGACAAGGCAATTTTGGAACTTCTATTTTCTACTGGTTTGCGTGTTTCCGAGCTCTGTTCCCTGTCACGAGATCTCAATCTCAATGCCGATGAATTTTCTGTGCGCGGCAAAGGTGAGAAGGTTCGGGTTGTTTTCCTGTCCAAGGAAGCGAAAAGCGCCGTGAAAAATTATTTGAATAAAAGAGCTGACGTTGACGACGCTTTGTTCGTGCGGATTGGCAAAGAAAGTGCTCGCGGCGGCGATTTGGGCCTAGATCGGCGCTCGATTGAAAGGATTATCAAGCAGTATGCCATCAAAGCCGGAATATCAAAAAAAGTTACGCCCCACATTATTCGCCACTGTTTTGCCACAGATCTACTCATAAACGGCGCGGACTTGCGTTCTGTTCAGATGCTTCTTGGTCATGCCAATATCAGTACTACGCAAATGTATACTCACATTACTGACAAGGAGTTGAAACGCGTTCACAGTCAGTTTCACAACAAGAAATCGCTTTAGTAAGTAAGATCCGCATTTTTTTCTTGGCCGAGGATTTCTCCCGCGTGGTAAATACCGTGCATTTTCCAAATGGCGGCTGAATCCTTGGAAGCCGCCTTTTGTGAAAATGCCGGTATTTACGAGCGGGACTCCGGAGGCCAAGAAAAAAATGCGGCTCTTACTTACGCCTCGCTTTTATGCTTGCGTCCATTTACAATACACATATGCGAATCATTTCTTGGAACGTGAATGGAATCAGGGCAAATATAAAAAAAGGTGGTTTTGATTGGTTTCTGAACGAATCTCCCGATATTTACTGTATTCAAGAAACGAAAGCCCAAGTTGACCAACTCGAGCCGGGAATTGTTACTCCAACTGGCTATTTTTCGTATTTTGACCATTCAAAAGGACGAAAAGGATACAGCGGTGTAGCCGTTTATACAAAAATCAAACCGATAAAAGTCGAATACGGTATTGGTAATCAGAAATATGACCAAGAAGGCCGTTTTATAGGACTTTTCTTCAAGGGTGTCATAAAGGACATTCTTAAATTGGCTGTATTGAACATCTACTTCCCTAACGGCGGCGGTGGGCCAGAGCGCTTGAAATTCAAGCTGGAATACTATGATGAATTCCTGAAATACGTTAACAAACTTAGAAAAAATGGTTATGAAGTCATATTTACAGGAGATGTGAATACTGCACACACCGAAATAGATCTTGCTCGGCCAAAAGAGAATAAAGACAATACCGGTTTCCTGCCAATTGAGCGTGCTTGGCTGGATAAGGTTATTGACGGCGGTTTCACAGATGTGTTTAGAAAACTAAATCCTGAAGCGAAAGACAAATACACTTACTGGGACATGAAAACCTTTGCTCGTGAACGCAATGTCGGCTGGAGAATAGATTACTTTTTTGTCACGCCCAAGCTCATGGAACACGTTCTAAAAACTAGAATATTAGACCACGTCCTTGGTTCTGACCATTGCCCTATTGATATCACAATTGGATAATTCAACTCTTATTTTAGTGGATATTCAGTATATTTTTCGCCAATATTCTCTTTTATATATATGAAAAAACCGCGCAAGACAGTTTCAAGAAAGTGAAAACGCTTACGCGGTTCGAAGCCTGGTTAAAAGAACTATGGACCCACAGGTCCCTTGTCCATGTTGGTCAATGACCTCATGGTCGCTTGCCAGACTGTTCCTCTGTAGATCGCGTGCACTGCGCTGTTTTGAATCGTTCTTCACGGAGGAAGAACATGAAATTGTTTGAGGCAGAATGCGCTATCTTTTGACTGAGCAACAGAAGGTTGCGATTTGTACCAGGGCTTCATGAAAAAGGAGTTTGTAGTTCTCGCAAAATGCGATCCCTACGGTGTGTGAAAGAACTTTGTTCGCTCTTGTCATGTTCATCAAAACACACAAGATAAATGACTTTTATGTACTCTGATGAACATGACAATCCTCGGACAACGAACGAGTCTGAAACTATTTTATGTCTTTTATAACTGACTGTAAAGGACAAACTGTGGATAACTTTTGTCTTTCATTTAACGTGATATTTATTGCGTATTTCGCTAACTTCCCTTTCTTGCTCTTCCTCTTTCCTTTCTTTGCCATCCTCGCCAATTGATTTTAGTTCGCTATCGCTTAAGGAAGCCATTTCTTTTGCCATTTTATCCAACTGTTCTTCGGTGTTAAGTTTCGGATTATCAAGGACTTCATTGAACAATGCGTGCAGAATATAACCAACTTTGTAACCCGGTTTAATATCGCAGACTTTCATTATTCGATTTCCATCAATTTTGAGCATGGCGAGTGAAACAGGATCCTTGAGGGCCTGCTCGATCATTGCCTGATATTTTCTAAGTCTGTAGGGATTTTCTTTAGGTCTGCCCGTACCAATGCGGTCACAAATCCTCAAATTTACCAAATCCCATATCATATCCTTACCAACGTTCGCGATCATGCGTCTGACGGCAGACAAAGTTATTATCTCTGTATCGGAGAAAAACATATGCCAACGTACCAATTTTACGACTTTTTCTATAATTTCACGTGAAAACTTCATTCTCTCTAGGATCTTACGTGTTTCACGTGAACCAACCATTTCATGGCTATAAAACGTGATTATGCCTGTTTCACGTGAAATTCCCTTCGTTTTTGGCTTTGAAATATCGTGAAATAGGGCCGCAAGTCGTATTTCAATGCCCCAATTCTTGTCTGCGGCATGCTGTAGGCTTCTAAGTAAATGCTCCCAAACATCATAAGCGTGAGCCTGATTTTGCGTAACACCAATGGCTTTCTCCAACTCGTGTGTCACGTGAAACAGTAAACCAGATTCATGAAGCAATTCTATACCTCTTTTTGGCTCATTTGATAGGATTATCTTGGTAAATTCATCTCGAATACGCTCCATGGACACCTCTTTTATGAGATTACTATGTTTCTTGATGGCTTCAAATGTAGCTTTTTCAATATTAAAACCCAATTCAACTGACAATCTAATAGCTCTCATCATTCGCAAAGCGTCCTCGTTGAATCTATCCGACGAATTACCGACCGTCTTGATAGTTTTGTCCTTTATATCTTGAAAACCGCCGTAAAGGTCAGTTATGTCCTTTATAGCGCCTTTGGAAAGGGACAATGCAATAGCATTTATGGTAAAGTCGCGTCTTTTAAGATCGTCTTCGATCTTGTCACTGAATTTTACGCTATCAGGATGGCGACGATCGCTATAATCCGATTCTAGGCGGTACGGAGTTACTTCAATGTTTCGTAATGACAGATCTTCGCATAATTCATCAATGACAACGACTGTACCGTATATGTTTTCATAAACCGTTTTGGGGAATAGTGATTGAATTTGATCAGGCTTTGCGCTTGTGGTTATATCCCAGTCTTTTGGCTTTCTGCCAAGAATCAGGTCGCGAGCGCAGCCACCGACCAAAAAAGCCTGAAAACCTGCCTTTTCAAGGGTTTCCACAACATTGACAACTTCTTGCGGAATAGGGTTATTTTTAGTCTTTTCCATAGCCATAGAATAACAAATATTGCTCTTTCATGATAGTATTTCCTTGCTGCCCTCGTAGTGAAATGGATATCATTACTGTCTTCGGAACAGTCGTTGCAGGTTCGAATCCTGCCGAGGGCACACGTTTGAAGTTAGAATGTAGAATATATTC
>CAYTUZ010000025.1:0-9172 GCA_964441635.1 uncultured Candidatus Saccharibacteria bacterium
TAAAAGTATTGTACATATCCAAGAACTATACACGGTTTACAGCAAAAAAACTATCGTAGTTTAGGCCAGCAATATCTTGGCATTGCGGAAAAATGAACTGATTTCTTTCGTCATTTCCACGGTTTCCATTTCACCGATATCCTTCTTTGCAAAAAGCGCTATCCATAAACCATGGTTTATAGAATCCATAAGTGGCGCCAGCGATTCATACATTTTTCTTCGGATTCGGTTACGTGAGACAGCTTTTTTGGCAATTTTCAAAGGCGCAACGGCCGAAATGCGCGTATCCGGCTGGCCGACTAGCACTCGCATCAAAAAAAGAGGCGCCTGCATAACACCGCCTTTTTTCATGACAAGCTCAAACTGCCTGTTTGTGAGTCTTTGGGATTTTGGGAGCATTACCTTGGCCTTGAGACTGTAATCTTGCGCCTACCTTTGGCTCGGCGCCGAGCTAGAGCTTTCTTGCCGCCCGGACTTTTCATGCGCATGCGGAAGCCGTGCGCCTTGGCGCGCTTTCTTCGATTGGGATGATAAGTAAATGACATGATTGACGAAGTATTACATAGTTTTATTTTCGACGCAAGCCAAAAAATACTTATGCACACCTTATCAACATATTTTTGATTCCTCCACAAGTTCCCAGATTCAGAAACAGGTATATACTGTAAAAATCTTATGGAAGATTACTCTCAAATTTGGCAAACAGCTCTGATCGAAATCCAGTCGATCGTTTCACCAGCAAATTATTCTACTTGGGTAAAGTCCACAAAGATCGTCCGCGAAGAAGAAGGCATCATCTATTTGGGCGTTCCCAACGAATTTACCCGTGAATGGCTCTTCAAAAAGTGTCACAACTCCATTTTGCGCATCCTGCGCCAGTTAAACGAGCGCGTCCGTGCACTCGAATACATTGTTTTGAAGGAAGAAGAGGGAAAACAAGGTCAATTCCACAAAAAATCCTTTATGGCGCCGACTATTTCCATGCCTTTGCAGGATTTTTACATCAACAAGGAGGATAATCTGAATCCTAGATACACTTTTGAGAACTTTGTAGTTGGACCTTTCAACGAGTTAGCTCATGCCGCTGCCGGCATGGTCGTAAAGAATCCCGGCCATGTCTATAACCCGCTCTTTATCTACGGCAGTACTGGCCGCGGCAAGACCCACCTCATTCAAGCGGTAGGGAATAAGATCAAAAGTGTTTTTCCAAACAAAAAAGTCTTTTACCTCACCGCCGAACGCTTCGGTTCAGAGTTTTTTGAGTCACTACAAAACAGCACGGCACAAGTATTCAAGGAAAAATACCGAAAATACGACATTTTGATCATGGATGATGTGCAATTCTTCTCTAGCAAAGAGAAATTCCAAGAAGAGTTGTTCCATCTGTTCAATACTTTCCATGATACTGCGCGACAACTAGTCTTTTCGTCTGATAAACACCCGAATATCATCCCCAATCTCGAAGATCGTATTCGTGGCCGCTTTGCTGCTGGTATGATCGTAGATATCGCCGAGCTCGACAAGGAATCGCGAATGGCAATCGTGCGCACAAAATGTAAACCTCACAATATCACTCTTGCTGACGAGGTTGTCGATTATTTGGCAACAGAAATCGAGGATAATATCCGAGAAATAGAAGGTATTGTGAATATTATCGCTCACCAGACTATGCACAAGTCCAGAGAATTGAATATAAATGAAATCAGGACAATCCTAAAGAGCAATGCCAAGCCAAAGAAAATGCTCTCGGTCAAAGATGTTGTCAAAACTGTATGTGATTTCTATAATATCGAAGAAGATAGTGTTTACAACAAAACTCGCCGCAAAGAGGTTGTGAAACCACGACAAGTGGTCATGTATATATTGCGCGAAGACTTTAATATCTCATTTCCATCTATTGGCGACAAGCTCGGCGGCCGCGACCATACAACCGTTATCCATTCTTACGAAAAGATCAAGGAGGATATAAAAACCAACACGGTTTTGTCGCAAGAAATTTTGCAGTTGAGAACCATGTTATAAAACTGTTAATAATTTGTGAATAACTAAATAATAAGATGTTAAAAACAATTATAAAAAACTTTTCAACAAATCTTATTGTTCACAGAGCACGAGTTATAAACAATAAAAAGCAGATGAGTTTGGAAAAAACACCAACAACAAAGCGTCGGATAAACTTTTCAACCTATCCACAGCACTAATAATAACCATTTTTCTTTTATATATAAAAAAATAACTTTTACTAAAATGAAACTGGAATTAAGATTTCAAGAATTGAAAAAAGCTGTCGCTCTGGTCGAGCGGGTAGCAGGGAAGCATATGACTTTACCAGTATTATCTTGTTTGTTGTTCGAAATCAAAAAAAACAACCTAACAATCAAAGCCACAAATCTAGATGTGGGTGTAGAGATCACGATTTCTGCAAAATCAGACACAGAAGAGGTTGTGGCTGTACCGGCCACCATCCTAAGTTCATTTTTGGGACAAATAAATGAGTATGATGGCGTTGTTAATATCGAACTTGTTTCGGGTAATCTTGTTATTCAAGCCGCAAAATCACGTGGTGTTATCAAAACATTACCAAGTGAGGACTTTCCAAGCATTCCTACTGTGACGGAAGGTCAAGAAATCAGCCTTTCTCAAGAAGTTCTTATCCGGGGGCTCAGGGCTGTTTGGTACAGTGCTTCACTTTCCAGTGTAAAACCAGAACTTTCCAGTGTTTACATGTATTCCATGAACAATGATATAGTTTTTGCCGCGACAGATTCATTTCGTTTGGCGGAGAAAAAAGTCAAAGTTGATGACAAGTCCGCCATAAAAGAAATATTGATCCCATACAAAAACATTGCCGACATAACAAGGGTTTTGGAAACTGTAAAAGAGAAAATCACGGTTCATATGAGTAAAAATATGATTTCCTTTGAAGTTAAAAATAAATTACGCATCGTTTCTCGGGTTATAGACGGTGTTTTTCCCGACTATAAACAAATTATTCCCAAAAGTTATGTCACAGAAGTTGTGGTTTTGAAGCAGGACCTGCTGAATGCTCTCAAGATCTCGAATGTTTTTTCTGATAAATTCAACCAAGTCCATTTTACTGTTGATCCCAAGGCCAAGCTTTTTGAAGTTGAAACGAAGAATAGTGATATTGGCGAGAATAAAACGGCGATTGACGCTGCTATTACTGGCGAAAAAATCGAAATCAACTTTAACTACAAGTATATTGTAGATTGTTTTCAGTCGATTGAAGCCGACAGCATGTCTCTACAACTCTCCGGCATGAATCGTCCTATGGTCATTCGTCCGGTTTCTGGCGACCAAAGTTTTATGTATTTGGTGATGCCCATGAATCGATAGTTTTAAGGATGATTAGCACCCCACGAGCAAGAACATTCTTTTTTATTTAGAAATTGAGTACATCGTTATTCCCGATAGGCACGAAGTTTCCATTTCTGAATAAAAAAGAATGTTCTTGCTCGTGGGGTGCAAGCAATTGCAATGTTTAACATAAGAGATTTCTTAAAAAAAGCCAGTGGCAGGCAAACCAAAGAACTGTTTTTTCGCCAGACGGTTCAGGAAGTTATCAAAGCCAACCTAGGAGTGGAATTACCGATCGAGGCAATATCACTTCGATCTTCAACTATTTACCTAAAAAATATTTCACAAGCGGCGCGATCTGTGATTTTCATAAAAAAAACACAAATCCTAGATCAATTAAATAAAAAGCAAGATTTTTACAAGATAAATGACCTTAGATAGGCGATTTTATCCACAGTTCTATTGCATTGCAAAACCTTCTCTGCTTTGTTACAAATTAAGCACTTTATTAAAAGCGCTAAATTTATATTATGCGGACCAAAGAAAAGACCAAAAAAATAAATTTAAATCGCACTACTACTGTCGGTAAAAGCAAAGTTAACGGGGAAAAAGAAGAAATTATTTTGCCAAAGAAGATAATTGACAGGCCTATAGAAATAGAAGAAACAGAAGTGTTGATTGAAACAGAAAAACCGGTAGATGAAACGGTCGTAGAAGATGGTGAAGTTGAGGAAGCGGATGAAGCCGGCTTGAATGAAGAAGACCTCGATCCTTTTGGTGACAAATGGGAACAGTAGTTTTTTTCTGATATACTGTTAATTCATGAGCAGAAAACCTCGCCGAATGAAGCTATTCAAGGCGCTAATACTCCTCGTCTTGTCGGGATTTTTCCTTTTGGCAGGCGCGGGTGCTTTGTGGGTGGCAACCTTGAAAATGCCGGACCTGAAGACTTTTGAAACCCGAAAAGTTGCTCAGTCCACGAAAATTTACGATCGCACAGGCACCGTGCTCTTGTTCGATGTAAATACCGACGTAAAAAGAACGGTTGTGCCGCTTGCAGAAATCTCGCCTTATATCCAAAAAGCTACTGTTGCGATCGAAGACTCAGATTTCTACACACATTTTGGTATTCGGCCAACCGCTATTATTCGCGCGGCTTTTACGGATATTCTTGCAGGAGGTGCTAGTCAGGGCGGTTCTACAATCACCCAGCAGGTTGTGAAGAATTCTCTGTTAACACAGGACAAAACCATTACTAGGAAAATCAAAGAATGGGTTCTAGCAATTAAGCTTGAGAAGGTGATGACCAAAGACCAAATCCTAGAAACCTATCTGAATCAAACATCATATGGTGGCACCCTCTATGGTGTTGAGGAAGCAAGCCAAGCCTTCTTTGGTAAGCCAGCTAAGGATGATTCTTTGGCTGAAGCGGCTTATTTGGCTTCAATTCCACAAGCACCAACGTACTATTCACCATTCGGAACGCATCGTGACGCTTTGGACCAGAGACAAAAATTGGTTCTTCAAAGGATGAAAGAGCTCGGTCTCGTGAATGATGCAGACTACAATTCGGCGATAAAAGAAAAAGTTCAATTCCTGTCCAAAAACAATGCCGGCATAAAAGCGCCACACTTTGTAATGATGGTCAGGGATTATTTGGCTCAAAAATACGGTGATACCGCCGTGAATGAAGGTGGACTCAAGGTCATAACTACACTCGATTATGATATGCAAAAAACGGCAGAAGGTGTTATCACAAAGTTCGCGCCGACATTGTCGACAAATTATAATGCCAGCAATACCGCCATGGTTGCCATCGATCCCAAAACCGGTGACATCTTGACCTTGGTCGGCTCGCGCGATTATTTTGATCAATCAATCGATGGTAATTACAATGTTGCTCTGGCTTTGCGACAGCCCGGCTCTACATTCAAGCCCTTTGTTTATGCCACAGCTTTCAAAAAAGGTTATACACCGTCGACGGTGCTATTCGATGTCAAAACACAGTTCTCGACACAGTGCACGCCGGACGGCAAAACGATAAATCCAACAGACGATCCCACCAAAGTCTGCTATTCACCTGATGAATATGATGAAACCTATCCGGGACCCATGACGATGCGTTATGCCTTGGCGGAATCACGAAATATCGTGGCAGTGAAGACTCTGTATTTGGCAGGTATCGCCGATTCCATGCAAACGGCAGCAGATCTAGGCATTACCACACTGACCGACCCCAATCGCTATGGACTGACTTTGGTATTGGGCGGCGGAGAAGTTCGCTTACTCGATCTGACCAGCGCTTATGGAGTTTTTGCCAACGACGGCGTGCGCAATCCATATCGCATGATTCTAGAAGTCGACGATGCCAATGGCAACGTGCTCGAAAAAGGCACGACTAGCCCGGCGCAAGTTATAGATCCGAATATTGCGAGACAGATCTCTGACATCCTATCGGATAATACAGTGCGCATGGCGAGTTTGAAGCCGATAGCGGACAGTGTGGGTCGTCAGGTGGCCATAAAAACTGGTACGACCAATGACTATCGTGATGTCTGGACCGTTGGGTACACGCCAAACTTGGTTGTGGGTGCGTGGGCGGGCAATAGTGATGATACGCCTATGCAGCATAATATTGCCGGTCTGATCATTTCTCCGCTGTGGGGCGCATTCATGTCACAGGAGGCAAAGAATTTCCCAGCGGAAAATTTCCAGACACCTCCTCCGCCTGTTACCGACAATAAGCCGGTACTTCATGGTGTCTGGCAAGGCGGAGTATCGTATTGGAAGGACACAGTCTCTGGCAAGGTGGCGACGGACAATACGCCGCCAGAATTGAAACAAGAAGTAGTCTTTAATGGTGTCCATACGATCTTGCAATGGGTTGATAAAGACAATCCCAACGGGCCGATACCGGCTCATCCAGATCAAGATTCGCAATATGCAAATTGGGAGTACGCTGTTCGGCAGTGGTTCGTAACATATCAGAACCAAAACCCGAGCTTCAAAGAGGCGACGAATATCACAATTCCTACAGCGACGGATGATGTTCATACTCCAGACAAAGTGCCAAAAGTATCTATTGCTTTGCCATTAAACCAATCCCTTATCGATCTGCAAACAGCGCTTGCTATCAAGCTTACTGCTTCTGGCACATATCCGATAAAGAAAACCGAAGTCTATGTCAACGGCAAATTTGTCATGACGGCGACGGCTGACCCATTGAATTTCTCCTTTGTGCCCGCAGATGTGGGCGGTTTGAATGACAGTAGTAATACTCTGTCAGTTATTTCTTACGATAGTGTCTCTAATAAGGCACAAGCGGTGATCAACTTCTCAGTGACAAAATAATAAGTTTTTCCGGCGGACACCCGCACTTTCTTTATTTTCGTCCGAGGATTTCTCCCGCGTGGTAAATACCGTTGCGTTTTCCAAAGCTCGACCGAATCCTTGGAGGGCGAGTTTTGTGAAAATGCCGGTATTTACAAGCGGGACTCCGGAGGACGAAAATAAAGAAAGTGCGGGTGTCCGCCGATACATTTAAGTTTTGGAATTATTTCTGGCGCTGCAAGTCAGTGCCACTGCGATAGCATCATATTCATCGTCAGGAGTCTTCTTTGCTGGTAATTTGACGAGCATGTTAACCATTTTAAAAATTCTTTGTTTATCACTTGTACCATCGCCTGTTACTGCCATTTTTATTTCCATGGGACTGTATTCAAAGACGGCGACATTGCGCTTGGTCGCTTCATAGATAATAATGCCGCGCGCTTCGGAAACACGCATGCCAGTTTTCTGATTTTTGTCTATGAAAAGTGTTTCGATGGCAAGTTTTTCCGGCTTGAATTCATCTAGCAATCTGCCAATTTCTGTGCCGATTTGTAAAAGTCTTATATGAATATTTTCTTCCTTTAAAGTTGTGAAGCAGTCGGAATAAAGCACAACCTCCTTTCCTTTAAGGGGTTTTTCAAGTACAGCAACACCGAGACGATCATAACCAGGATCGATACCAAGTATTTTCATGGGTAATTCTAAATTCTAACTTCTAAATTCAAAATTCTAACTACTCCGCGTTAGTAAATACTTCCTGCACCTCATCATTTTCTTCAAGCTGTTCTACTAAGTTACTTAATTTTTCAATATCACCCTCTTCAAGTGGCAGTGTCGTTGATGGAACCCAACCTTCAGGAGTTTTCGTAAAAGCCCAAGCGGCGCTTCCGGGTCCGGCGAGAGACAATTCATTTTTTGCCAGAATACTTTTTATCTCCTGCGAAGCCTTATTTTTATTATCCGTTAACGCCTCGATCAAAATCGCGACTCCGCCCGGCCCATAAGCTTCATAAATAATAGTTTCCATGGCGGCGCTATTGTCCGCAGTCGCTTTTTTGATAGCACGCTCAATGGTGTCATTGGGCATATTTTCCTTGCGAGCTTTTTCGATAGCAGTTGCGAGTCCCGGGGAAGAGAGGTTACCGCCGGACTTCTTGGCTTCAACAGTAATAAGACGCACCAACTTTCCATACGACTTGCTCTTTTGGGCGTCATTCTTGGCTTTTAAATGTTTGATTTTCGAAAATTTGTTATGGCCGGACATAATAATGTGTTAACTTATAATAATCTTCCCGCACCTTTCTCTCCCACATGCTCGTAAGCTTTAGATGTAGCAGTCCTACCTCGAGGTGTTCGTTCTAGCAACCCCAATTGTATCAAATACGGCTCATAAACTTCTTCCACCGTCGCTTGTTCCTCGGAAAGTGCCGCGGCGATAGTGTTCAGGCCTACCGGGCCGCCGTTAAATTTATTTATAATCACACGCAATATCTCGCGGTCCGCATTGGTGAGACCAAGAGTATCTACTCCCAACATCTTTAGCGCTTTCTCGACAATGTCCTTTGACAATTCAGTCTTATTTATCTGCGCATAGTCGCGGCAACGCTTGAGGTGGTAATTGGCCGTGCGTGGCGTGAAGCGTGAACGGATAGAAATTTCTTTTACGGCACCTTCATCTATTGAAATGCCAAGAATCTTTGCGGATCGGCGAATAATCTCGGCTATTTCTTCATTCGAGTAAAATTCTAGTTTAAAAACGCCTCCGGAGAAGCGGGAGCGCAGGGGAGCGGAGATCATGGCAATGCGTGTTGTGGCGGCAATGAGGGTAAAGCGAGGCAGGTCGAGTTGAATGGTCCTTGCAGAGGGGCCTTTCCTATGATAATATCAAGAGTCCCCGATTCCATCGCAGGGTATAAGACCTCTTCGATCGCTTTGTTCAGACGATGAATCTCGTCTATAAATAGAATATCGCCGACCGACAAGTTGGTAAGGATTGACGCCAAGTCTCCCACCTTCATGATCGCCGGTCCGGAAGTGACCTTGATCTGGGCGCCGGTTTCCTTGGCTATCAAATGCGCCAAGGTCGTTTTTCCCAGTCCGGGCGGGCCGTAAAAAAGCAGGTGTTCTGGGGGATGTTCACGCTCTTTTGCGGCCGTTAGGAGAATATGAAGGTTATCCTTGATATTCTGCTGGCCGATATAGTCGTCCCAAGCGCTAGGGCGAAGGGTTTGGTCCAGAAACCCCGTTTCATTATCGGTATTTTTGGGATCGGTTGGTGTTCTTGACATGTAAGTTCATTTGTGCTAGGATGTAGCAAGTCAGTAAATGAGCTCATAAACCTCTAAGCAACGGCCTTCCAAGGTTTGGGCATAGGACTAAGGACGTTTTGGTTTTCTTTTTTATAAAGAAGTGACTGGAACCATCCTCGGGACTTTGCCTCGCTCCGGGCATCACGCCTAGAGATGTTGCTTAGAGATTTACGAGCTAATTTTTTTCTCTTCTGTCGCCATCCTAACTCATGGAT
>CAYTUZ010000026.1:0-9105 GCA_964441635.1 uncultured Candidatus Saccharibacteria bacterium
AGCGGCATAACCATAAAACCATGAAAACAGCTATTGATATCCAAAACAAGAAGTTCGAACGTAGGCACGCACGGGTACGCGCCAAGATTTCTGGCACACCAGAACGTCCTCGACTTTCGATCTTCAAATCTCACACCAATATTTACGCTCAAATCATCGATGACACGAAGGGTCACACGCTGGTTGCCTTCGATTCTTCCAAGGTCAAGAGTAAAAAGCCGGCAGAGCGAGCCAAGGAAGTCGGCGCGGGAATAGCCAAGGCGGCATTGGGGAAGAAAATCAAGAAAGTCGTTTTCGACAAGAGTGGATACCTTTATGCTGGCAAGATCAAACTGGTCGCGGACGGCGCACGCGAAGGGGGATTAGAATTTTGAATTTAGAATTTGGAATTTAGAATAAAAAACATGCCAAAAGAACCAGAAATAAAAGCTATAAATAATGAACTGTCATCTGATCTCAGAGAAGAGACGGTTACGCCAATTGTTGCGGATGAAACTGTAGCAGAAATTCCAGCTGTCATTGCGCCCAAGGGCAAAGTTACGCCGGGAAGGAGAATGAGAGATTCTGCACGCCGTGGTGGCAGAAGCGATGGGCCGAAGGGTTCTTCCGGTAAGTCTGGCGGTAGGAGTAGTGGCCGAGGTGGCGAACGTGTCAAGCCAGAATTCGACTCCAAAATGATCGACATCCGACGTGTTACCCGCGTTGCTGCTGGCGGCAGGCGCTACAATTTTAGCGTGGCAGTCGTCGCCGGTGACAGGAAGGGCCGCGTCGGCGTAGGTTTGGGCAAAGGCATCGATACGGCACTAGCCATCGAAAAGGCGACTAGAGAAGCCAAGAAACATCTCATCAAAGTGCCGCTTTCGGCGCAAATGGTTATTCCTCATGCTGTCGAGGCAAAGTTTGGCAGTGCCAAAATAATGATTTTCCCGGCACGTGGTCGCGGCATCGTCGCTGGTAGCTCGGCTAGGAATGTTATCGAACTTGCTGGCATCAAGGACGTTTGTGCCAAGATCATGTCGGGATCGAAAAATAAGATTAATATTGCTCGCGCGGCAATCAAAGCGCTAGAAAATCTGATCAAAGTGCCAAAGGCAACTCTAAATCCTAAAAAATAATATGAAAAAATCCGAAATCCGAAATCCGAAATCCGAAACAAATCCGAAATCCGAAATTAAAAATTCGAAACCTTTTTGGACTTCGTGCTTCGGATTCGTTTCGTATTTCGATATTCGTATTTCGGATTTTTAATACTATGCAAACTCACCAACTCAAAAGAACTCACAAGAATATGAAGCGCGTGACCGTCGCCCGCGGCGGCAAGCGCGGCAAGACCAGTGGTCGTGGTGGCAAGGGCCAAACCGCTCGTGCAGGTAACAAACGCCGATCGGAGTGGCGCGACATTATCAAGAAATTACCAAAGTTGCGTGGCCGCGGCGTGAATAGTAACAAATCATTTCAGGGTGAAGCTATCGCCGTGAACATTGAAAGACTGGAAGCTGTTTTTGCCGCTGGCGATTCTGTAACGCCGACTATCTTGATCGAGAAGGGTATCGTGAAAACAGAATCTGGTAATAATCCCATTGTAAAAATTTTGGGTGATGGAGAATTGACCAAGAAACTAAATATTTCCGGTTGTAAGGTTTCGGCGTCGGCGAAAACGAAGATAGAGAAAGCAGGTGGATCTGTTAAATAAAATGAAGAATTTTCAATTTTCAATTTCTAATTTTCAATCAATTTTCAAATTCCAATTTGAAGATGCGAATTTATTGAAAATTGAAAATTTATTGAAAATTGCTAAATTGTAAATTGAAAATTATGACTAATTTCTGGCAAAAATTCACAAGTGCACTCAAGGATCCTATTTTGAGAAAAAGGATTGGCTTTACCGTGCTGGCACTAGTATTGTTTCGGGTGCTAGCGACGATCCCCATTCCCGGCGTGGACGCGGCCCAGCTGGTCAAACTGCTTTCTTCCAGCCAATTCTTCAGCATTTTTAATATCTTTTCTGGCGGCGGTCTTTCCAATCTTTCTATAGTAATGCTCGGCGTCGGCCCATTCATCACTGCGTCGATCGTGATACAGCTTCTCACGATGATGTTTCCTTCGTGGAAAGCGCTGATGCATGAAGAAGGCGAGGCTGGCCGCATGAAATTGTCGCAGTATTCTAGGATTCTGGCTGTGCCACTCTGCCTCGTTTCCGCCATCGGCTTTATGATGCTATTACAGTCCGAGAGTGTTTTGCCACATTTGACCGTGGCACATTTGCTCTTGAATGCCGTTGTCATCACTGGTGGCTCAATGCTCCTCATGTGGCTCGGTGAATTGATTTCCGAGTTTGGCATAGGCAATGGCGTGTCACTCATTATCTTTGCGGGCATCGTCGCGCGTTTGCCTGTCGCAGCTTCCAACTTCATCGCCAAAATCGCTGGTGGAACTGTCAGTGCTGGAGAAATCCCAACATACATCATCTTTTTGGTCATTGCTATCGCCGCAGTTGCTGCCACCGTGTTTATTACCGAAGCAGAGCGTTCTGTGCCAGTGACCTACGCAAAACAAGTTCGTGGTAACAAAGTTTACGGTGGCTCTTCCACTTATCTGCCATTGCGTCTCAATCAAGCTGGCGTTATTCCTATCATCTTTGCACTTTCTATACTAATCTTGCCGCAAATGGTCGCCGGACCTTTGTCAAAAGCCGCGAATCCCGCTATTGCCAGCATTGCAGGATCAATCTTCGCCTTCTTCAATAATCAGCTGATCTACGGTATTCTCTATTTCATTCTGGTCGTGGCCTTTACCTATTTTTACACCGCGGTGACCTTCGATCCTCAAATGATTTCCGAAAACTTACAGCAATCTGGCGCTTTTATTCCCGGCGTCAGGCCCGGTGATCCGACTCGCGACCATCTCGCAAATATTGTCACACGTATTACCTTGGTTGGCGCACTTTTCTTGGGACTTATTGCGGTCTTGCCGATCATTATTCAGTCTTTCAATAATGGTGATCGCACCATAACTATTGGAGGTACCGCACTCCTCATCGTGGTATCAGTCGTTCTCGATCTCTTGAAGAAAATCGATGCACAAGTGGCAATGCGCGAATACTAAGAATTTAGAATATAGAATATAGAATTTAGAATAATCGCAAAAAAATGTATCTGCGTTTATTCTAAATTCTAAATTCTAAATTCTATATTCTAACTTCTTACCACTCATACCCAAAACCTGCTAAAATATCCCCATGACTCCTCAAACCTTCGTATTTATAGGTCGTTCTGGTTGTGGCAAAGGTACTCAAGCCGCTTTGCTCGAAGAAATCTTATCCAAAAAAGATACCAAACTGCCGATCGTGCACCTTGAAACTGGTAAACTCTTCCGAGAATTTATCAAAGCCGCGACTCATACCCAAGAAATTTCCAAACAGATTCTGGAAAATGGCGGCTTACAGCCGGAATTCCTAACGATAAATCTTTGGGCTGATTTCCTAGTCATGAATATGCGCAAAGAATGTCATTTGATCTTGGATGGCACACCGCGAAGGCGTGATGAGGCGGCCGTTCTCCATACCGCTTTTGAATTTTATTTGAGAACCAATCCCCACATTATTTTCATCAATGTCTCGCGTGGTTGGTCGGAAAGCCGTATGATGGAGCGCAAAAGGAAAGATGATACAAAGAGAGACATTGAATTGCGTTTGAACTGGTTCGACGACGAAGTTGCGCCAGCAATCGATTATTATCGCAACAATTCTTTTTATTCTTTCCATGAAATAAATGGCGAACGTTCTGTGTCCGAAATTCATGCGGACATTGTGAAGATGCTCAATTTGGTATAGATTAGTGTCATTGATTACCATAAAAACAAAAGAAGATATTGCTACTCTACGCGAGGGTGGCCGACGCCACGCGGCTATTTTGCGTGAATTGGAGAACATGGTCCGCCCCGGTCTCGATGTCAAAGAGTTGAATGATCGTGCGGATGAACTGATCAAGGCTGGTGGCGATAAGTCGGCTTTTTTGCACTATACGCCGCGTGGCGCGAAGCGTCCTTATCCTGCTTCGTTGTGTGTTTCCATAAATGAAGAAGTTGTCCACGGCATTCCGAACGAAGTCGTGAAGATTTTGAAAGAAGGCGATATTGTCAGCCTCGACCTAGGCCTAATTCACGACAAAATGGTAACCGACGCGGCTATAACAGTGCCAGTGGGGAAGATTACTCCGGAGTTGGAAGAGCTTCTCCGAGTGACCAAGGAAGCGCTCATGGCAGGCATAAAAGCGGCCAAAGGTGGCAAACGAGTGAGTGATATCAGTATGGCAATCGAAAGGATTGGCAGAGCTCACGGTTACGGCATTGTCGAAGAATTGTCTGGCCACGGCGTAGGCTACGATGTGCACGAAGATCCTTACGTGCCCAATTTCTCGAATGGCAAACCGGGACCTATTTTGAAGCCGGGTATGGTTATCGCGATCGAGCCAATGTTCAATCTGGGATCGAAAGAGGTAGTTCTCGATATGGACGGTTACACATTCACGACCGCGGATGGACTATCTAGTGCACACTTTGAGCATACAGTTTTGATTACAAAAAGCGATGCGGAAATATTAACGGCCTGACCGCAAGGAAGAAGGCTTTTAATTTGCAGTCTACGTATCCCGCTCATAAATACCGGCATTTTCACAAAAGGCGGCTTCCAAGGATTCAGCCGCCATTTGGAAAATGCAGCGGTATTTACCACGCGGGAGAAATACTCGACTGCAAATTAAAAGCCTTCTTCCTTGCGGTCATGCCGCCCATACTTTATACTTCCAAATTATGAAAACACACCCAAAAGAAGAGCGTACTTTAGTGGTTATCAAACCCGATGGCATCCAGCGCAGTTTGATCGCGGAAATAATCGCGCGTTATGAACGTATCGGCCTAAAACTCGCAGCTATAAAAATCCTAGTGCCCGGTGCGGATTTTATTGAAAAGCACTATACTCTCGATCCCGAATGGCGCATGAAAACCGGCTTGAAGTCGATAAAAGGTTACACCGACAAAGGCCAGAAACCGCCCTCGACTGACCCAATGAAAGTCTCCGAAAAAATATTGCTTGTATTGAAAAAATACATGACCAGCGGTCCAGTCTTGGCTATGGTCTGGCAAGGCGCACATGCTGTAGAAATCGTTCGCAAATTGACAGGTCGAACCGAACCGCTCACGTCAGATGTCGGAACTATTCGCGGCGACCTCGTCTTGGATTCCTACGTTATGAGCGATGGCGACGGTCGTGCAATACGCAACCTGATTCACGCTTCAGGTTCGGTCAAAGAAGCAAATGACGAAATCAAACATTGGTTCAAGAAAGAAGAATTGGTTGATTACCGCCTGATCAATGAACAAATTCTCTACGATGTGAACCTAGACGGAATTTTAGAATAATGTCCCAACTGCTTATGAACTTGCACTTCAAAATGAGAGGACTAAAATATAGTCAGGTTGCGAGAGTATAAACCCTATACCATAAATTTTGGGAGATCAAATTCGCGAGCGCCTTGGTGTTTCGCGTGAGGTCACCCACCTGGTATCTACAGGTTATGGTACTCTCGCAACTGATAAAGAACACCCTGAGGGTGTTTTTTGTTTGCTATAATTGTTTGTATGCCATTCAATCTCAAATTTTGTTCAGGAGTGAGTACTGTGACTGGTGCCAATTTTTTATTGGAAACAAATACTGGCAAAAAGATTTTGATCGACTGCGGCATGGTGCAGGGCGAGCAATTTGCCGAGGAAATAAACGGTCAGCCTTTTCCCTATGATCCGGCGACAATCGATTGTTTGATCGTCACGCACGCTCATCTAGACCACGTCGGTCGTATTCCAAAGCTGGTCAAAGACGGCTTCAAGGGCAAAATCTACTCGACGTTGCAAACGAAGGAATTGGCGGAATTGGTTCTTGACGATGCCGCAGGTATTTTGGCGGAAGAAGCGCGAAGGTCAAATACCAAGCCTATTTATGACCGGAATGATATCGCGCAAGTTTTTCCATTGTGGCAAATGATTCCGTACCACCAAAAATGTGACATTGCAGAAGGTACGTCTTTCATTCTCAAAGATGCCGGGCATATTTTGGGATCGGCAATGATCGAGATAAATGTTATTCCCGCGAAAGCCTCACCGGAGCGGACGTTTCGTCCCGCGAGCCCTACCAGCGGGATGCGATTTGGCTCGCGGGAGGAAACGTTCGCGACAGGCGAGACTTTCGCGGAACTGAAAATCCTCTTCACCGGCGACCTTGGCAATTCGCCAGCACCTTTACTTCGTGACACTGAAGAAATAGGCGATGTCGATTATCTCGTTATGGAAAGCACTTATGGCAATAAAAACCACGAACCGAAGGAGCAAAGAACCGCGCAATTCGAGCAAATCATCAAAGATGCGATCAACCGTGGTGGCACGCTCGTCATTCCTGCATTTTCTATCGATCGCACGCAAGTCTTGCTTTACGAGCTCAATAATATGGTCGAGCAAAACAGGATACCCAAGGTGCCGGTCTTTGTCGATTCACCTATGGCTATCAAAGCCACCGAGATTTATCGCGACAGTTCGGAATTATTCAACGACAATGTCCGTACACAGATCGCGCGTGGTGATGATATTTTCGCTTTTCCTCACCTCGAATACACTATTTCCCAAAATGAATCTGCTTCCATCGAACATTTGAAAGGTGCCAAAATCATTCTAGCTGGCTCCGGTATGTCTGTTGGCGGTCGAGTGATCGGCCATGAAGAACATCTTTTGCCAGATCCCAAAAACACGCTTCTCTTGGTTGGTTACCAGACCGCCGGCTCATTGGGCAGGCGGCTCGCTGACGGCGAGAAGAAAGTCAGCATTCACGGCAATAAAGTTTTGGTGAAGGCGAAAATCGAAACCCTGTACGGTTATTCGGCGCACAAAGACAGTGACCACCTATTAGGATTTGTCGCGACTGCTACGGACCGATTAAAAAAAGTCTTCGTAGTCATGGGTGAACCAGCAGCTTCGATGTACTTGGCACAAAAGATAAACAATGAATTAAGTGTAAAAGCTCTGTTGCCTGAAAAGGATTTGGAATACAAGTTGCAATAAAAAACGCCTCAAGTCGTGGGAACTGACTTGAGGCACTGTCGCTCGTCTTTTGTTGTGGAGCCTGTTCATCCGAACTGGCTGCCAAAGACAAGCTCCGACTACTTTACCATGACGACTATCTTTTTGAAAGCTTCCGGCTGGAATTCAGCCAAGTGCGCCAAGGACTTACGGTCCAAAGAAATATTCTTCTTTTTGGCTGCACCCATAAATTTGCTGTAAGAAAAACCAAGCGGGCGGAGTGCGGCGTTGATCTTCACATTCCAGAGACGGCGGAAATCGCCCTTTTTGTCGCGGCGATGGGCAAAGGCGTAAGCGCCGGCATGAGCCAGAGCTTCATTGGCGGCACGCTCGGTCTTTGACCTACGAAAACGGAAACCTTTGGCTTGGCGCAAAACGCTTCTCCTGTTCTTCAAGGCATGAACTGCTTTTTTTACTCTGGACATATTATTGTGTGGCTAAAAATCTGCTTCTAATTTTGTTACTCATGTTGATGGGGCGCATTCGGTGCTTTGCGCTACTTGCTCGTGAGCGCTCTTTGGCATTGAAATGGTTTTGGCCTGCGCGGCGCGCCAAAATCTTACCATTCTTGGTAATTTTTAAGCGCTTGGTGAAAGATTTGTGTGTTTTGATCATGTTACTTCTTCTCGACTATGACCGTGAGCCCTTTTGGTCCTTTTACGGCCTCTTGGGCAATCTTGTAATCTACAGTGATGAGCTTCAGGATCCTTTCCAGACGTTCTTTCAGAAAGTTGAAGTCCATATACTTGGAACGGCCTATGAGGTAAAGGTCGATTTTGACACGATTGCCTTCGCCTAGCCATTCCGAGACTCTTTTGGCTTTCAATTCCAGGTCATGCTCGCCAGTGCCGATCTTGACTTGGACGGTCTTGAGTTCGCTGGTCTTGGCTTTGGCTTTTGAAACCTTGACCTTCTTTTTTTCATCGTACTGGTACTTGCCATAATCCATAATCTTGCCGACCGGCGGCACTGCCAAAGGGGAGATCTCGATGAGGTCCAATCCTTGGTTCCTCGCCTCGGTAAGCGCCTTTTCTAGCGTGATCACGCCAAGATTTTGGCCGTCTTCGGTGATGACCCGCAATTCAGGCGCCTTTATCTGGTGGTTGATACGTACTTTGATCAAGGGATTACAGGCTTCATTTATAGCACATATTGATGCGGGGGCACAAGGAGTTGACTTTTTAACATGAGTTTGGTATAATGCAACCAGATTTTATCGTAAATTGAAATATCAGGAATCAAATGAGACGAGCTTGTTGTGGCTTCATTTCACTTATGAATTAGGCTATAACAAACTCGTCTCATAAGAGACGGTCGTAATATCGGAATCGTATGTCCGAAACACAGGTCGCTCCTAGATCATCTCAAAGAGCTAACAGTGAAAGACGGTTATGAAATGGACAGAAATACCTACAGGTAAGACCCATGGCGCGTTCCAACACTTCATGGTTTCTCTTGGCGAGAACGCTGAGGCGGTTGTTGAAAGTTTGAATGCTGACGAAGCATTTACGAACCGCTTGGCGGTTATTTGCCACAACAACGGCTACGAACCCACGGTCTCGCAGGCGAAAGCACGTGATATTATGGGCAAGAACTTCTTCGGCATCGAGGAAGCCCATAAGCACTTTGGTGTCGCTTTCTCAAAACGGCAGCTTGCCTACATGGCCGAGATTCCGTTTTCCAAGGAGGTGCTCAGTCAGTGCAAGAACACTCACATCCTTGTCGCTTACGCTCCCATGGCGATCGTCGCGGTTCGCGCGAAGACCGCAAGCGTAAAGCTTCCACCGAACCATAGAATGTTCTACCAGCAAGACTGGTATGACAGTAATGCGGTTGGGAACGATGTCGGCACGCTCGAATGGCAACTAGTTCGCAAAACCTCGGTTCCGGAATCAAAATCGAAAACCTGGCAGGACCAACAGAGATTGCTCGCTCACCAGATCGAAGAAACACCCGAAGCCAATGTCATGGTCTATACGATCA
>CAYTUZ010000027.1:0-9036 GCA_964441635.1 uncultured Candidatus Saccharibacteria bacterium
AAATGCTTGCGATTGCCCGGACCGTAAACTTGATTTACAAAATCCTGCAGATCACGGAGTGAGCTGTTTTTAGTTATTGAAGCCATTTTGATAGAAAGTCCTAGTCTCTATTACTTCGCGAGCTTGATGATAACTTGGCACTCTTCCAGAACTTTCGCGACCAACGTGTCATCAGCACCGATATCATGCAGGAATTGTGGCGTCTTGGTCAAGTCAGAACAAAGCAAAGCGCCGCGACCGATAAGATCTTTCTTTTGATTGTGAGACAAGGAGCTCAAAGAGGTTATAGGATGCAAGGAATATTTTTCTATAATATGCTGAAGATTGCCGTTTTGCGGATAATTCCAGCCCATCATTTTCAGATTGTTGCATTCTCCGTACTTGACCGCTTTGTCAGTGAATTTGGTATTGGTCACCAGCCATTTTTCGGTTAATTTCCTTTCGACGCCGCCAAACTTGAAGACTGACTGCGCGAGATCGTCACAACGCGCTTTGATGTAAAGCACGACTTTAAGATCGGATTTGATGCCGATTTCATTGTGAAATTTCGCCTCGACGATCGCCAGTTCCTTGTCTTTCCAAGCTACGACATCTACTTCGTGGTCAACACAAGTACCCATCATGATCTGATCGGTAACCGCTTCATAACCCCAAACGTTAAAAATTCTGGCCACGAATTTTTCAAAAGGAAAACCGTCAGGCCCGAGCTCGAATATCGCGCGGCGCATAGAATATTTTACGGCCGCGTGGTGGGAATGTTTTTTGAGCAATAGAAAAGCGCGCGAGTATATCTCGGTCGTGGTCATGCCGTCATGCATTTCCTTTTCAACCTCATCGATAATATCTTCGGTCGCTTCCTCGTTCGCACCGACGCGCTTTAGGGACTGGATGAGTTTTTCCTCTTCGAAAAGCTGCTTGGTACCATCGGACTTGGTGACGCTGATCAAATGATTCATGCCGGAAGTATAGCGCTTTTTAGATAATGACTCCACCTCCTAGGCAAACCTCTCCGTCATAAATGACCAAAGACTGCCCGGAAGTAAGTGTGTCCTGCGGCTTTTCAAATTCAAGCACAGTTTCGGAGAAGTTTGCCGATACCATGCGAATATTTTGCAATTCTTGGCGATAACGGCTGCGTGCTTGGAAAGGAAATTCTTTTGTGGCACCCGCGCTTGCATTGATTGATTTGCCTATCGGAGGAATTTCGCCGGAAATCCAATTGACGCGCTCGATATGGACCTTGCGCTCCGCGCCGGGAAGCAAGTGAGAGAATTCTTTATTGGAAACTGTAATAGTATTCCGCTCGACGTCTTTGTCGGTCACATAATACGGCGCGTCACTATTGGTTTTGGTAGTGATCGTAAAACCATGTCGCTCGCCAATAGTGAAAAGTAATGAACCCGGATGCGAACCGATAACTTCACCTTGCTCATTCAAAACGTTACCTTTTTCAGTTTTTATATAATGTGCAAGAAATTCTTTGATATCTATCTTGCCGATAAAACATAAGCCTTGGCTATCTTTCTTTTCCGCATTTGGTAACTTAAATTTTTTTGCCAACTTTCTCACCTCTGGTTTTACCAGATTCCCTACCGGAAATATCACATGAGCAAGGTCGTCCTGATTTAACGTCCACAAAAAATACGACTGATCTTTATTGTGATCACTTCCAGCTAACAACTGAAAATTATTCGCATCAATCTTTGACCGAGCCGACACTTCGTGAGGCGAACTGGCGGAGCGTGCGATTTGTTCGCCGAACGAACGTGTTGGCGACGGGAAAAGATTGATGCGACTATAATGTCCTGTGGCAACATAATCCGCGTCTTGCTCTTTAGCCCATCGCCAAAAAGCCCCAAATTTCACTTCTCGGTTGCACATCACATCCGGATTCGGCGTCCGGCCCGCTCGATATTCCGCGATCATATAGTCGATCACGCCCTGCTTATATTCTTTCTCCAAATCCAGAGTAATAAAAGGTACGCCCAAATGTGCAGCCACTCTCATAGCATCACGGCGGTCTTCTCGCCATGTGCATTCGATCCAATCCGGCTGCCAAACTTTGATAAATACGCCGGTCACGTCAAAACCGGCATTTTTGAGCAATGCGCACGAAACCGCGCTGTCCACGCCGCCAGAAAGGCCGACAAAGACTTTTTTATTGGGTGATTGACGATTCATAATACGTATGTTAGCATGAATTGGAAGCTTTACAACTGCACATAAAAATTGAACCAGAAAGGAGTATCTGCATGGCACGCAAAATATTATTGGTCGCAAGAAATCCAATATTCGTCTCGACGTTTGTCCGCGTCATTCAAGGACCAGAAAACGAGGTCATTCCGGTCAGCAACACGCAATCCGCACTGACAAAGTTCCTCGAATTTCCAGACATAGATTGTGTCGTGATCGACCAAAGCGAGAAAATCGAAGGCTTGGAATTGATCGCTCAAATGCGCAAGTCTGAGCGGACAATAAGCATTTGCCTCTTGGATAACGAAGCAGGCTTTACAAAGGAGATGCGAGAAAAAGCGGCACGCTTGGGCGTAAACTGTATTTTGATGAAGCCTGTTACTGTGCACGACTTACTCAACAACTTCGTTATTGCTCCCACGCCGGATATCGAAGATCTCGGAGACGGATCTTAACAGCACATTCATAAGAGACCGCGAAAGCCGGACCAACCTCCGGCTTTTTTGCGCAAAAATCTGTGAAAGTCATTCAGGCGTTAATTTTCGAATCAACTTTCTTCATTTCTTTGTGAATCATGTGCCCCTCATGGTCAAGATCATAAAAAACTACCGCGCCAAAAGGCATTTCCACATTTTTCATTTCTGTATCGGCGATTTGTTCGATATATTTCATCAGCGCGCGAATACTATTACCGCTCGCCACGATCAAAATATTTTTGCCATTTTGGAGTAACGGCAAAACAGTTTCTGTGAAAAAAGGTAATACTCGCGCATAAACCATCTTAAGAGTTTCGCCTTTTGGTACCGGGTGGTCCCAATCACGGCGAATATTATCAAACTCTTCTTCGCCGACAAGCTCTTTGACTTCCCACTTATTCTTGCCAGTATAGTCGCCATAATCGCGCTCATTCAAAGCTGCGACCCTTTCGACTGGCAAATTTTCGCCAGCGCTTTCGGGAATAGCAGTCGAAAGCACTGCTTCAAGAGTTTCAATCGTGCGAGCCAGCTTTGAAGTAAAAGCTTGGTCAATATTCATACCTTTCAAGAACATTCCCATTTCTTTGGACTTCTCTACGCCATAAGGTGTGAGATGCACATCCGTCGTACCCGTCCATTTGCCCAGTTTATTCCATTCCGATTCATGATGGCGCACCACGATCAACTGGCCCATTTTGTTTTTGTTGTTTATATCCATATTTGTTGAATGATATCACGCGTCCACGCCGATTGCTTCACTTATATTTTTGAAACCATCTCTTTCCAGAAGTTGTACCAAGCCTCGGTTGATCTCGCTTACAGCTTGCGGCCCTTCGAAGATCATGCCGGTGATCAACTGCACTAACGAAGCGCCCAACCGTATCTTTTTGTAAGCATCTTCCGCGGTAAAGATGCCGCCACAGCCGATGAGCACAAAACGGCTTCTTTCCTTCTTGTAAATATATGAAAGGAGCTGGTTCGCCAATTCGGCAACTGGTTTACCACTAATGCCGCCAACCTTGGGTACATTCTGGTCAAGAATTTTGGGATTATCTCTCTTCTTGGTCAGATTTGTGGTAATAATTCCGTGCACCCGATGTTTTTTGGCAACTTCCAAAATCAGATCAACATCGGCAAATGAAATATCCGGCGAAAGCTTTATAAATATCGGCTTTTCCGTGGGAATGCGATCGAGTTCCGTGAGTAAGCGATCCAATTTTTGTGCATTCATGAATGTCTGGCCACCTTCAGCATTGGGACAACTGACATTCACCGTGAAGTAGTCGCCGATCAGAACAAAAGCATGAAAGGCTTTGACATAATCGGCAATGGCTTTTTCGGTATCAAGATTTTCTTTGCAATTGGTCATGGCGACGCTGGTACCAATCCGATTTTCAAAAGCCACATCTTCCAGTCGCGCGGCAACAGCCAGACAGCCGTCGTTTTTCAGACCATAATAAACAACCAGACCTTTGGACTTGGGCAAACGCCACAGGCGCGGCTTCCGATTGCCGAGGCAAGGCTCTCCGGTAATAGAACCAACTTCTTCAAAGCCAAAATCAACACAGGGTAAAATTTGGGTCAATTCAGCATTCTTGTCAAAACCAGCAGCAAGACCAACAGGGTTCACAAAAGTCATACCCAGAATTTTCTGCTCAAGCTTTTTATTGGAATAACCAAAAGCCAGCCGGCAAAGAGCGCGCAAAAACGCGAATCTTCCCAAACTGGCGCCAAAAGCAATCATGCCATCATGCACTTTTTCTGGATCCATGCGGAAATAAACGGGCTTTAAGATCGCCACATAACAAAAGCGGATGATGGCATTTCGGCATTTAACCAAGAGGTTTTTCACACAAGCATTGTGGCACAAATTTTTGCGGAGAGGAAGGGATTCGAACCCTTGATGCCCTTTCGGACATACATCCTTTCCAGGGATGCCCATTCGACCACTCTGGCACCTCTCCTCGCTAAATCAGATTAGCAGAAAATTTAGCTTACATCCATGCCTCGTAGGATGGCAATGCGCTCGTCGATCGGCGGATGGGTCATAAAAAGCTTGGCGATACCACGAGAAGCATGAGCGCCGAATGGATTGGAGATGAAAAGATGTGCCGTGGCATTATTGGCATTTTTCATCGGCTCATCATAGCTTTCGATCTTTTGCAGTGCGGAGGCCAAACCTTCAGGATATCGCGTGAGCAAAGCGCCATCGGTATCGGCCAAGAACTCCCTTTTTCTGGAAATAGCGAGTTGGATCAGTTGTGCGATTATCGGCGAAAGTATGACAAAAACGATTCCGACGATTGCCAGAATCGCGCCCAGTTGTCCACCACCTTTCCTGTCGTTTCCGCGACGCCGGCCACCACCAAACCACAAACTTCTGGTAAAAATGTTGGCCAGAATGGCAATGAAGCCGACCAGAACAACCACCACGGTTTGCAGAAGCGTATCGCGATTGCCAATGTGCGAAAGTTCATGGGCAATGACGCCAGATAGTTCATTCTTGTCCATCATTTGTAAGAGGCCGGAAGTAACCGCGACCGCGGCATGATCTTTGTCTCGGCCAGTAGCAAAAGCATTGGGCGCCGGATCATTTATCAAAAACAATCTCGGCATCGGCAAACCGGCAGTGATGGCAAGGTTTTCAACGATGCGGAATAATTCCAGATTATCTTCTCTTGCGAGCGGCTTCGCGCCGGCAAGTGAAAGCGAAATCTTGTCCGAATACCAGTAGCTGGTCACATTCATGACCAATGCGAAGATGACCGCGATTATCAGAATGAGAGGATTGCCATAGTAGTAGCCGATGAACCAGCCAACGGCGATTACTATTACCAAGAATAAGGCCATCAAAAGCCATGTCCGAGCAACGTTTTTTGATTGTTGGGTATAAAGAGTTGCCATTTAAGAATATAGAATTCTTAAAATTTTACCTGAACCGGCTCCTTTGCTGCGGCATCAGTAGCATCAAGTTGGAAGAATTCCATAGCCACGAAATGGAAAATGCCGGCGATGACATTTCCGGGAAAAGCTTGGATAGAAGTGTTCAAATCGCGAACATTGCCATTGTAAAAACGGCGTGCGGCTTGGATCTTGTCTTCAGTATCGGTCAGTTCGGCTTGAAGTGAAAGAAAGTTTTGATTGGCCTTGAGATCTGGATAAGCTTCGGCAATAGCAAAGACCGATTTCAAAGCACCGGCCAAAGTAGCTTCTGCTTCACCTTTTTGCGCCAAAGTGCCGGCGCCCATGGCGGCCGCGCGAGCCTTGGTGACATTTTCGAATGCTGTGCTTTCATGCGTAGCATAACCTTTGACGGTATTCACTAGATTTGGGATAAGGTCATACCTGCGCTTGAGTTGTACGTCAATATCGGACCAAGCTTCTTTGGCGCGATTGACCAGCTTGACCAAGCCGTTGTAGGAGACAATGATCCAAAGCACTATTATGACAATAATTGCGAGAAGTATGTAGGTCAACATAGTTATTAATAGATATTATTTTATTGTTAAATTGCGTTATTCTAAATTCTATATTCTATATTCTAAATTCTTACTTGGACGCGGGTGTCACTTTCGTCTCATCGGTGCCAGCCGGCAGAGTTACGAAGTTGAACGTCTTCACCATATTGGTAAAGTCAGAATCGGCGGTGTTTACGATCGCTTTGTTGTTATTTTGCGCTTGGGTAATAGCCGAACCGGTAAGACCTTTGCTAGCCGGATCAAAATTGATCGAGGCTAGAGAGAATATGTAACAAACACCATTCGAAGCAAGCGAATACATGCGATTAAAGTAAGTGCGATTCTGGACAGTATTCGACATCGAGATCATGTTGAAGGTGTTGATCCCAACCGGCAATGTGCCTTTGTCCTTGACCGTGGTAACCGGCGGAAAAGCGCAACTGCCCGAGAAAACTTGGATGTTCGCTTGCAAAGTCGCAACAGTAGAAACTTGGGACTTGTCAATCGGAATAATAAAATTTACCCCAGAATTGGTTTCTTCCCTTTCCCAAGAGCTAGGATATTTGACGGAAAAGCCCAATTCGGCATTTTGGTACTCTGATAATGAACCAGAAACTTTTGTGGTTTCGGAAACTGCCACAGGTACCGTACTGCCATTTGATTCGAAGGATGGGTTGGTATTACTTCCCGATCGGCCGAACCAAACGATGAGGCCAATGACCACAATGGCTATAATGACGACTACCGCGGACGTTGTCTTTTTTGATTGATTCATGTGAATAAATTCGTATGAATGAATAAGTGGTTATAATAGACAAATATAACATATTATAGCTGAATGTAAACCTGAATACCAATTAGTTAGGCAAAACGGGTTATGATATAGATCAAGACAATCCCAGCGATTGTAAGCCCGATCGTTTTCCAAGAACTTTCCTTGCTGTGAGCTTCTGGCAAAATATCGCTGGCACCGATATACAAGAGAAAACCAGCAAAAAATCCCAAATATAAGACTAGGAAGCTCGTAGGCACCTTGAATAGCAGCGTGGAAGCCGCTCCCAAAATCGGCGTGAGAGCATCAAGCAATAGGAACCATTTTGCACGCTTCAGGCTGTTTTTGTTCGAGAGAACCAATGCTACGGTGTTCATGCCGTCGGTAAAATCGTGGGCGATCACCGCTATTGCGACCAAAAGTCCGACCGCGGAGCTGACTTGAAAGCCGAGACCAATGCCGACACCATCCATGAAGCTATGCCCCGCAAGTGCGATTCCGGAAAGGATACCGACGTGGGGATGTTTGTGTTCAGGATAATCGCTTTCGTGAGAATGGTGAATCAAGATCGATTTTTCCAGAATATGAAAAATCAAAAAACCCAAAACCAAAGCAACCATTGCCGCAGTTGAACTAAAATTATTTTCTTTTATTAACTCGATAATCTCCGGAAAAATATCGAAAAACACGACACCGACCAACACGCCTGCAGTGAAACCCATAACCTTGTGGAGGTTGTCTCTGTTTTTTATGGAAAACAATCCGCCAGCGAATGTCGATACGAAGGTTCCAATAGAAAGTAAGATTGCTTCCATTATTTTTGATTAGTAATCCATCTCCGGATTGCCGCCGTGACTGTGGTTCGCTTCCTTCTTTTCCGGCTCATCGGCGATCGCGGCTTCAGTAGTGAGGAGCAGTGCCGCGGCTGAACAAGCATTTTCTACGCCAAGACGCGTAACTTTCACCGGATCAATAATTCCCGAAAGGATCATATCCGCAACCATTTCATCTTTGAGCGCATCATAACCCAAATTGCCTTTGCCATTCTTCACTTTCTCGACAATGACTGAGCCGTCGTCTTTGCCCGCATTGACTGCGATCTGGCGCAAAGGCGCTTCAAGCGCTTTCAAAACTATAGCATAGCCGAGCTCTTGCTCTTTGCTCATGGTTTTCTTTGAAGAAGACTTGCCGATCTCTTCCGCGGCCTTGATCAGTGCTACGCCGCCGCCAGCGACAATACCTTCTTCGATCGCCGCCTTGGTGGCATTGACCGCATCCTCGATCTTCAATTTCAAATATTTCATTTCGGTTTCGGTGGCCGCGCCGACGCGGATCACTGCCACGCCGCCGGAGAGCTTGGCGATCCGTTCGTCCATTTTTTCTTTGTCATACTTGGAATCGATCGCGTCGCGCTGTTTCTTCAACTGTGAAATCCTTTCTTCGATATCGGACTTCTTGCCTTTGCCGCCGACGATAATAGTATTGTCTTTGGTGGCGATTACCCTTCTGGCTTTGCCCAGATTTGATAATGCAGCAGTCTCGAATTTCAAGCCAACTTCCTCGGAAATGACTGTGGCACCGATCGTGACCGCAATATCTTGCAGCATATCTTTTTTGCGATCGCCATAACCCGGAGCCTTCACCGCGAGGACGTTGAATGTGCCGCGGATTTTATTCAAGACAAAAGTCGTCAAGGCTTCACCATCGACATCTTCGGCGATGATGACCAAATCTTTCTTGCCAGACTGCGCGAGTTGCTCCAAAAGCGGCAATATCTCTTTGATCGAGGAAATTTTCTTGTCAGTGACGAGAATTGCTGGATCATCGTAAACTGCTTCCATCCTTTCGGCATTGGTGATCATATAAGCAGAGACATAGCCTTTGTCGAACTGAATGCCTTCCACAACCTCTGATTCCAAACTGGTAGTTTGCGATTCTTCGACTGTGACCACGCCGTCTTTGCCAACCTTCTTGATAGTATCAGCGATGATCGAGCCGATTTCCATGGATTCCGATGAAATTGCAGCGATCTGTTTGATCTCTTCATCGCTCTTGATCGGCTTGGCGATCTTCTTTAATGCCTCAACAATATCTTTGGAAGCGGCTTCGATGCCAGAGCGGACTGCCATAGCATTCA
>CAYTUZ010000028.1:0-8947 GCA_964441635.1 uncultured Candidatus Saccharibacteria bacterium
ACTCTAGCTATTCTCGCATATCTCGTTTATTGGTATGAAAAAGAAGGCAAAGAATCGGTCATTCAAAACACAGAACTTATGGAAGCCGAATGGGAAAGCGATGATGCTATCAAAGCCAAACTTCGGCAACAGGGTAGCCGCGAACACGAAAACATGAGCGGTCGGATCATCCATGGCATAATCCACTTCAACAGTTTCTTGCCTTATTACGAAGATTCTTTGAGGCATTATATTCTGGATAAGAAGCGCCGATGGATAATCCTCTCTGCGGTTGGCGTGCTCTTCATCACCGCGATTGCCTTGGTTGCGACTGGCGTGGTGCAGAGCGTATTTTTTCCAGTTTCCGACAATGACTATGTCTTCATCGATATGCGCGCACCAGTCGGCACCAATCTTGCCGAAACCGATCGCCGTGTGAAAGCTGTGGAAACTGAATTGCTGGCTTACAAAGATGTGGCGAACATGTCGACGGATATCGGCAGTGCCAGTAGCAATTCTGGCTCTTTCGGTTCTGGCGGTCCTAGTGCTTCCAATATCGCTTCGATCACGCTCACACTCAAAGATAAGAGCGAAAGGGCCATGAAATCCTACGATCTGGCTGACAAAATTCGCGCCGATTTGGCGAGTACCAGCGACCTTACCGTGAATGTGTCCGTACCCGCTGGCGGTCCTCCAGCGGGTGCGGCATTCGAAGCGCATATTGCCGGCGATGATCTCGACACGCTAACTTCGATCGTGAATGATCTGAAGCCGATCTTATCCGCTATTCCCGGCGTCGTGAATGTGAATGTCTCCCAAAAAGAATCTGTGCCGCAATATACTTTCACTCTCAACGCCGCTCGCTTGGAGCAAAATGACCTGAACGCGGCCATTGTCGGTTCGGCTTTGCGCACGGCGATATCCGGAACCGATCTGGTGAAAATTATTGTCGGCGAAAAGGATATTCAGCTGACCGCGACATTTTTGCCAAGTTCCATTGTCAATTTGACGGCGATTCAAAATCTGCAGATCTTGAATACGAGGGGTCAGCCCGTTTATTTGAAAGACGTAGCGACCATAGAGCTCAAGCCTTCCGTGGATGTGATCACTCGCATTGACCAAAAGCGCACAATTATTCTTTCGGCGGGTACCGATTCCTCGACCAACGGCCAAGCAGTCCTCGCCGCTTTCCAAAAGAAAATCGCTAGTTATAACATGCCAGCCGATTACACCATTACTTATGGCGGCCAGAATGAGCAAAACGCCGATTCAGTCGCTTCTGTTCTGCGTGCCATGTTGATAGCACTTGTTTTGATCGTGGCTACGCTCATTATTCAGTTCAATTCCTTCCGCAAAGCGCTGATTGTGCTGGTGCCGATACCTCTCGCGCTTATAGGCGTATTTATTGGCATGGCGATCTTCAATGTGCCTTTGAGTTTTCCCGGCCTGATCGGCATTCTGGCCCTATTCGGCATCGTGGTCAAAAACGCCATCATTCTTGTAGACAAAATTAACTTGAATATTAAAAGCGGCATCAAATTTGAGGAATCGATAGTCGATGCCGGCAAATCACGGCTTGAAGCAATCTTTATTACTTCCATCTGTACTATTTTTGGCATTTTGCCTGTAACGCTTTCCAATGAAGTCTGGCGCTCGTTGGGTGGTGCCGTCATTTTCGGCCTGTCGTTATCTTCATTTCTGACACTCTACATCGTGCCAGCGTTCTATCTCATGCTCATTAAAGATAAGAAACAACATTTTTGATTAACAAGTCAGAAGTTAGAATTTTGAATTTAGAATTTAGATTAGAATTAAGAACTAAGAATCTAGAATTCTTGATTCTTTTCTCTAACTTCAAATCTAAATTCTAAATTCAAAATTCTAACTTCTGACTTGGTTATTGGTTATTTTATTGTTATTATTACCCCATGAAAAAGATCCTACTATCAGGTGTGAAGCCAACCGGTCGGCCACATATTGGAAACTATTTTGGCGCGATGAAACAGTTTGTCGATCTGCAAAATTCTGGTGATTATGATTGCCATCTTTTTATTGCTGACTACCATGCGCTCAATTTGATCCAAAACAGGGAAGAAATGAAACGACTGACGATAGATTTGGCACTCGATTATTTGGCACTTGGCCTTGATCCTGCAAGGTCGCTCATCTTCAAGCAATCAGACGTCTCTGCTCATACCGAACTGGCTTGGATTTTTGACACCATAGTCACAATGCCATATTTGATGCGTGCCCATGCCTACAAAGACGCTGAAGCCAAGAACAAAGAGATCAATGTTGGTACTTTCAATTATCCGGTCCTTATGGCCGCTGATATTTTGTTGTACGACACCGACGTAGTGCCTGTCGGCCAAGATCAAAAGCAACATGTCGAGTATGCTCGCGATATTGCCGAAAAGTTCAACTACATATTCGGCAGAGGTCCGACCTCTGTATTCAAACTGCCCGAACCGCTCATCATGAAAGAAGTGGCGACTGTTCCCGGAATTGACGGCAAGAAAATGTCAAAAAGTTACAACAATACCGTTCCACTTTTTGCTAGCAGAGAAGAAATAATCAAAGCAGTTATGGCTATAGTTACCGATTCTTCCGGCGATGTGCCAGCCAATGTTTATGCCATTCATAAGTTATTCAAATCAGAAAATGATTTGAAAACTCTTTATGAATCCAATAAAGGCAAGTACAAAGTTTTGAAAGAAGCTTTGATCGAAGACACTGATTCATTTATCAAACCGATGCGAGAACGAAGGGCAGAGCTTGCAAAAGATGAAGCTTCAGTTCTGAAGATACTTAAGGAAGGTGCTGAAAAAGCGAATGAGAAGGCAAGCAAGAAGCTGATTGAGGCGAAAAAGGCTATTGGAGTTCTATAAAGAATTTCAAATATCAAAATCCAAATGACAAATCAAATCCAAATTTCAAAAGCACTATTATTTGTGTTTTGACATTGATTTGTCATTTGGATTTTGATATTTGAAATTTTATAACATGCCATTCACGGTAAAAACCAATACTTTTGAAGGTCCACTCGACCTTCTTCTGGACTTGATAGAAAAACACAAGCTTTTCATTAGCGACATTTCGCTTGCCAAAGTTACCGATGATTTCATCGAACATGTGAGAAAGTTCGAGAACCTGCCAATGGGCGAATCGGCGCATTTTATTTTGGTTGCCTCGACTTTGCTTCTGATCAAGTCGAAATCTCTTTTACCCAACTTGAGTTTGACCGATGAAGAACAGGGCGATATTCGCGATTTGGAAACGCGATTGAAGATTTATCAGCGCATAAAAGATGCTAGCAAGCATATTCAGAAATTATTTGGCGGGGAAATGATCTTCACGCAATCTCAATCACGAATAGTTCAACCGGTATTTGTACCTTCGCCAGAATTTACGCTGGAAAAAGCTCTATTTTCTTTGAAAGATCTGATCAATCGTTTGCCCAAAAAAGACGCTTTGCCAAAGACCTTGGTAAAGAAAGTTATTAGTTTGGAAGATATGATTGGCACGCTTACGACCAGAATAACCGCGCATTTGCGGATGAGCTTCAAGGACTTTACCAAAGAGCACAAAGGTAATCGCGTGAATGTGATCGTGAGTTTTCTCGCCATGCTCGAACTAGTGAAGCAGGGAATCTTGCATGTTTCCCAAGAAGCGACCTTCGGTGATATTCAGATGGAAACAAAAGATGTTGGTTTGCCAAAGTACTGATAAATAACCAATAACCAAAGAATCGCAGTGGCCCGCTCGTCCAACACATCACAGAGCGGCCCATTCGCGGAGCGCTAGCCTTACAGAATGTCTCCTTTAGAGACAAAGGGTCTGTAGTTTCGAAGGGCCGCGTCGTGATGTGTCGGGCGAGCGGGCCTATAAGGCATTTGTTCGTTATCGGCCATAATCATTGTGTTATAATTTCATCATGAATCTCTCTCAACAACTCGAAGCCATCCTCTTTTGGAAAGCCGAACCAATCTCGATCAAAAAACTTGCGTCCTTACTAAATTCCGACGAGGAAGCAATAAAAAAGGGCCTAATAGAATTGGAAAATGATCTGAAAGGTCGGGGAATTACCTTGGTCCAAATAGGCGATGAAGTTATGCTAGGCACCGCCAAAGAACTTTCACCACTGATCGAACAATTAACTAAAGAAGAATTGAGCCGCGACCTCGGAAAGGCTGGCTTGGAAACGCTTTCAATAATTCTTTATCAAGGTCCTATATCTCGAGCCGATATCGACTATATTCGAGGTGTAAATTCACAATTTATTTTGCGGGCGCTTATGATTCGTGGCCTAGTCGAAAGAGTCGATAATCCCAAAGATGCCAGAAGCTTTCTCTATAAGAGTACACTTGATCTTTTGGCGCATCTCGGTATTTCCAAACTGGAAGAATTGCCAGAATTGGAACAAGTCAAACGGGATATTGAGGCGTTTAAAATAACCAATGACCAAGTTAGAATTTAGAATATAGAATATAGAATAATGTCATCACGCACCCTGCATATCGATCGCTTCTTTTTACTAATCGTAAGTGTCCTGACGCTTGCTGGTTTTGTCATTTTTCTTTCTGCTTCTCTCGGCCTTCTAACCCAAAATGGTGCAAATTTTGGAACTGTGGCGGCGAAGCAAGCAATCAGTTTGGGAATAGGCATTGTCGTCTTTTATGTTTTCTCTAAAATCAAATATATTTATTTCAAGAAATTCGCATTTTTCATATTGCTCATTGCTGTGGGTGTAAATTTGCTCTTGTTTGTGCCGAAGCTGGCGCTTTTTCATGGCGGCGCTTCACGCTGGCTCAACGTCGGAATGCTTTCGTTCCAACCATCTGAATTGTTGAAAATCGCTTTTATCATTTATGCCGCGGCATGGATCCAACATGCGCGAGACAAAATCGGCCAAATGCGCTTTGGTCTCGTGCCATATCTCGCGATCATGGCCGTTCTTGGGGCACTCCTTTTGATCCAGCGAGACACCGACACACTGGTAATCATTGCTTTTACGGGCATCATCATGTTTGTTGTGGCTGGTATGCCTATAAAACATCTCGTCTTAGCTTGTTTGATTTTGGCGGCGGTCGTGGCCGGAGTTATTTTTGTGCGGCCTTATGCCCTGCAAAGAGTAGAAACTTTCTTGAATCGCAGTAGTGATACCCAAGGTGCAGGTTACCAGATCAATCAGTCGCTCATCGCTATTGGCTCCGGCGAAGTCGTTGGCAGAGGCTTCGGCCAGAGCATCCAGAAATTCGGCTATTTGCCGCAACCGACTGACGACTCGATTTTTGCTGTGGAAGCGGAAGAGTTTGGATTTGTGGGCAGCGCCAGCTTGATATTCTTGTATATTCTTTTTGCGGCCAGCGCGTTTCGCATTGGCTCCAAAGCACCTGATACTTTTGCAAGTTTTGTAGCGATCGGCTTTTCCATATTGGTTATTACGGAGTCATTCTTGAATATTGCAGCCATGCTCGGCCTAGTGCCGCTTTCAGGAGTACCTCTTCTTTTTGTTTCCCATGGCGGTACCGCGCTCATAATCACGCTTTCTGCAGCTGGAATTGTTGCTAACATTTCCAAATATTCTTGAATGAACCAAAGTTCTCTTGCTTTTCGTATCATTGTGATATAATGCGGTTTAGCAGTTTTTTGTTCTTGCTTATAAATTAATTCATAGAAATTATGTCAAACACGGCAAAATTGTGGATAGTGATTATAGTGGTCATCGTATTGATTGTGATCGGTTGGCTCGTTTGGGGTGGTAGTTTTGCAGCACCCGCGGCACAATCGCCTTCACCAACGCCTGTCGATACGAGCGTCGCGAGTACGTCGCAAACTATGACGGATCCGGCCAAAGCCGCTGGTCTTTCGACGGCAACGACAGACAATACCGACGCGGCTTTGCAAAGCGATATGTCTTCCGTAGATACGCAGATGACAGGCCTAAATAGCGATACTCAAAACGTCGATCAGAGTGTCAATAATCCGCCGGTATCACCCACAACTGGATTATAATCTGTTATTTCTAATCAAAAATATATGTTCACAAATAAAAAAATAGCGGGCATAGCATTGTCGTTAGCGGCATTTGCGCTCTTCACGACACCGGTTTTGGCACAGACAAAGGCGGCCGCCAATCTAGCGCAAAGGATTACCAATTGGCAGGCTCGTGGCAGCAAAGAGATAGACGCTCGCGTGACTAGCATGAATGACCTTCTGTCCCGAGTTCAAGCCATGAAAAATGTTTCTGATAATGACAAGGCAATGTTGTCTTCGGAGATCCAGTCACTGGTTAGTACACTCGGCAATCTAAAAGGCCAGATCGGTTCCGAAACATCGACTACGACTTTGGCGAATGATGTCAAATCGATTACGCAGTCTTACCGCGTTTATCTTTTGGTTGAGCCGCAAGTTCGGATCATTGCCGCGGCAGATCGCATCAAAACTATTGTAAACCAGTTGGGTTTGATTGACGGCAAGATCCAGTCACGTCTAGCTCAAGATCCTACTGCCAATGGCAATGCGAGCGTCCAATCGGCACTCACCGATATTACCGCGAAGCTCTCTGACGCCAATACCCAAGCTCAAGCGGCAGTGAGCGAGATTACAGCACTTCAGCCGGACCAAGGTGACAAGACGGTCATGACCTCCAATACCACGACCTTGAAAGATGCTCGATCAAAGATTTTAGCAGCGCAAAAGGACCTTGTGGCCGCTAAGAAAGACGCACAGTCTATCGTTACGATTCTTGGTAAAGATTCAAAGTCGGTTATGAATAGTAGTGGTTCTGCGACTTCGAATGCTTCGACAACTCAATAAAAAGGGAAGTTATAATCCTCGTAACTCAAAAAGCCCTAAAGATAGGGCTTTTTAGTGAGACTATTGCATGTTGAGATAAAGTATGGTATACTATTAGGGTAAGAGTTCATTGAGAATTTTGATCAGTTTCAAAAACACCAACAAAGAAAAGGAGTCATTGTGACTGCTATACTGTATCTCTGTAACGTTCTTTTGTTTTCACTTCCTCTGGCAATCTTCGAAATCTGGCTGGAAGGATACAAGACTGGTTCTTGGGGGAAAACGGAGTTCAGTGACCGATTCTTCCTCGGTAAAAAAATAGACGTTTCAAAATCCTGGTTAGGCCGGGTTTTGGAAAAAGAGTACTTCGAATGGTATCACGTCACGATGTTTGGGATTGTGATGCCGTTACTCGTATTTCTAAATTACCTATTGCTTACACCTAGTAACAGGGCAGTGGGTAATCATGCCAGTTGCCGGTACGAAAATCATAGGACCAATCTTTGTCCTCACGGTTCTGGTCGGCAATATGGTAGCAGAAGACTTCCTCTGGTTCGCGTTGCAATCCTTAACGGGATGGCGACATCCAGATGCACTTAGTCGGTTGTTCAAAGGCGATTTTGCCTGGCATAAGGAGTGGTGGAGTATGTTTGGGATTAAACTTCCCAGATTCTACATCACAACTACTGCTGTAGTCATAATCGTTCTGTTCCTTCAATACCTAATCGCGCAAAATATGTAGCGCTTGGGAATTCATTCACGAGGCCGCTTGAGTTAATCTCGGCGGCCTTTTCGTTTCCACACGTTTGAAAAGATGCTTGAAGAAGTGGTACAGGTATTTGAATTGTAGGGCAACCACGCCTTCCTGCTTGAATCTGCGCCAAGAAGTCTTCAGAACCAGTTTGGAACTGAATACTACATAACCTTTCTTTGCCAGACGCTTGGCGATTTCGGTATCATCACCGTAAAAAGTAATGGCAGTATTGAAGCCACCGATTGCCTCGAGTGTGCTAGCTCGAATGAAGCTATTGCCGCCGATCATAATTCCGCCAAAATGAAATGGTTGCTGAATAATATAGCTAACGAAGCCGTAGATTATCTTTTGAATATATAGCGACAAATATCGGAAGAATGCCTCGGCGTCATAATAGTCATATGGGCCGCTAGCACCGACGACTTTTGGGTTATTGAAGAATAAAGCGCCTCGAGAAAGCCATTTGGTCTCTGGAATACAATCCGCGTCCATGCGCACGATAATGTCGCCTGTCGCTTCCTTCCGGCCGCGCTCACAAGCCCACATCGTGCCTTTGTTTGGTTCGTGGACGACTTTGACATTGAATGATCGTGCGACTTCGGCGGTTTTGTCGGCGCTGTTATTGTCGACAACGATGACTTCATAGTCAGAATAATCTTGCGCCAGAATTGCTCTCAACGAATCGCCAATGACCTTTTCTTCATTGTGTGCCGGAATAATGACCGAGATTTTCATGGTATTAGCGGATGACCTCCCACTCCTCGCTCTTGGCACGGCCACGGAACATCATCGAAAGGGAATTCATATTCCATTGCAGGAGCAGGCGCGGCCAGCCGATCTTGTGTGCGCGACGGCCGGTATGGTAGACGTGCAAATGCGGGTCAATGCGCAAACGCCCCAGTTTCTTCAATCGGCTAAGTAATTCAACATCTTCTGCGGCAACCAGTTTTGGATTGAATCCGCCAACTTTGTCAAAATCTGCTTTGCGCATCATCTGGAATTCGCCGCCGGAAATACCGAAATTCAAGATATTGTTCATCAGAACCAGATAGGAGTTGAAACAAGTATAGACTAGCCAATCAGCAAAAGTCCTGTATTCCTTTCCAACTTCGATCCAAGCGATGAGCGCGACAAGCTTATGATCATCAAATTGTTTGATTGCTCTGGCCAAGGTCGTATTCGGGTCCGGAATAGTGCAGTCGGCATCTAGAAAAATGAGCAGGTCACCAGAAGCCGCGCGAGCACCGTCATTCCTGCCCTCGGCTATGGTTTGGCGCCGAGCGTCCTTGAACTCGACAACTTTATCAGCGTATTGCTTGGCAATCTCCACCGTCCGGTCGGTGCTCTTGCCGTCGGTTACGATGATTTCGTGTGGCAAAGTCAATTGCGCCTTGAGATTTTTTAGCGTCTTTTCAA
>CAYTUZ010000029.1:0-8901 GCA_964441635.1 uncultured Candidatus Saccharibacteria bacterium
GCTGTGGTTGCAGTTGTTATCGCAACGCTTACCTATATTTCGATCCCGCCAGCGGGTTTTCCGGCGAAAACGGTCATTTCCATAAAGGAAGGCAGTACGCTAACCCAGGTCGCAGAAATGTTTCAAGAAAAATCCATTGTCAAATCGGCATTTATATATAAGCTTTATGTCGTATTCCTGGGCGGAAACAAAAAAGTTGTTGCCGGCGATTATTTGTTCAATGCGGCGCAGTCGGCCCTGCGGATCGCGTATCGAACTGTGAAAGGTGATCAGGAAATACCCACAGTCAAAGTCACTATTCCAGAAGGCATTGCTTCTTATGATATTGCACGGTTACTTGCGCAGAAGATGCCTGATTTTGACAGTAAGGCATTTTTGGCAGTCGCCAAGCCCGATGAGGGAAAGCTTTTTCCCGACACGTATTTTTTCTACGAAACGATGTCGCCAGTGCAGATCGTAGATACCATGAAGGCGAACTTTGACAAACAGACCAGGAGTTTGGCTATGCCGATCAGTTTGTTTGGCAAGCCTTTTCCCGACGTCCTGAAGATGGCATCGATCGTGGAGAAGGAAGCGACTTCAACCAAAGATCGCAAGATCATCGCCGGAATCCTTTGGAAAAGAATAGATCAAAACTATCCATTACAGGTTGATCCGCCATTCTTTTATACTCTAGGCAAAGATTCCAGCTCGCTGACCATGGCCGATCTGACCAGTGATTCACCTTACAACCTTTATAAGAACAAGGGTTTGCCGCCTACACCCATAGGTAATCCCGGTCTTGACGCCATAAGAGACACGATAAATCCCACGACGACTGATTATTTCTTTTACCTTTCCGATTCGCATGGTAATATGCATTATGCCGCCACGGCCGAAGGCCACATCGCCAATCGCGAAAAATATATACAATAAAACAAAATGGTAATACCAACACTTCTAATCATGCTCGGTCTCTTGTTCCTGTTCATAAATACCGGCTGGACATTCAATTTTGGGTTGGATATGAGCCTATATTGGCCGGTAGTGCTGATTTTGATCGGACTTGTTATAATGTTAAAAAAGCGAACATAATACCATGAAAAAAAATAATATATACTATACGATCGTTGTAATTATCATTCTGATTGCGATTGGTTTATTTTTTATCTTCAAGGGTTCCAATACGAGCGGCCAATCGACGGACCAAAATCAGGTTGCTACCACTACAGCTACTACCACTTCGGCTTTGGATGATAGTGCATACGATACTACCGACATTGTCGCGCCAAACGGTACCATTCATGCCTTTATCGCCGATACTGACCAAAAAATGGAACTTGGTTTGAGCAATCGCGACTCGATCGCCGCTGACGGTGGCATGATTTTCGAATTTGACACAGCCGGCTCTTATGAATTTTGGATGAAAGATATGCGTTTTCCTCTGGATATTGTCTGGATCGACGTCAACAAAAACGTGCTTGGTGTTGTTGCCAATCTTTCACCTGATAGCTACCCGAATACTGTGCTTCCACCCAGCGATATTGGTTATGTTCTAGAACTCCCCGCCGGTGCTGCCGCAACCCTTGGTATTGCAACTGGTACCGCACTTACATTCTAAATAAAGAGTACTGCGTTAGCGCTCGTACTCGCACGCACACGACACATCATAGAACGGCCCATTCGCGGAGCGCTAGCCTTACGATACTTTATTCTTCAGAGACAAAGGTGCTGTAGTTTCGAAGGGCCGCGGCGTGATGTGTCGTGTGCGTGCGAGTACGAGCGCTTTTGCAGTAATTTTAATTTTGTGCTCAATTGCGTTATCCACTATTTCTTATTGTGCGCCTGCGAGTTAAAATAACTCGTACTAAAGAAGAATGCCAATCACAAAAATATTTTGCCGTATTTTTTGAGAGGCTCATTAGTAAATTTATTAGCATTTAAAAAAAGTTCGGCGCACCGCCTGCGCAAACATATGCCAAAAAAGAAAAAATCCGCTTTGCCAGCGGCAAAAGTTAGCATCCCCACGATTATCAAGAGAGATGGTCGAATTGTTCCTTTTAATGTTGAAAAGATCGAAGCCGCCGTGTGGAAGGGCATGAATTCTGTCGGCGAAGGTTCACTCGATGAAGCCAAGATTGTCGCCAATCAAGTTTTTGGCGAGCTTATTCGGATAAAAAAGAAATTCAAGAACTTTTTGCCGACTGTTGAAGGTGTGCAGGACGTCGTTGAACAGGAACTCATGCGTGCTGACTACGTGAAAACCGCAAAGCACTATGTGCTTTACCGTGAAGAGCGTGCCCGAGTTCGCGCCAAGGGCCTAGAAGTGCCAGAACATGTGCGAAAGCTCGCAATGGATTCAAAAAAGTCATTCAGAAATGCACTGGGCGAGTTCGTTTTTTACCGTTCTTACGCTCGATGGATCGATGAAGAAAACCGCCGCGAAACTTATATTGAAACCGTAGACCGTTATCTCGGTTTCATGAAAGAAAATCTCGGCAATAAGCTCAAGGATTCCGAATACAAAGAAATTCGCGAAGCGATCCTTGGTCAGCAGGCAATGCCCTCGATGCGCCTATTCCAATTTTCCGGCAAAGCTGCAAGAGTAAATAACATCACTGGCTACAACTGCTCATTTATTGCTCCCGAATCTTTCCAAGATCTGGCGGAAATTCTCTATATTTCCATGAGCGGTGCTGGCGCGGGCTGGTCGGTAGAAAGTACCAATGTTGAAAAATTCCCGCAGATCCTGATGCAAACCGGCGAAAAACTTCCGACATTTGTCATTTCTGATGACAAAGAAGGCTGGGCAGACTCTATCACCGCTGGAATGAAAGCTTGGGCTGCAGGGAAAGATATAGACTTCGATTACTCACTCTTGCGTCCCGAAGGCGCTCGGCTCAAAACTTCTGGAGGCAAGTCATCCGGTCCGGCACCACTTCAGCGTCTGCACGCTTTTGTCCGCCAAGTGATGTTCTCTCGACAAGGCCGGCGTCTGCGGCCCATCGATCTCCATGACATCATCTGTATGATTGGCGATTGCGTGGTATCCGGTGGCGTCCGAAGAAGCGCGATGATTTCTCTTTCCGATCTTGGTGATGAACAAGTTCGCGATGCCAAAAAAGGCGCTTTCTATATCAGCCAGCCGCACCGCATGCTCGCCAACAATTCCGCGGTCTATATCAACAAACCGTCAAATGAAGAGTTCTTGAAGGAATGGATGGCGCTTGTCGAAAGCCGATCTGGTGAAAGAGGAATATTCAACCGTGGTTCTCTCGCCAAGACTCTTCCGGAACGCCGTGTCAAGGTCTTGAAGGAATACAAGGGCTATTTCGATCCGACCGGCCAGCATATTAGAGGGCCTATCGGCACCAATCCGTGTGGTGAGATCATCTTGCAGTCAAAGCAGTTCTGTAATTTGTCAGAAATCGTAGCTCGCGCTGAAGACACCGAGACGACGCTCATGAAAAAAATGCGAATCGCGACGATCATAGGCACATATCAGTCTACTCTGACCAATTTTCCTTATTTATCAAAAGAATGGAAAGAACATTGTGAAAGGGAACGGCTGCTGGGAGTTTCTATTACTGGCCAGTGGGATTGTCCGGCCGTTCGAAAGCCGGGAATATTAAAGAAGTTGCGCGATGAAGCTATCCGTGTCAATCGTGAATATGCCAAGCGTTTTGGGGTCAATGAATCCACAGCCATTACCTGCGTGAAGCCGTCCGGAACGCTCTCACAAACCGTCGATTGTTCTTCGGGCATGCACCCGCGCCATTCCAAGTTTTACATTCGCCGTATCCGCATCTCCACGACCGATTCGCTCTTCAAAATGCTCAAGGGTCAAGGTGTGCCGTATCACCCGGAAGTCGGCCAGTCCGCCGAAAGCGCCAATACTCAAGTGCTGGAATTCCCGGTCAAAGCTCCCGGCGGCTCAATTTTCAAGAATGACATCACCGCTATGCAACAGTTGGAACATTGGAAGATGGTCAAGGAAAATTATACCGAGCACAATCCTTCAGTAACAATTTCTGTCGGCAATGATGAATGGATCGAAGTTGCCAACTGGGTTTACAAGAATTGGGAAATTATCGGCGGCCTTTCTTTCTTGCCACGTGAAGACCATGTCTACAAACTCGCGCCTTATGAAGCAATCGACGAGAAAACCTACAAAGAGTTGGCAAAGAGGCTCGAAAATGTGGATTATTCCAAAATTTTGACCTATGAGAAGCAAAATGAGACGGACCTCAAGAAAGAATTGGCTTGTGTTTCTGGGGTTTGCGAAATAGTCTAAGTTGTGATATATTGTTGTGGCTGCATCAGACAACTGTCCCGAGCGAGTCTCGAACGCAAGTGAGAGACGACGAGGGGAGGAAAGTCCGAACACCAGCTTCGTGGAATTTGATTTTGCGATCGCTTTCATGAAGCAGCAAGTAGTGGGTAACACCCACCTGGTAACACCTAGGAGTGCGAACAGTGACGATGCCTGATTTTTTCGAAAGAAAGAATTGGGAGTGAAACGGCAAAATCTCTACTTTGGTGCAAGATCGTGCTGTCTCGTAAGAGACGGAGAATCGCTTGACTCCAAGAGTAATCTTGGAGCTAGATATATTGTTGTCGTCTTTCTCTTCGCGAGAGGAGAGAGGTCACAAAATTCGGCTTATGTGCGGCTAGAAAAACGTTCCGAGCGCAAGCGAGGGGCGTTTTTCTTATCCACAAATAACTTGAGAAAAGTTGTTTATTTTGCCGAAAATTTGCTAAAATGGCTCCATTACTATAAATCAGTATCTCTATGCAACCAAACAATTCTTTTGGACAAAAAACACCTAACGCGCAGAGACCTAATAATTATCAAAATAATCAACCGGCAATGCCCGCAAAAAACGCGGTCCCGACGTCTAACGTTGCAACTCCAGCAGTTACGCGTTCCCAGACCGTGTCCGAAAAAGTGAAAGTTCCCATTACCTCGCAAACTCCGCTGCCGCCCGAAAAAGTGAAAATCCCAACCAAAGATCGCTTGGCAAGAATGGCCTATCAAGTTTTTCTGGCAACGCTAGTTTTGGCGCCGATTGCTTTTATTCCGACTCGCTATATTGCCATCGATTTGGCAAAGACAGTTATTATTGTTTTGGGCACACTGGTTTCCGCAATTCTTTATTTGCTCGTTATAATGAAAGAACGCCAAACATTTGCTCCGCCAAAAACCTTATTTATTACAGCAATACTTCTGTGTGTGGCGGCTATTATTTCATCGCTATCGAGCATTCAAATCAGCAAGTCTTTGTTTGGACAAGGATTTGAAATCGGTACTGCCGGCTTTCTCATCACACTATTTGTGGCCGCTTGGGTTGCTTACGAAACCGTACGCCGCGATCCCAAAAGAACAACCACGATTTTTAGCGTTTTGGGTGTCGTCTTTCTAGTATTCTTTTTGTTCCAAGGCTTACGCTTGGTCACCAGTTCCTCCATATTATCACTCGGCATTCTTTCAAACCGCACTGACACACTTCTTGGTAAATGGCCGGAATTAGCGATATTTGCCATGCTGATCCTCATTGCTGTATCGAGCACTATCGCATTTCTCACTATTCCCAAGCGCAAAAAGATTATTTATTACGTAGTTGGTGTGATCGCTCTTGTTACTACACTTTTAGTCAATAATTCCGTGACGTGGATTGCCGCGGCGATTGCCTTTGGCGTTGTTGCCGTAGGTCTTTTCGCCAATGCTTCAAAAGCTGGGCTAACAGGATTTCGCGGCATTCTTTCTAGAATATCGTGGCTACCGACCTTGCTTTGCATCGTGGCAATTCTAGCTGCTGTTTGGGGAACCGTGGTCATGAAACCAGTAATTCAAAAAACTGGCACTCAATACTCTGAACTTTCGCTACCTTGGCAAATGACCTTGGATGTCATCGCCGGTTCAGTCAAAAACTATCCTTGGTTTGGTGTCGGTCCCAACCACTTTGCGCAAGCCTTCATGACTTACAAGCCGCAAGGTTTCAATACCACGGATCTGTGGCAAGTTGAATTTAACGTCGGCTCTGGATTGGTTCCCACGTATTTTGCTATGCTGGGAATCATCGGTGTTATTCTATGGATTCTTTTGTTTGTGTTCCTAGGATTTTCTATCACAAAAGCTCTAAGGACAACAGGAAATGAACCCTTTGTGCGTTTTACGGTCGTAGGAGGAGCGATAGCCACGATATTTCTGTGGATCATGACTGTGCTCTATGTACCGTCTCACTTCATGGTCTTTCTGACCTTCGCGGTAACTGGCATATTTGTCGCAAATTGCGTGACTGCGAAAATATTGGATCCATATATTTTGATTCGCAGAGACAGCTTTGGTCGGCGAACATTATGGAATGGTGCCATCGTTGTACTCGTAGCCTTGTTTGTTGTTAGTCTCGGCATTTATGGCAAGAAAACTGTGAGCATGGCTTACTTCGCTTCCGGCGTTCGCCAAATTTCGGAGCACCAAAATTACGACGGCGCGATCGCATCTTTCCGCACGGCGCTATCATTCGATAAATCTGATGTCTATTGGCAGGCAATCTCCGAAAGCGACCGCTTGAAAGCCACACAATTAGTTTCCACCGCGACCTCGAGCTCGCCAGCCTTGGCAATAGCCATATCCAAAACAATTACCGACGGCGTACAGGCTTCTAGGAGCGCTATTGTCTATGATCCGTCAAACTATTACAACTTGCTCTCCGAGGCTCGCATCTCGCAATTGGGCGCTTCTCTCAAGATTACCAATGCTTATGACAATGCTGCTCGTGCCTACACCAATGCTATTCGTGTGAATCCTTTAAATCCGGCCTTGTATGTCAATCTGGCACAACTAGAAGCCTCGAATAACAATCTCGATCAAGCACTACAAACTCTGGGTGCCGGCTTGCAGATCAAGAGCAATTATCTCGACGCGGTCTTCCTGCTTTCACAGGTCCATGCCGCACGAGGCGATCTAAACAATGCGATCATCGCCGCGCAAGTTGCTATCCAGCTCAATCCCCAAAATCCATTGTTATATTTCCAGCTTGGCCTCCTAGAATATAATGCCCAAAATTATAAGATTTCCGAGCAAGCACTGGCCAAGGCTGTAGAATTGCAGCCAGACTATGCCAATGCCAAATATTTCTTGGGTTTGGCCGCGGCGCGCGACAATAATATTGCTTTGGCTGTAGCCGAGTTTAGCGATTTGTCAAAAGCCAATCCAGACAACCAAGAAGTCGCTACTATCTTGAATAACCTTCGTGCCGGCAATTCGCCGTTCGCAAATGCGCCAGCCGCACCTGCCTCTACTCCAGAAAAGCGTACGACATTACCACTCAAAGAAAAGAAATAAGCCCGATGGTAAAGAGATGGTTCAGATTTATTGGCAGGGAAATACGCGGTTTACATGAGGCCGCGTATCTCCTGGCTTCGTTCGCACTTCTGTCGCAGATCTTGGCTTTGGTTCGCGACAAACTTCTAGCCTTTACTTTTGGTGCCAATCATTCTCTCGATATCTATTATGCCGCTTTCCGCATTCCCGATTTCATTTTTGCTTCGGTCGGCTCGCTGGTCTCGGCTTCTATTCTCCTGCCATACTTCATCGAACGCTTTGGCAAGAGCCGCGAAGATGGCAAGAAGTTTTCCGATGACATCTTTACGGTCTTTTTCGTACTGATCGTGGTTGTTGGCGTGCTCGCGTATTTCTTGGCGCCATTTCTGATCCGCAATTTTATTCCCGGTTTTGCCAATGACCCGGCATTGCCTACCCTGATCGCTTCCATGCGTATCATGCTCTTGTCGCCCATATTCCTAGGTCTTTCCAATCTTTTCTCTAGTTTGACCCAGATGCGACATCGTTTCTTGGTCTATGCGGCTTCGCCGGTAGTTTACAATTTGGGAATTATTTTTGGTGTGCTGGTCGCGTATCCAATCTTCGGTCTCTCTGGCCTAGCTATTGGCGTTGCTATCGGCGCATTTTTGCATGTGGCGATACAGGTTCCTTTTATGTCGCATGAAGGTCTCGCGCCGCGGTTATCTTTCCATATCGACTGGACCAGAATCAAAAAGATCCTTTGGAGCTCTTTCCCGCGTACGATCACTTTGTCGGCGAACCAACTGGCCTCATTTGTGCTTATAGCTATCGCATCCTTCATGGCCGCTGGCTCGATTTCGATTTTTAATTTCGCTTTCAATTTGCAGTCGGTGCCTCTTACCATCATCGGCGCTAGCTATTCTTCAGCGGTTTTTCCCACGCTTTCACGGCTGTATTATGAGAAAAACGTCAAGGATTTCCTAGAAAAAATGATCTCTTCGGCACAACACATCATCTTCTGGTCAATGCCGATCATGGTTCTTTTTATCGTTCTGCGTGCGCAGATTGTCCGTACCATTCTCGGTGCTGGCAAGTTCGACTGGGCTGATACACGCCTGACTGCGGCAATGCTCGCGCTATTTGTGGTTTCGACGATCGGCCAGAGCTTGGTTATTCTCTTCGTGCGAGCTTTCTACGCCGAAGGCAAAACTGCTAGGCCGCTTCTAGTCAATGCAGTTTCTGCCTCGATAATCGTCATCTCTGGTTTCCTTTTGACCAAAGCTTTTTATGCCTACCCACTTTTTCAGTATTTCATCGAAAATCTTCTGAAAGTCGAAGGCCAGACGGGTACCAGCGTTTTGGTGCTCGGACTAGCTTACTCGATCGGTGTCATCGTTAACACTTTCTTGCATTGGTATATCTTTGAAAAAGCATATCCGGGTTTTACCAAGCCGGTCCTGTCGACTCTTTTCCACAGTTTTTGTGCTTCGGTAATCATGGGTTACGTGGCGTTCCTAAGCTTACGCTTTTTCAATGTTATTTTCCCGCTGAATAAAGTCTGGGGCGTATTCATGCAAGGTTTCTGCGCGGGAATGGTGGGTTTGGCGGTGGGC
>CAYTUZ010000030.1:0-8777 GCA_964441635.1 uncultured Candidatus Saccharibacteria bacterium
TTGTGCCGGCGGCAGGACTTGCACCTGCGACCTTATCTTTATGAGTGATATGCTCTAACTACCTGAGCTACGCCGGCCTAATTAGAAGTTAGAATTTAGAATTTGGAATTTAGAATGACACGACATCGCACGGTTTCTAAATTCTAAATTCTAAATTCTAAATTCTTACCTGTAAGCTATACAATAATAGATTATGACCAGTTGCGCAATAGCCTCGAATATGGCAGAATTAAGCCGTTACACCGCGGGGTAGAGTAACGGTAGCTCGTCAGGCTCATAACCTGAAGATTGCCGGTTCGATTCCGGCCCCCGCAACAAAATTTTAGCTCGCCTTTGTATTTATCTCTTCTTCCGCTTGCGTGGCAAACCCTATAAAATCAGAAATATCCTGCATGGTCATCTTTCTTGGCTTGGTATCCTTGATGCAAAAGACGCCGACTGGCAACTTGCTTTCTCGGTCGTAGATCGACTTTCCGGCATAGAACCGGATAAAAGGACTGCTTGTGACCATCGGGTTGTCGGCAAAGATCGGGTCTTTCTGTGTGTCTTCGATGATATAAATATCTTCATGCAAGAGCGCGTGTCCGCAAAAAGAGATATCTCTAGGACCCTCTCTTTGGGATAAGCCCTGAGCGGACTTGTACCATTCTCGGTCTTTGTCTACGATCGTTATGGTTGATATTGGCATAGAAAATCTCTCTATGGCCGCCTTGGTTATTCGGTCAAATCTTTCCTCTATTTTTGTATCGAGAATCTTGAGATCCTCGACAGCGCAGAGGCGATCTTTCTCATAGTCTGGAATAGGTGCTTTTTTCATTACTGCGCAGTGTACTTCCCTACTAGCGCGCTAAACTGCGTTAGATTCATGCTCTGTTTGGCGATATTATCGGTGCAGATCCATGCGTTATTTGCGAGCATCGTGCCAGTCGGATCGGTGCAGACTGCGAGCAGAGTATTGCTGCCAACATTACGGAAATAGATTTGGCCGGTTGTGCTTGCCGAACCAGTCACATGCAATTTGCCGGCTACGCGCATATAACACGCGCCGTTCGTAGTATTGTAATAACTTAGAACCGAAGACGATTCCAGACTGCCATACAACTGCTTGTACTGTGCGTTAGCGTTGGTTTGGCAAGTATTTTGGTTGTTGCCAAGTTGGTTCATATATTGCACATAATTGGTCCCTTGTGTAACCGTCATAACCGTTGTTGGCTTTACTGGAACACTGACTGTTGTCGTCGTTTTTTGGGTTTGAGTAACCTTAGGTGAAGTTGTAACCGGAGCTGTGGCCGGAGCTGTGGCCGTTGTGTGAGTATATTCCGGCATTTGCACTACCTCGGATGGCGTTATTCCCCCGCCAACATTCATCTGCCAAACAATAACTACTACTGCTAAAATTATGATAATTAAAAGAGCGACCCCATACTTGCTTGTTGTAGATTTCATATGGGTATATTGTACAACATTTGACAAATGTCCCATGTGTATAACTTTGTGAAGAGAGACGTCAATTGCACCAATAGTTTCTACTAGACTGTAATTATAAGATGAGATACTTATATGTCTTGGCTTTTGTTGCAATCTTTCTTGCTGTGATTTTTTCTATTTTTGAATCGCAAAAATCATTATCTTCAAGAGAAGGTATCAGCAGGACAATCACTGTATCAACTGGCACAATAAGTAGTTCGACACCGATTTCCGCGACTTACTCTGGACAAATTTCCGCACAAATATCCGCTGTCCAAACAGCGACAACGACCTCGGCTGATATTTGCTCCGGACTTCCACAATCACAACTTGATACTGCTACAACTATTACAAATGGCCCGATCATCTCGATCGACTTTGATGACGGCTTTATTTCCGAATATAACAATGCTCTGTCAATTATAAACGGCGCCGGCTTTCCTACAACCCAATACATAATTACAGGCTTTCTTACCAGAGAAGGCCGTGTCAACAAGCAACAGATTTTGGCAATGCAAGCCGCCGGCAATGAGATCGGCGCACACACCAGAACACACCCGTATCTTGCCAAAATTCCAGAAGCACAAGCTAGAGATGAGATTTGCGGGTCAAAAAAAGATTTGATTGCCATCGGCATAACCCCAAAAACTTTAGCATATCCTGAAGGTAACTTTGATCCGACCGTGGAAAACATTGTGAAGCAAGCTGGATTCTTGGGTGCTCGCACGACAGAGGCTGGCTTGAATAATTCAGGGACCAATAGGTTCGCGTTAAGAAGCTACCAAATGAATGCCAGTACGACATTCGCGCAAGTGAAGTTTGTTATCGATCAAGGAATTGCCGATAAAGAATGGCTAACCTTAGTTTTTCACCGTGTTGATGAAAACGGCAATCCGATCAGTGTAACACACCAACTGATACAGCAAGTTGTCAGTTACATCAAATCCACTGGTACGCCAGTTGTCACCGAGTCACAAGGCTTAGCAATCATGAACAACATTACTGGCGTGATTTCTGATTTGAAATCCTACAAACCACCTTCCACAACCCCCACGGCAAACAAATAAATATAATTAAATCGAAGAGATTTGATAATTCTCGAATGAAACATCCATAAAGTCCGTTCTCACGCCCACATAATAATTGCCGTTGATCACGGCTCCGCCGTATGATTTTCCATCATCAGTCGCTTGTAACAGGAGTTTCCAATTCCCCGTCTTGCCCACATCATCATAAAGTTTTATGAGGACTGTACCAGAAGTTGTTGTTGTGACTTCGGTTTTTATACCAATCCAATTATTGTGCGGCAAAAGATTTGGGCTGGTACTAGCATTATAAGTGCCCGGAAAAATCTTGGTTTGCGCCAAAGTGTAATAGACGCTGTTGGTTTTCTTTTTGATCACAGCAGTTCCGTCTACTCGGAGTCCAGCATAATAGAGATTTTGGCTATCTTTATAACGATTAAACAGAAGCAACCCATTGGAAATACTGCGGTTCGGACTAGCACTAAGATTATCTGCGTCTATCTTATAATACATTTGCTGGTCAAAATTGTGCCAAGTATTGCGCGAAACCAAACGAAATATATTTTGCGGATGATATCCGCTGTCGGTATCAAGAGGATTATTTTTACCATAAAGCACACGCCAATAGTCATTGGCCGGTAGACTGTTGTGGACAGTCGCTCCAGTATTTCCAGATATAACCATCTTTGCACCGGAATCGATCCACCAATAAGGACTTGTGCTAAGATTTATATTACTAGTTTCGTATATGGTACCAGCGGAATTGAAAGAATAATAGAAAGGTGATGTTACAGTTGCGGCAACGGAGGCAACCTGATCACTAGGGGGTGTATCAAACATAACCGCGGAATTATTATAATTAATCCAAGTCAAAAATAAGGCGAAAATCGCCAATAATGAAACTGAACTGATAACATAAGTCTGTTTCTTCATTTGTTTATTGTAGCATGGCAGTATCCAACATCGCCGTTTCTGGAATAATCTTGACACTATTGATATTGATCATGGCCATCCCCGGCGTACTAGCATAGACATTAAAACCAACAGTTCCGGCAGTTGGCATTGTCGGAACAGGACTTTTTACAATTTCTTGGCCATTGGCAAGGCATGAAGCGACAGCACCATTCACTCGTACGCCAACAGATTTTCCTTTCGTATCGTAGAGATTTGCCGCATTGGAATTTTGTGCAGCACCGGCAATATAATACCTTTTGCCATTTAACTCTTGAATTAACTGCACCCAATTACCAATATTATTATATTCGCAAGCAATATAATTGTTCGAATTGGCATAGCGCGCAAGTAAAGACACTCCAGACCCGAGAACCCAATCAATATTCGCGTCAAAAGAATAATCTGTAAGATTGAGTCCGCCTTGCATTGTGACAAAAGCACTTTTATACTGTGGCGTTGTTCCCAAACTCATTACTCCGTTATGCACCGCTAATTTATTGGGTAACGCATACCACGTTCCGGGAATATCATTTTTTGTGGACATTGCGATAGAAGCTAAGTTGGATGTATCCCACAGATATGGCAGAGACACGCTTGCCAAAAGTGCATTTGCAGATTTACCAACTAGCAACTTTTGTGAAGAATCATTGACAGTTTGTGCGACGGTTGTTTTATTTTGAATAACCGCATAAATGGGTTCGTTATTTGCCAACGTCAAGAAGGCATCTTTGTCGACTACTTTTATTGATTTTACCGCAATATTCGCAGCACCCAGATTTCTATCCCAAACCTGAATGCCTATGCCGCCATGATCGAGTGCTTGGTCAAATGTCACCAAAGCAACAAAGCTGGAACCCTCGAAACAGTTGACCCTGGAACCATTAACAAGCATACCGAACGATGTTTCACTTTTAGGTAGGTCAAGATAATTCGGAACTGTTAAGATCGTTTTAGTGATACCGTCAACCCTCTCATCAACCCGCACTGTTGTTGTGCTAAAATTGCAGGTCAAATAATTATTACTGTCTTGGAAGCGAGACATGAGCGTAATTCCTCCGCTATCATATATATTCATTTCCGCAAAATATCCGTAATTCTGCCAAGAATAAGTTCCGTCAAGAATTGCGCCTGCACCGGTAGTACTTGCGTTTGCTTTCAATACAAGAGAATGCGAGGTGATAGATGAATCACCCCAAGAACGTTTCCAGCCATTATCTAACGCGAAATAATCATTAAAAGCGGTAGCCTTGGTATCAGAGTTATTCAGGTATGCAACTAGACTGTCCGGCGTCCAACTTGCGCGAGGTTCGACACGTTTGAGGTGAAGCATATTGTTTCCGGGAAAATTTGCAGTGAAAGCGCCCTCGTCAGGCCAGACTTGTTCGAAAGCCATGGCATAATTCTGTTTCATAATATTGCCAATCACTGCGGTCGCATTTGCACTATTATTCGTAGACTGCTGTCCATAATCGCTCGATGGATAGGCAAAAGCATTTATTGTTACTCCAAACTTATCATGCAATTCTTGCTTCGACAAAACTAGTTCATTTTCGACACGGCTTTGGTATTCTTGATCTGTCTCCAAGCGACCCTTATCCGCCAACCACATTTTGTTGCTCAAAAAATCTTGTTCGGTACTAGAAGCATCGACCGGCACGCTATCACCAAATGTCTGGATACCATGAGAACCTAATTCCCATCTTTTCGAGGCAACCATGTTCGCAAGATCTGCTTCCTTCAAATAATAACCGTAACCTTTTGCACCGGGCATTCCGTGCAAAACATCTTGTGTCGGCACGAACATGACAGCGTTGTATCCTAGAAAACTCAAGATCGGATCAGCACCGACATAACTATCACGGCGAGCGTCATCAAAGGTTAACAAAAAAGATTTGGCCGGTAGCGTCTTCTGGCCAAGCTCAAATTGGTAAAAATCATTGAGTGTGACAGTCTTGTAACCAGCACGTTTGAGTGCAAACATCTGATTCTTAAAATCATCCGGAGTCATGTTATATAGGCCCGCATTTAGAGTAATGCCGTGATATAGGAGAACAGGAACAGATGAAGCATTGGCATTATCCGTATTTTGGATTGCGGCAGTCAAGGTGTTTCCGGAAGCGCTGTTAAATTCGACACCGTATCGAAATTTTGTAATATAACTCAACGTGTCGAATATAAATTTGTCCCTAAATGACAAAGTTAATATTGTGCCCGTCAAAAGAATAACCGCGAGAAAGAAAAACTTGGAAATTTTTTGTTTTGATACGTGTATATACATAGTATTATCTGGTTCCCCAGCCAGTATTCCTCATCGTTACGAATGCCCAAGGTAGTTGCCACATCAGGATCACCGTATAAAACCAAAACGTGATCACGGGTAGGAGCCATGAAGTATCCTTGACCTGATTGTGATAATACGCACCGTGGAAAGCGAGCATGATAGCGAGTCCAAGCAAATAAAAGTAAGGCAGAGCATGTGATACGAATAACGGATAATAGAAAACCGCTCGAATAAAGACGATCGGTCCCACGAAAGCCAAAAACATATACGAATAGAATGATAGCGCCGCAATAGGATTCTTTTTCCACATAAACGTGCAGGCTATGAATGTCTCTCGCACCCAAGACTTTTTCCAGCGCTGTTGTTGTTTGATATATTTTCTGAAGGTGTTCGGAACCACAGTATGAGCCAGTGCTTCAGGAGAATATACAGCATCATATTTCCTGATGACAAAGTTTGTAAGGCTTCTATCGTCTCCAAAAGTACATTTTCTGCCCAAAAATCGTTGGTTCAACCATTGGTCTAAAATTGGATCGATATAAGATTTCCTGTAAGCAGAACAGCATCCGGGACAGCAAGTAACACTTCCAAATATGGATTCCGCGGCTTTGTAAATCTTGAAGGCAATAAAATAGCGGAGTGCTTGCATTCTTGTCAGCATATTTTCTTCACGATTGAACACATCTGTGTGCCCAGAGACAGCTCCAACCTTTTTATCTTTAAAATACTTAACCAAATGCTTCACACCCTCTTTATCTATGAAACTATCAGAATCAATAAATATGATGATCTCATTTTTTGCCAATTTTACACCTTCCGCCATGCCGTCACGTTTCCCGCGATTCACCTTCCAATCAATAACATTGACGTGCATTCCCAATGGTTCGCATTCAGCTTTAATCTTCATCATCTCAGAGAGAGTATTGTCAGTCGAACCGTCATTGATAGTAATAACTTCGATTTTTTCTTTCGGGTAATTTACTTGGCTAAACCTTCTTATCGTTTCGCCAATATTGTCTTCTTCATTTTTGGCGGGAACAACAAAAGTGACAGTTGGCTGATAATTTTCATCATAAGGTACGGACTTGTGGAAATAAGCCAATATGAATCTAGAAATTATATAGATACCAATAATACTGCTATAGATCGTAAACAAAGCACCACGATTAAATTCGTAACTGGTACCCAGTTTGATAAGCGTGATCGTGTAAAGTATCAGGAAAAGCAAAAAAATGCTACCAAAATCGCCTTTGAATTTTAGGAACTTGTTCTCTGTTTTATCTTTATTCTCTTTTTTCTTATTTTGCATTATTTATTCAAGAATCAAGACCTCACAAAAAATGCTTAAAGGCATTGTTTGTGGGTACATATTATGTACTATAACAACAGCAGACTTGGTTCAAGAAACAAGTTTATTTGTTTCTCTCCGCACGACAAATGACCTCAAATTTTTGATTGAGAGATATTGTCGTATAGTTCAGTATTATTATGATTCCCTGCAGATAACTAATAAAATATTTTTTCCAAGAAAAAATGGTTTTTTGTTAACCATCTTTTTTCAATTTCAATATTTTCACCCTAGCATGGCTTTGTAAAAAAAGCAAGTCTTTGACGGTAACATAGATTAAATTCTCTTTTTCTTGAGAACTAGGTATCCAACAACAAGGATGATAACAATCACTACGATAGTTATATAGATCCAGATATTTGCAAAGTCAATCCCCGTCGAAGCAGCTGTACCGACTTGGGCAAGCTCAGAGCCGTTACTTACCCCGACAACAGTTGCATTTGTAGCCGTAGCCTCGAGCACTTGGCCGTTGATGGAAGAGACTGGTGCGAGAGCCGCCGGAGATGATGGTTTATTTGGCACAACATTCTTCGGTAGAATATTCACCGCTGTTACTGTGAATGTCGCTTGCTTGCCGGTGATAGCGCTTTGGCCGCTTGTCTCGAAAGCCGAGGATTGGCCGCCGATCGTGACCATTCCGCTTCCGGATTTTTTGGCAGTGAATAGGATCGTGCCGAACAATGTCGGTGATGATATGCCTCCGGCATAGCCGGCAGTCTTTATCAAAACTCCATTCACGGGATCGTTCAGATCATAACCGGTTTGCGATAGGGCCATGCCTCCAGTTCCTAGGGTGAACGAGGTCATTTGCAAAGCATCTGCCGGATAATCAACTTCGATCTTTTCGGCATAATTGCTAAAGCCTTTGGGATCCACCATGACCACCATATTAAACTGCTGTCCAACAGCCACTTTTACACTCGCTGGCGTGATAGAAGCCGTCGTCGCAGCCATGGCTGTGACCGAAAACAACAGCGTTCCAATGACTGCCATCAAGCTTGAGAGTAGGATTTTTTTCATATTTTTATCAGTTTGTCCAGTTAGCCATTAGAATAACGAAGTCTTGTATATCGACTATTCCGTCACCATTGAAGTCTGCGGCATTACCTGATCCTGTTTTACCCCAGTTGGCCATCAAGATCACAAAGTCCAGAATATTTATTTTGCCATCACGGTTGGCATCACCTTTGCTGAATAGTGTCGTTCCGCCGCCGCCTCCACCACTAAATGAACTTCCACCGCTACCTCCCGATGTTGAACCGCCGCCCACGCTAGACAATGAACCTCCCACAGTATCGCTATTTGCCGGAGGATCAATGGCATATAGGTACGAAACTACCGTCGAAGAAGCGTTGCTCGGATAGCATGATCGGGCTTCGATCGGCGTTGAGGAGCTTACGCTGATAGCGCCAGAATAGAGCACTCCGACCGAGCAGGTCGGCATTGTGCCATCCAGCGTGTAGTATATGCTAGTCGCTCCATCTGCGGTCAAGGTTACATTCTGGGCCGAAGCATACTCTCCTGCTGGAGGGTTCGCAACCGGCGGCGAGATCACAATTCCATTGAATGCAGTCCCATTGGAACCGCTTATGCCAGTCGAGAGGTGGCCAGTAACAGTGTCAGCTAGAGCAATATTACATATCGCAAGCAATCCGATTGCAGTTGCCAAGAATGTGGAATTTTTTAGAATGATTTTATTCAT
>CAYTUZ010000031.1:0-8631 GCA_964441635.1 uncultured Candidatus Saccharibacteria bacterium
CAATCGGAGTTCTCACGAGCTTCGATCAGATGATCTTAAAAAAAGTCGGTGACAATGACCGCTACACAACTTCTGTGAAAGGTATCGTCATCCTGCTTCCTCCCTTCTTGAACGTCATTGAGTTTGACATGACCAACAAGGAATGGACGATTGAGAAACAAGTCACATCAATCGAAGCAAAAAAGGAAACGGGTCCTAACGGAAAACAGCTGCGCGTGCCGTTAAACGGCAAAATAAAGGTCACTGTGCGTCCTGATCCCTGCGACATGTACGATTACAACCAAGCCGGAGGCGATCTAGACAAGATCAAAGAGCAACTCGAGGACATCATTTTCCGTGACACCCAAATGGTCATTACGAGTACGAAAGATCCGGAAAATGAGCCGGGAGATGAACACTTGGGACTAAGTGCTATGACCATTTCACAACGAGGTCAGCTCGTCAGCAAACCGATTCAAGCAAAATTGAATGGGTTTATCGAAGAAAAAGACTTCGGCATTGTCTGCGTCAAAGTCCAGATCGACTATCCTTTGCCGCCAGATGTACAAAAAGCGATGATCGACACGATGAGCATCACCTTTGAGACAGCAGCGAGACAAGCGGAGTTCGATGCTGACATCGCTGCAGCGGCAAAATTCAAGAAAGAGCTCGCACTCAAAGATGGTGAAAAAGGATGGGAAGCGGCTCGACAGTCTCGCCTGATGCGAGATGGACAGATGACCGAAACCGTCATTACTGCCCCGGCCGGCGTAAACATCTTCGGCTGGGGTGTAAACCCGAACAATCCACAAGGTCAAGGAAACAAAGGAAAGGGCGGAAAGTAAATGAAAAATCTCGATAAAAAATGGCTGGTTGCGGTAGTGTTGATCGTAGCGGCGGGAATCTTCACGATTGTCCGCTACTTCCAAACACGTTCCGGAAACATGCACCTGTTCGCAGGCAACACGGAAGTCAAAGTCTCCGCCGAACCCACCCAAGGTTCGCTGGAAATCGACAACTCCGACGATTGGGGTAAGGAATTGATCGCGGTCAGTTCGGCACATTCGGTTCACGCCGATATTGTGACGGACAATGTGTGGTGGCAGGTGCGGCTGGACAAAAACGACGCTCGTGTCTATGACCTCTATCCAAGAAATTGGACTGGAAATTACACGAATATCGAGACTGCTCCAGCTTATACCTCGCAATACCGCATTAGACCCGGACAGTCCGTGAGTCGCGGACGCATTGCCTACAACCGAGCTTGGACACAGGCTGATGAATTGCGAATTCGTGCTCACACACGCACGAACTGAAACTTAGCACAAACGCGAAGGCGGTGACCAAAATCACCGCCTTTTTTGCTATACCAGCGAGGTGCCACCTCGCTGGATTTCAAACTTTTTCTACTTTGTCGGACTAATGATTTGCGAGGAATTAACCTGCGCGCCACTTTGGACATCGAAAAGTGTCTTTGAAACCAAATTGATGATGCCCCAAGCCGAAAGCATGATGAACATGCCTATCGCGCCAAACAAGATATGCCTACGGCCGGTTTCCCTCGCTTCGGCACTGCCCTTCACGATCATTTCGATCACGCCGTAGGCAAAGAGAAAAATGCCGAGTGTGAACACCACGTAAACCACCGGATAAATGATTTGCGTCACAACCGGGTTCACTACATTGGCAAATGCGGCAGTATCAAATGCCGCATTTGCCGTGGGAAATATGGAAGCCGCAAGTAACATGAACGATTATTGCACTTGAGGAACTTGATTGCCCGGAAGACCGCCTACGCCGGTCGAATTGCTAACGTTCGGAATCGCCTGATTTGTTGGCGTGGTGCTGAATGAACGAGTGAGAATACCGACGAGGCCCCAGATCGAAACGATGACCGCCAAACCGACCAGTCCCCAACCAACGCCTTTCAAGGCTTCTGTCTTGGCCGCAGGATCATTACCGCGAATCATAAACATTACGATGTTATAGACGATGAATACCACCGCCAAGGCCACGAGTACGTAGATGATGATGTTAAAAATACCCAAAACCCTATTCGTTAAACTATTCACATCAGTAATAGCGGTTGTTTGCGCCATGGCCAATGCCGGACTAAGCAAGAACGCGATTGAAATAATCTTCTTCATAATTATTTATTAATTGATAAATTACTAATTTCCCTGTAATTATACTTCTTAATACAAATGGCCGCCAATAGCAACTGTGGATTACGTTACCTCACTTTTGATTGACAAAATTGGCATTGGGCAGGTTTGGCAGATTGTTGGTATTGGTTCTGAAGGTATTCACGATAATATTCACCAACCCCCACAGCGACACGATTATCGCCAATCCGACAATACCCCACGTAACGTTCTTTGCCGCCTCTCTCTTACCTTCCGGCTCATTACCTCGAATAATATACATGACCACATTGTAGACGATGAATACCACCGCCAAAGCCACGAGCACATATATGGCAATGTTAATCAGGCTCAAAATCCGATCGACCAGATCATTGGCATTATTGATAACCGAAAGTTGGCCAACGCCCATTTGTTGAGCTTGTCGCGCGGCATCATTCCCTAGGATTTGTACTTGTTGTGAGTTCATAATATTTTAACTGTAAATATTTACTTTGGGAATAAAGCGTTGATAGAGCTCCAGCTTGGCGCGCTCGTGTTGAGCGCAAATGTTGAGGTGAGAATATTGACCAAACCCCAGAAAGAAAGAATGACAAAGAAGCCGATCAAGCTCCAGAGAATGTATTGCCCTGCTTCGCCACGGCCTTTGCTTTCGGTTGACCGGATAAAATATTGAATAACATACCAGACAAAGAATACCACCGCCAAACCCATCATTAGCTGCAAAGCAATATTCAAATAATTGGCGACTTGGCCGGCCAAACTGCTAAATGTGGGAGATTGCATAGTTTTTTATATTATTAAATAAATTATACCACCTACTGACTACTGCCAGTAAGGGCATTATTGGCGCTTTGAATAACTTCCGGTTTGATCGTTCCGGTTGCTTGCAAGGTATTTATGACTATGGCGATCAAAAGCCGCGCACCAAGAATGATCGCAATACCGATAACGATAAAACCCAGCCACTGCCCTGCTTCTTTGGTCTTTCCGGGATTACCTTTAGCGGCTATAAATTTGAAACCGACCCAGATCAGAGCCAGCACCGCGAATAGGACTGCCAGATATGTCACGGCTTGTAGCACAGTGTTGATGGCATCCCCAATGGATTTTACATTCAACGGATTTGTGATCGTGCCAGTGGTTTGTCCACTAGATGGAACTGTAACACCGCTACCTGTATTTGGTGCTGGCACTGTCACGCCGCCTTGCCCAAAAGCAACGTTACTATTGGTAAGCAGAGAAACGCAAACTAGTGTAAATGAAAACACAACTATAAAAAACTGTTTTAATTTGACATTGGAAATTGGAAATTGGAAATTATTCATCTTATTTGCCTAACAATGTCATCGTTCCCGGCGTAGCTTGTAGCCATACCAAGATTTGGTAAACGATCGTCCAACCGCCAAGCATGATGAGGAATCCGATGCCGACTTTTTTGAAAATACCCTTCGCCTGCTTGATCTTGCCTTCCGAACCAGTGAGGTAAAGAATGCCAGCATATGTAAAACTGATTACCGCCGCCAAAATTCCTAGCATAATCATAGCATTTATCAGGAACTGTGCCTGTGCAACAAGGCCGGCAAAGTCACAAGCGACATAAGGAGGATTGTGACCGTATTTTGCTTTGAATGCGGCAGCATCAGTCGGTACAAGTTCTGCTGATACGGTTGAAGTAAGCGCCGGACCATCACAAGTCGAAAGTCGAAAATCTGGACTAAAAGGATCCAGCGTTTGGGCATGAGCAAAAGTAACCGTGAGCAAAAAGATTGCCATCAAAACAAGTACTGTATTTTTTATTCTAAATTCTAAATTCATAATTCTAAATTCTATTGGACTGCTTGCTTCAACGCCGCATTATACTGGTCATTTGCACCGGCTACTGCATCACGAACACTCTTGGCGCCACTGGTGACAGCATCAACCATATTTCCAAAAATGGATGACGAAACCGTCGGATCAGCATCAAACCAAGTTTTGGCGAGCAATGCTTGCTGATTGAAAACCGTAATGTAAGGATCGGTCGAACCGGAAGCTATAATATCGCGACGCACCGAAGGCAAATACATGGACTGCGAAAGAGTGCCAATATTGGCTGCACTGGTTAGCAACGAGAAGATCTGGTAGACGGCATTCTGATTTGGTGAAGTGCGAACGATCGACAAGCCATAAAGCTTGCCGTAAAGCGCTTTGGTCGCGCTATTGTGGAATTGTGGCAATGGCGCGACATCAAAATTGAGGTTGGGATTTTTGGCTTGAATGTCTTTCAATTCCGAAGCAAAGCCAAAATAAGTCGCCAGCGTTTCCGACAAGAAATCGGTTTTGGAATCCTGCATTCCACGATTCCAAGAATAATTCGTGCCAGTAGGATCTACCGCTTGCGTGAAAAACTGCACTGCTGGCACGACGCTCGGGTCTTTGCTAAAAGCGCTTTGGATATTGTTGCCAACGCCATAAGTGACGGGATTGCCACTCTCCAGCATGAGCGAGCCGAGCAATTCACGAGCATTTACTACATTGGAAAAATCTCCCATGGCGAGAGCGCTCCTGCCAATATTACTATTTTGGTCGACTGTTGTAATCTTTTTATTGATGGCGGTGAAATCTTCCCAATATTTGGGATATGTCGCTAGTCCAACCGACGAGAAAATGTCGCGGTTCCAATACATTACCAAGGGATCAACTGCAAAAGGTATGGCGTATATGCCATTTTGACCGAGATAGACTTCACCTTCTTGGACATAGGTATCCATGAATGTCCGCTCTGGTAAAGCGGTGTAAGGAATGGGCGTGATTTTGTCGAGATGAGGTAGGAGCATGTCAGCTGGAATGAGAATGGCATCGGGTCCAGTGCCTCGCGCCAAAGCCGCCACGAATTCTTGCGAAAAAGTAGCTTTATCCTTTTCTATATAGTTTATGCTCAACTGCGAAGCCAAGGTCAGGTTGATTTTGGCGACATAGTTTTCAAAAGTACTTTGCGGAAAAGTGCCCCAGACGGTGATAGCCGGCAAGGTCGACTTGCTACTACTGCCTTTGAAAGTGGCAAAAGCCGCCACACCTAGCGCTATGAAAAGTACGAAGACTCCGAGAACAATGATCTGAAATTTTGATAAGTTTTTCATTTTTTATTGCGCCGCAAAAACTATTCCATAATGATGCTCGCCAGCATTGAACGTCTGCTCGACCTTGAATCCGGCTTTCTCGAAAAGTGCTTGCGCTTTTTCCGAGCTAACAATGTTTTTTGGACTAACCGGAGACAATTCGCTCCAGTCTACCAACAAAACTTTGCCATATGGTTTCAAAATCCTTTTGATTTCCAAAACAAAATCATCAGGCTTTTCGATCTGAAAAAGGATATTGGAAGCAATGACGCGATCGGCCAAACCCTCGTGGAGTTTGGTGCCATTCAATTTTTCAGCATCACCCCAAACGACTTCGATATTGCGCATGCCTTCGGCAGCACCGGCGCTTCGGATGCGCTCGAGCAAGTCTTTTTGGACATCTACAGCATAAACCCTGCCGTCAACGCCTACCTGCCTCGCGGCGGCAATAGTATAGTAGCCGGAGCCAGCGCCGATATCGACAACTTTCATGCCATGATTTATGCCCGATTTGGCGATATTTTGGGCAGGGTCAGAAAACATGGGTTAATTATAACTCATCTGGGTTTAATAATAAGTAAGCTATGGGGACAATAAAATAACCAATAACCAAGATCCAATAACCAGACAATAATCAATAACCAATAAATGCCACGGAAGTGCGTAATAGTTGGTTATTGGGTATTCTTTGGTTATTGGATCTTGGTTATTGGTTATTTACAAACAAACCAAGCTCGCCAGCGTATCGCCATCGCGCAATTTCATGACTCGAACGCCTTGTGTAGCGCGACTCAAAGTTGGGATTTCCTTCAAGTCGACACGAATAACCTGACTTTTCTTTGACATGGCAACGATCTCTTCTTCGGTTTCGGTGACAACTTTTGCGGCGATCAAAATACCGGTTTTGGCCGTGACTTTCATTGTCAAAATGCCCGAGCCGCCGCGATTTTGGACTTTGTATTCGGAAAGTTTGGTCTTTTTGCCATAGCCGTTGGCGCTCATGACGAACAAAGCGGATTCTTTTGAAATTTTAGAAACAATATCAGCGGAAATGACCTCATCTTCTTTGCCGAGCTTGATCACACGCACCCCTGCAGCATTCCTGCCCATTTCGCGCACATCGCTTTCCTTGAAGTGGATAGCTTGGCCTTCTTTGGTGGCGATTACAACTTCATCACTTTTGGTAACAAAAGATGCCGAGATCAATTCATCGCCAGAATCGAGAGTTATCGCGATCAGGCCAGAGCGGCGCACATCATGAAAATGCTTGGCGGAAGACTTTTTGCCAGTGCCCTGCTTGGTAACCATCATGAGAGCCAAACCTTCCGCTGCTTTCTTGTCTTTTGGCATGGGCAGGATCGATGTGACACGTTCGCCTTCGGCGAGCGAAAGGAAGTTCATGATGGATTTGCCTTTTGTGGCTCGTTTGCCTTCGGGAATCTCGAACATTTTTATTTGGTAGACCTTGCCACGATCGGTGAAGAAGAGAAGGTCGTTATGAGTCGTTGCGGAGATGAGATGCGTGATAAAATCCTCTTCTTTGGTATCGAGGTCAACGACGCCGATGCCGCCACGCCTTTGCTTTCGGTATTCCACCGGGTCAGTGCGTTTGATATAGCCGCCTTTGGTCAGTACCAAAACAGTCTCTTCGTCGGCAATGAGATCTTCGGCGCTAAATTCCTTGACACCATGCTTGACCAATTTTGTTCTTCGATCATCGCCATACTTGGTCCTGATATCGGTAAGCTCGGTTTTAATAATCGTGCGAACTTTTTTCTCACTGCCAAGAATTCCCTTCAACTCTTCGATCAGAGCTTGTACTTCTTTGAGTTCATCCAGAATCTTCTTCCTCTCGAGACCAGCGAGCTTTTGCAAACGCATTTCCAGAATTGCAGTCGCCTGCAAGTCACTGAACTTGAATTTCTTGACAAGACCAGCATGAGCCGCAGTGACATCGGCAGATGCACGGATAAGTGTGATGATTTCATCGATATGATCCAGTGCTTTTTTGAGACCGAGAAGAATATGCTCGCGCGCTTCCGCGGCAGTAAGATCGAACTGCGTGCGTCGGCGAATGACGATAATGCGGTGCTTGATGAATTCTTCGAGAATGGACTTGATGGAAAGCGTATGAGGCACACCGTCTACAAGAGCAACCATGTTCACATGGAAAGCATCCTCAAGTTGGGTATGCTTGTAGATCAAGTTCAGGATTTTTTCTGGAAAAGAACCTTGCTTCAAGTCAAGGACGATGCGCATATCTTTGTCGGATTCGTCACGCAGACCCTTCACGCCTTCGATAACCTTTTCGCGTACAAGATCGGCGATTTTGACGATAAGCTCGCTCTTATTTACTCGGAATGGAATCGAAGTAATGACGATCTGGTATTGGCCTTTTTTGTCTTCGATTATTTCTGCATCGCCGCGAACGGTGATCGAACCTCGGCCAGTGGTATAAGCATGACGGATGTCTTTTTCACCATACATGACGGCGCCCAATGGAAAATCGGGGCCTTTGATGAATTGGAAAATATCATCAGAAGTCGCTTCGGGATTGTCTATCATATGCATGGTTGCATCGACGACTTCACGCAAGTTGTGAGGCGCGATATTGGTGGCCATGCCGACAGCGATGCCCAGCGTGCCATTCAAGAGCAAGTTCGGCACAGCAGTCGGCAAAACTACCGGCTCTTTCCTAGTGCCGTCGTAGTTCGGACGAAAATCCACGGTATTTTTGCCAATGTCATTCAGCAATTCGCTGGTGATGCGCGCCATCTTGGCTTCGGTGTAGCGCATAGCAGCTGGAGGATCGCCGTCGACAGTACCAAAGTTGCCTTGGCCGTGAACCAGCGGATAACGCATGGTAAATGGCTGGGCCATTTTGACCATAGAATCATAAATGGCAACGTCGCCGTGCGGGTGATAATTTCCCATGGCATCTGCTACTGGAACTGCAGATTTGCGGAATTTGGCGCTGGAAGTCAATCCTTTCTCATGCATTGCGAAAAGGATGCGGCGGTGCACCGGCTTCAAGCCATCCCTTACGTCAGGCAAGGCGCGGTCGGTAATGACCGACATGGCATAGTCGAGAAAAGACTCGCGCATTTCGGTCGAAATCGAGCGCGCAATGACACCGTTTGGGTTGACTGGTTCGAGCGGAAGTGCCTCTTGATTGTCTTGCTTCTTAGCCATATTTGACTCTAATTATAGCAAAAAGCAGGTCGTTATTCAATGGCTCACTTATCAAGATAAATCTCGCCGTTAGTTTCCAATCAACTTCTTGTTTTCCAATTTATTCAAGTAATTACTCCCCGACACTACCCTCATGCCAGTTTTCAGCTCCAAATCAACTCTCGCTTTTTTCGCCACTCCACCACCTTTTTTGCCGGCAATTTTGTTTTCATCCA
>CAYTUZ010000032.1:0-8572 GCA_964441635.1 uncultured Candidatus Saccharibacteria bacterium
CAGATCGGCTTTGGCATTACGCAAGTCATTGATTCGGGATACTATATTATTTTGAACAATACCAACCTGATCTAGCGCATCCAATACGTTTGATACACTTTTTGCGCCAAAGATAAGGTCAAATATCGATCGATTGTCAGTTTGATCAATTTGTGTGAGGGAAGTTATGATGACTCTGTGGTCACTAGTAATTGCGTTTTCCTTGTCCCCTATTTGCGTGCCGAACTGGTCAATTTCTAGATTTTTTGCGGCGATTTTATTTTGCGTCAAGCTCTCATCAGCCGCCAATTTCTTTTGGGTTAGATCGAGAGTTTTTATGGTTGCCGAAAGAGAAGAAGCTTGCGAACCCAGATCGCCTAGCTGTTTTTGATAGTTGGCGATTTCAACCTGAAGCGCGGCAATATCATTGTTTCGTTGGTCGATTTTTTGCTGGAGATCTGTCTTAGCATCAGCATTGGCGATGCCTGTTAGAGCAAGGCTAAGATAAAGAACGAAAAACAAAGTACCAGCAGCTATCTTTTTGTTTGAGGGATTCCATTTCATTTTGAAAGTAACTTTATTGCTCGGTTGATCCTCGCTAATGTTTCGAACTTGCCCAGAATAGCCGCGGAAATAAAAGGATCTGGTGATTTTTCCTGTCCAGTTAGCGCAAAACGTAGAGGCCACAAGACATTGCCCTTGCCTTTTTCTTCCGCATAGCTATACAGGGCATTTTTAATATTGCTTTGGTCGAATTCTTTTTCATCGAGCTTGGTTAATAATTCTCGGCATTGCATCAAATGCTCCATCGCGGCACTTTGATCTGGTGCTTTCTTCCAAAGAAGCTTTTCTGGTTCATAATCGGACAGTTTTGCTACAAAGAATAGTTCGCCGCCTTCTTGGAATAAGGCAGAGACTTCGCCGAAAGTGCTGATCTTATCGCGAATGATCGGCATTATCTGCAGACCTTGTTCACTCGAAGCTGAAAGCCATTCTGGCAAAAATACATCTACGCCACTTAGGAATTGATCATTACTAAGTTTTTGAAGATATTGGCGGTTGAACCATTTGAGTTTCTCGGTATTGAATATGGCTCCAGCCTTCTGGACTTTTTCTAATGAAAACTTCTTTATCATATCTTCCAAACTCAAGATCTCCTCGTTATTTCCGGGATTCCAACCCAAAAGCGCCAGGAAGTTGAGCAAGGCTTCCGGCAAATATCCTTGGCTTTGGTAGTATTCGACTGACACCATTTCACCATGCTTTCTTTTGGAGATTTTTTCTCTTTGCTCGGACAGAATGAGCGGAATGTGGCCGTAAAATGGTCTGGGAGCTTCACCAATAGCTTCCCAGATGAGGATTTGTCTTGGCGTATTGGATAAATGCTCCTCCCCTCTTATGATATGCGTAACGCCGGAAGTAATGTCGTCGACAACGTTGGATAAATGGAAGATGGGTTCATCGAGGCTTTTGGCTATGACAAAATCGCCAAGTTCAGTGGTGTTAAATTTGACTTTGCCTTTGATCAGATCGTCGATAACGATGTCTTTGTTGCTATTTTTGAATCGAATAACTTCACTTCTCTGTCCTTCCTCTTTGACTTCTTCCTTTGAAACATAGGCATTGCCGGAAGATATAAGCTTTTCCAAATATTTTCTATGCACAGGAAAATTGGCGGATTGCTTGTAGACATTGTCAAAACCGAGGCCAAGCCATTTGAAAGCGTTTATTATGCCTTCGCTGTACTCTTCCCTATTTCTTTCTTGGTCAGTATCTTCGATACGCAGAATGATTTTGCCGCCGTTCTGTTTGGTAAAAAGGTAATTGAACAATGCCGAACGAGCGCCTCCGATATGGAGAAAGCCGGTTGGTGATGGTGCAAATCGGGTAATTACATTCATGGCGAGTATTATAGCATTTTGACGATAATAAAACCGACCAAATGGCCGGTTTTATTATTTGAAAGTGACTAAATAAAGTTAGCCTTTGATCTCGGCGTTTGCCGCGGCTGAAGCCTTGAAGACACGCATGATGATATTGCCGTTTGAGTCTGTAAGCGGCGCATCTTTGGTGGCATCGAACGTGGCATCGCCATTGTCAGAATGCATCATCGCATAGTAAGTCATGCCGTCTACTGTAGACTCGCTAAGTGTGATCTTGCCGGGATTTACTCCAGCGTCGAAATGCGCGTAGCCAATAATATCACCGGGTTGGCCAGCCTTGTCTTTGTGAATCGCGACCCAAACTGGCTGGTTGGATTGAACCGAGGAAAGATAGACAACATTGCCCGGGAATTGGTCGGACATAATGATCGAGTTGATTGCTCCAGTTGTTGCTGTTTCGGTAGTCGTTGCCGTTTCGCCAGTAGTAGAAGGCGCGGACTTTTTGTTGCCGAAAACCAAAATACCTATGACAATAAGGGCAATAATAACGATAACCGTTACTACCCACTGCCATGTCTTGATGCCTGACTGTTGAGGTTCCATATGATAAATGTATTAAATAACGACTACTAAATCGACTTGATTATGCCCTAAATATACCATAACTGCTGTAAAATACAACGCAAGCGCACGTGACAAAGTAAAATAGGCAGCGCAAGTACTTTTTGACTCAAAATTCCCTGTCACCTCAAAAAATTGCCAAGTACTTTTTAATAATTTTGAGTCAAAAAGTACTTGCGCTGCCTATTTTACTTCTCGTGCGAAAGAGCTATGTCCAAAAGCGCGTCGGCGATAATATCTGCGGCATCCAAACGGGCAAACTTCTTCGCCTGTTCGCGCATAGTTTCAATGATCGCGCGATTGTCGCAAATGCGGTTGATTTCGGCAATAAGAACGTGGGCGCTCAAATTGTTCTCTTCAATGACCGAAGCCGCGCCGGTTCGCGCATAGGTAAAGGCATTGGTTGTCTGATCATGGCTCACAGAATGTGGCAAAGGAATAATGATGGCGGGTAAGCCCCAGACGGCGATCTCCGATATGGCGCCGGAGCCAGCGCGCGATACGATAATGTTCGCGACACCTGCGGACATGCGCAATGACAATTCATTGAGAAAGTCATATGGATGGTAACGCGAAGCATGGGCGTGATTGCGCAAAATCTCACCGGTTGTCTCTTTTATCTCCGCCAAATTCGCGCGACCTGTTTGATGAATGACCTGATATTTCTCTAGTAATTCCGGTAAACCCTCAATCACAGCGTCATTGATAGCTTGTGCACCTTGTGAGCCACCCAAAATGACTACGACGGGCGTGTCGGCTTCCAAGCCAAAGAATTCACGTGCGCCGTTCGAAAGCGGTATGGCGATTTCTTTGCGAACCGGATTGCCAGTATGGGCGATCTTATTGGCTTCAGTCTTCCAGTAAACTGCAGCATCCTCATATGAAATCGCGATTTTGGCTGCAAACTTCCCTGCCCAAGCGTTGACTCGGCCGGGCTTGGAGTCGGATTCGTGAATGACAACAGGAATGCGCAGGATTCTGGCGGCCAGAAGCGGTGGGAAACTCGCATAACCGCCTTTGCCGAAAACTACGTCTGGATAGAGCCGATACATTTTCCAAAGCGCAATCGCACAGCCAACCAGAGTTTTCAGGGCATCGCTAAAATTCAAGAATGAAAAATAGCGGCGAATTTTGCCGGCTGGCACTTTCACAAAATCGATATTGTTATCAAAAAGTTCCCGCGGATTGTATTTCGAAGGCGCCATATAAAGAAGTTGCGGCGAAAGTATTCTCCGAGCTTCGGCTTTTTCCATGACCGCTTGCGCCACGGCAATTATTGGGTAAAAGTGACCACCAGTGCCACCGCCGCAAAAAAGAATTTTCATGAATTAAATAATAGCACACTCACAATCGGTATAAAAAGTGCTGTCAGGAATTACTTTCAATAGCTGTGCGGGTTGATCTTCCACGGAAAGTTCGTTATTGCGCAAATTCGCCACTGCTCGCCTCTTAGACTCGCCAAAAACAAAAGCGTAGGCTGTATTTATATGTTTGAAAACAGCCGGCGTTATAGTTATTCTGGTAAATTTTTTATCTTTACTGGAAGCTACGGTTTCGTTCACTTGAATTACCTGTGAATGTGGCAACAAGCCAGCAATGTGTCCATCAGCGCCCATGCCAAATTGGCCGATAATTACATCCGCACTTTCAAAAGCATTTTCCAATTCTTTTGACCAGCGTTTTACGGTTTCATCGAGTGATAAACCGCGAAGCACAGCTATTTTCTTTACGTCCTTGAAGTTAAAGCCAGCCAAGATCATCTGCTGCCAATTGGAATCTTTGTGGCCAACTTCGCCATAGCGTTCATCTGTTTGCGTGACAGTGAGCAACTTCATTTGCGCCGGCTTAACCATCCTTCTGATCTCTGTCATGCTTTCTTTGGCAATTTCAACATTCGTGCCACCAGCTACGAGCCACATTACTTTCTTGCCAGCGTTTAAATCGCCAGCAATTCTCCCCGCCAAAGCGTTAATCCCCTCTTCCGGTGTCTCTGTCTTGATAAATGTAATCATTTTGCGCATTCCTCTATTCTCTATTCTCAATTCTTACTTCTCTGACTTCTTGTGAATCGCATGCCCGCCAAACTGCTTTCTGAGCAATGCCACAATCTTATTGGAATATTTCTTCTGATTCTTGGGATCGCTCGATTCCCTGCGGACTTGAAGCGCGTCTTCGATAACCCTAACGTCGACACCAAATTCATGGCCAGTTTTTACCGTCCACTCGCCTTCGCCAGTCGCGTCGATTTTGCCGGAAGTGTGAGCGACATCTTCATGTTCAAAAATATTTCGACATAGATCGATGAGCCAGCTTCGCACAACCGAACCTTTTTGGTAAACACGAGTCACATCGCCAAGATTGAGTTTGAAACTACTAGCATTGAGCACGGCGTAACCTTCGCCGATGGCTTCCATCATGCCGTACTCGATGCCGTTATGAACCATTTTCACGAAGTGGCCTGCACCGAAAGTGCCGCAATAGGCAAAGTTATCACCTGAAGAAAGCGCTTTGATAAAAGGTTCGATTGCTGACCACTTTTCTTTTGGCCCGCCAACCGTGAGTGCAAAGCCATTCTTCTCGCCCCACACGCCGCCGGAAGTGCCGCAGTCAAAATAGTAAATACCTTTTTTCTTCATTCTGGCAGCGCGTTTCTGGCTATCTTTATAAAAAGAATTACCGCCATCGACGACAATGTCGCCTTTCTTCAAGTGTGGACCGAGGTGATCTTTGCCAAAGAGAAAGTCGTCAACGATCGCGTGTGGCAACATCACCCAGAATATTCGAGGTTTGCCAGTCGTTTTTTTGGCAGCTTCTGTAATATCACTGGTTGCTTCGATTCCAAATTTGCGCGCTTCCGCAACTGGTCCGGCTGACCTATTCCAAGCCACGACGCCAAAGCCTTTTTTGTGGAGTCTTCTTGCGATCTGCGCACCCATTCTGCCCAAGCCGAATATGGTTATTGATGATTTTTTCATGCGGTTATTCTAGCACGTCAGAATATATGCGCTATAATAATGCCATGAATACTCCTTATGCCAGCCGCAGCCATGAAGAAATGAAAGTGGTCCTTATGGATCCTACCGCTTCTGGGCCAGCGATTCATTATTATATGATCCGCGGTGGCGCAAAGAAATCAAACATTACTGTGTGGGAATCTGGCAAGGTCGGTGGTGAATATATCAAAGCTTTTGGGCACTATCATGTCGATGAATTGAGTGAGACCTACAAGATCTTGAGCGGCGAAGGTGTATTGCTCATTCAAGTGCGACAAAAAGACAAGAATGGCAAGACACTCGATAACGCCATTTCTTCATTCAAGGCTATACGTGTAAAAGCTGGAGACTCTGTGGAGATCCCGCTCGGCAGTGGCCATACTATGGTCAATATCGGCTCAACTTGGCTTACAACTGCTGATGACAGTCCTTGGCAGGCCGATGAAAAAGCAGGCGCACCCAAACATGCCGACTATGAACCGATTCGAAAAATGAAAGGCTTTGCTTATTACGTCGTAGAAAAAGATGGCGTGCCGGCTTTGGTCAGGAATCCCGCTTATGATAATGTGCCAGAAGCTTTCATCGAAGAATATAATGGCTGATCCAATACAAAATGCTTATATTGTTGCGGTTGATATGGGCTATGGCCACCAACGCGCGGCATACCCGCTCGAAAATATCGCGGCATTGCCCGAAGGCTGGCAAACAGAAACAAGGATTATTTCCGCCAACAATTATCCGCTGATTCCGAGGAGTGACCGGATCCGCTGGGCATTGACCAGAAAAACTTATGAGCTGATCTCGCGCGTACAAGGCTTTCCAATCTTGGGAAAACGTATTTTTCGGCTCATGGATGCCGTCGAAGCGATTCAACCTTTTTATCCCAAACAAGATCTGTCATCTTCCATTTTTTCGCAAAAAATCGTGCGCAACTTGGTGAATGGCGGCTTCGGCAAACATTTGATCGATACTCTAAATCGAAAACCTTTGCCGCTCATCGCCACTTTTCCACTTCCAGCACTGATGGCGGAAATACACAACTATAAAGGCGAAATCTATACGCTCTGCACCGACACCGATATTGCTCGCGGCTGGGTGCCAGTCAATGCCAAAACTAGCCGCATAAAATATTTGGCACCTACAGTTCGTGTCAAAGAACGCCTGAAGCTCTATGGAGTTCCGGCGAGTAATATATTTGTCACCGGTTTTCCTGTGCCACCAATGCCACAAGAAAAACTGGGCGAACGCATTGTCCGCTTGGATCCGAGTGGCGCCTTTCGCAAACGTTATGAAAAGTTGATTTCGCTTTATATCGACTCGGACTCACTCCGCAATTCTTCGGGTCAGCCGGTCACGGTCGTTTTTTCTATCGGCGGTGCCGGCGCGCAAGTGGACATTGGTCTCAAAATCTTGCGGTCTTTGAGCATGCAGGTTCGCAATAACAAATTCCGCCTGATTCTGGTGGCTGGCACTTCGACTTTTGCCAGTGACCAATTCGAGGCGATGATCCATGAGCTCGACCTCGATAATTGTCGCGGTAAAAGCGTGGATGTGCTCTATTACAAAGACAAATACATGTATTTCCGAGAATTCAATCGCATCCTCGAAGATGCCGATGTGCTCTGGAGTAAGCCCAGTGAACTCTCTTTTTATGCCGCATTAGGTTTGCCGATCATCATGTCGCCGCCCTTGGGTCCGCAGGAAGAAAGCAATCGTTCTTGGCTCCTCATGATGGGCGCCGGCTTCGAGCAATATGACCCGCGTTATGCGAATGAATGGCTCGTTGACTGGCTACATTCTGGCTGGCTGGCCAAAGCGGCAGTGAACGGTTTCATCAATGCTCCGCGCGACGCGACTCTACGCATTGCAGACCTAGTCCTTCGAGGAGTAAAAAACGAGATCGATGACGTGAATTTTGTGTAAATGAACTTACCTTTTAAAATCAAAAGTTATTATTTTCACGTCTGAATTCTTATTTACCTTGTCTCCATAATAACTCCAATTAGAGTCTTCATTTTGATAAAAAAGGACTGATCTCTAGACCAGTCCTTTTGCGTGTATTAAAGAATTAGAACTTTTCCCACCGGACTGCCGGCAATGCCCAATCGGGACGAAGCACCGTGCAAAATTCTTCGTTAGCGTGGTAGAGCCGATTTGCAGCTGCTGTAAAAGTTTCAGCCGCTCGAATGTCAATATGGCAATTCTCCGGGGTGCTATCGTCAGTGAGGAGTATTACGAGTGGCATTGTAATCTCGATCACGTTCACTCTATGCCCCATGATCCTCCAACGTTTGCCATCTAGAGTCATAGGAAAACTGACGGTTACCGCCTCTCGGTGTGCCCACATGACACGAGAAATATTGACCAAACTTTTCATAGAGACGCTCCTTATTGTTTATCTTTCAAACCCGAGTAGAAATTACTATGAAGATGTCTGTAAGTCAAGGTTACGCAGATCATTTCCCCAGCAATTCCTGCCTGAGTTCCATCCAGATTTTACCGATCATATTCTGCCCCTTTCCATCCTCGCCAATATCCCAAAAACCATCGCCGGGCGGATAGGTGACGATACGTTTTACGATCAAGAAGTTGCCACTATTTTTCAGCGCCTCTTTGACTTCTTCGTGTTGTTCCATCTTCAATCGCATCATCCTCTTCATGACCTCGACCTTGTATTTCTCATCTTTGAATTCTGGAATCTGGAACTTCTTGTATTTTGTAGAAACCTGCCAAGCTTTCACCGGGCTAGTCGCATTTCGAATCTCATCGATAATTTTCTGATCGATATACCTACTGGACTGGTATGCGTGTTCGACAGTCGGATACATGACACCGTCCACCTGTATGGCATGGGAAGTGTAAGGCGAAAAGTAGATGTAGAATATTTCGAGTGGGAGGGTGTCGGGCATGATTTTATTTACATATCACTTTTTCTTTGCTAGCAACCACTTTGGCGGCGGAGTGAAAGTAATAGATTGCCAGTGGTCGATTTCATCATCGCTAAAATCATATAACATCTGATAAATCGGTTTCACACTGCCAAAAATCGCCTTGCGCCAGTCAAATCCCAATTCTAAAGCTACTTTCTTCACGGAC
>CAYTUZ010000033.1:0-8475 GCA_964441635.1 uncultured Candidatus Saccharibacteria bacterium
ACGAGGCCTACGCAGAAGTTGACCGCACACGGCTGGAATTTGCCGTTCAAACATTACTGGAAAATAGCTATCATTATACGCCGCCGGGACGAACAGTGACTGTATCTGTCAGCGTCGAAGGACACAAGGTCATGATCTCAGTATCCGACAACGGCATCGGCATCAGTGCCGCAGATTTGCCAAAGATTTTCAGCAAGTTCTACCGCACACAGAATGCCAAATCCATGGACACTGAAGGTTTCGGTGTCGGCCTTTATTTCTCACAAAGTATCGTTCATCGCTTCAAAGGCAAAATCGAAGTCTTTTCCGAGGGTCTGGACCGAGGCTCAACTTTTCGCATTGTTTTGCCACTCGCCAAGAAAAAGTAACTTCGTTTATAATTCTTGGAATTGAGAATTCCATCGCAGATATTGACTGGTAACACAATCAGGATTGGAACCAACGCCAACGATGTCGACTTGGGCATATTTGAGTCCGGGGGTTTTATAAGTTATATCGACCGATGGACTTGTAGTCGAAATATTCATACCATCGGTACCCTTCCAGAGATAAGTATAGGTATTATTTGGTGGCGTAACCGAGACACTCCAAGTGACGGGGTGGTCGACAAGCGCGTTCGAAGGCGCAGCGGAACATTGGATGGAATCGTATCCATTTGATGTTTGGACTAGGACAAAATTGCTCGCCGAAGCATTTTGGCCATCGCTCGACGTCACGGTTACAGTTGCATTTTTCGTGCCAGTCGAGCTATATGATTTGCTGATAGCTATACCAGAAGGAATGACACTTCCAGAAGCCGAGCTCAAGCCCTCATCGCCTGTCCAAGAGAAATTGTAAACGCCGGAACCGCCGGTTGCATTTGCGATCCACATCACAGCTTGATTTGGCACAGCCGGATTGGGCGCACCGGAGAAATATTGGACGTAAAGCTGGCAATAGTCGGTAGCTTTTACGGAAATTGTATTCGATTGCGGTTGTGGCACATCGTTGATGAGCGCTATGACGTAGTAGCTGTGCGTGGTAAAGGCGGTAACATGATCGGTATATGAAAGCGCTGAACCATCATACACAGGAGTAGGCGCACTATCACGATACAGCTGATATTCCGTCGCGCCTGGCACAGCGTACCAAGACAGGCCGCTATAACCGCCGCAAGGCGGAGTCGAGGCGGACTGGTATATGCCGGTTTGCGGCAAACCTGATGCCACAACAATAGTATCTATATAGCCAGTCTCGACATTGGTTGTTTGTGGTACACCTAGGTAATTGGAAGGTAGATTGAAGCTAATACCCATGCGATATGTTCCCGGTGAAGGTGGCGCGGTAAAGGGTCCCAGAGAAAAACCATCGTTAACTTGATTGATAATACTAAACAAAGATGAAGAAGCTGTGGAAGGCGTCGTTGGACCGACAACAAAGCTGCTATTGCCGCTATTGTAGTTCACATTCAGAGTCTGCTGGCCGTAATCGACGTTGTCGCATTCCGCAAAGATCGCCACGCCTTCGAGATAAAAGAGTTGGCCCGGCAATAACTGTTGATTATCGTAGGGAAAATTCACGAAAAGCGGCCATGAAGTTCCGCCGGGATTGCCATAAGTTTGGAAGTTGGATGTTTGCGCGACAAAAGCGTTCAACACGCCCAGTCGGACGAGTGACAACCCGAAGAATACGATGGTCAAGAGGAGTGCTCCTTGCAAGCCGATAATCGGAGGCACGCTATTATTTTTCTTTGACTTTTTTATCAGAATTAATCCAAGAATGATTGCGATGATGCTCACAACAATCGCTACATACAGTGCCATGCTATTTTTCGACAAAAAGGGAGATGTGGGAAGGCCGGCTATAGCTACTGGATTGCTGGAATATTTTGACAAAACGCTGTCACCTTTCTTCATCGTCACATCGAAACGCAAAGCATCGGCCGTGCCAACAATAGGTACAGCTATAACTGCCGATTGCACAGGCTTCCCTGCATCGACTTCCCCGGTCGCCTGTCCGACTTGGCTACCTTTGGCATCAAGGGCTGTTACGGTCATGGTAACCATGCCGTTTGACACTCTTTGTCCGTTATCGATATTGAACGGCGCGCCGGTATAAGTCACGGTAACATTGACATTATCTCCCGGCACAGCCGAGACCGCATCAGCGGACACACCTTGTACTGTGACAATATTGCCAGAAATAATATACCTGAAAGTCATCACTTGGCTCCTGCTATCCATGGAATCATCGACGAAAGTCAAAGTGCCATAATAAATGCCGGGTTGATTGCCCATAATTGGCAAACTTACACCCACTGGCATGGATTTTCCGGCCGAAACAGTAACAGCGTCTCCTGTCGTATCCGAGACAATAACATTGCCTGCGCCATATCTATAAACGACAATATGTGGCACAACACTAATGTTCGCATCATTCCTGTTACTAAGTGTGACATTATAGGCAACACTGCCATCTTCCGAAACCGTCGGACCAGAATCCGGCAAATAACTTTTGCCGTCAATCGAAAGCACACCGGAGCCGGCCGTGAGAATCGTGCTCGTGCCAGCAATAGATAGGTGCGCATCGGACCAGCCCATATGAACACCGCTTTTCAAGACCGCTTGAACACGGATTCCCATGTCGGTACCGGCAAATCCCGAAGGCAAAGCATAACTAAAGTTTACAGTTTTATGTTCTCCCACATCGAGCGTGATGGGACCCTGTCTTACACTGTCATACATAGCTTGCGGAACTCGATTTACAAATGTTCCGACGAGAATGACATCGTAGTAAATATCAGAGCTGGGCGCATTGCCGCGATTCACAAAATCGACATGACCGGTAACTGTTTCGCCTTGAGCTACGGAAGTTTTGTCGATAACGAGGTTGTTCGCATATATTTGCGGCGCGCTCAAGTTTTGCGCCGACTGCGCAGGATTGGTCGTTGTGCTATTCTGGGCCTTTAGAACTGCCGTGGGCAGAATGAAAGCCGCGACTACCAAAAAACCAAGAAGAGTGTTCCCTTTTATAATTGATTTCATGTGATTTTTAAAATCATTAGAATATTTACTATTACCCCATAATTTTAGCATGGAAAAAAAACCGCAAAATCGCGGGTGGGGATAAGGAAAATAACGGTTAGTGATTGTGGCACCGACGCTACTCTCGCCGGCATCTCGAGACCTTCGAAGGTCGAGATCCTGAGCGGAGCGAAGGACGACCAAAATAAATTCAGTGTGGTGGCGCCGGCGCCCTGCTCGGGGCACTCGACTCGAATTGAGCGAGTGGCTTGCCACGAGCGAGCGAAGCGAGTCGAGGGCTTTTTGAAGCGTCTGAGGCGATGATAGTTAGAGCCACATTTTTTACATTTGTGCATTATATGGAATTTGGTACATCCAACCTTTAAATTCGACTTCTTATTTCACCTCGTATCTATCCCCTGTTCATACAGTTTTATTAGAAAATCTTTCTTTTCTCTTCTCCATTTTTTCATTTGAACTTCTCTCGATCGTGCCTCTTTTAGTGTCAAATACTTTTCAAGAAACACCATCTTGAAATTACCTTCGTGTGTAAAAACTGCGCCTTGCATATGATTATGATCTTGCAATCGTTGACTCGGATTGTTGGAAACGCCGATATACAAACGATTTTTATTGTCTTTGATCATGTATACATAATGCATACGAAAATTATAGCCCTTCGACTCAGCCTCGCAAGCTCGGCTTCGCTCAGGGCACTCGACTTGCATTCGTCAACATATACAAAATATTATAGAAAGTGGCTTGCCACGAGCGAGCCCCTTGCGATTAGCAAGGGGCAAGTCGAGTGGAGATGGCGAGAATCGAACTCGCGTGCAAATGGTGTCAATCGAACGATTCTACGGCGGTAGAAGACTTTGAAGTTTAATAGCCGGGCTCTAAAGTAAACAAAACACCCGGTTACGATCTCTAAGATTCGGGAACTAGAGTGAGAAGCTCTAGTGCCCTACATCCAGATAATTACGCCTTGCCACAAGTCAGGATCCCTTGCGGTAGACGCGCCTCTTAAACGAGAGCGAATGCGAAATTCTGTGCTCCGAAATACGGAGAAACGGTTGATTTAGCATTTAGGTTTTCCATTGGATTTACGAGTCGATGGTGCTCGCGCCGCACGAATGACGACAGTCACTTGTCGATACCATTCATCCCCAAAATTCAAATACGAAATTCGAATATCGAAATTCTAAACAAATTCGAAATACGAAATCTGAAAAGACGAAACGATTCATATTTGTGACTAATTTGAATTTGGAATTTCGTGCTTGTTTAGGATTTCGATATTCGAATTTCGTATTTTATGTCAACGATCTCTCATCACTCTTCCCATTTCGCGATCTGTTTCCCTTTTCTTGGTAGTTTCTCTTTTGTCATATTTTTTCTTGCCGCGAACAATCGCTATGGAAAGCTTGATCCTGTCGCCTTTAGTATATACTGAAATTGGCACTATTGTCAAGTTCTTTTCCATACCGGCCATATCAGCAATCTCCATTTTGGACAATAATAGCCTTCTCATGCGTCGTGGTTCGTATCCGCTAGGCGTGTTTTTTTCTTGATAAGGCGAAATGAGCATATTCACTACGAAAGCTTCGCCGCCACGAACTATTGTATACGCGCCTTCGAGCGAGCCTTTGTGGTTTTTTAGCGCTTTTACTTCAAAGCCGAGCAACTCTATACCCGCCTCATACTTTTCGAGGATTTCATAGTCAAAATGCGCCTTTTTGTTATCGATTAAAGTAGCCATGGCTATTATGATAGACTAAAGCCGATGGCTTCACAAACAAACTGGACGCTATATGCCACAAATGAAGACGTTTGGCTTTCTATGCTTCATGACTGCGCCAATGCCAAAACCAGCATTGATCTCGAGCAATTCATCTTTGCCGCTGATGATTTTGGCAATCGGCTCATCGATATCTGCGCCGAAAGAGCCGCAAATGGCGTCAAGGTCAGATTTCTCTGGGATGCCGCTGGCAGTTTTACTTTTTGGGGTTCGAATATTGTTGAAGACTTGAGGAAAAAAGGCATCGAGCTCCTTTTTTGGAAAACACTCATTCCCAGTTACTTCAAGGTGCAAAACTTCCGATCATGGTTTCTGCGAAACCACAGGAGAACTCTGGTCGTCGATGAAAAAGTCGGCTACACCGGCAGTATTTGCGTGCAAGATCAGATGAAAAACTGGCGAGATGTGAATGTGCGCTTGGAAGGTCCGGTGGTGGCTGAAATGCAAAATGCTTTTAGCCGCATGTGGGAGCGCGCGCGGCATAACAATCAATTTCCGAAAAGAGAGCGTTCTCGCGACCCTGAATTCCGTTATGTCACCAACTTCCCCGCACCCGGCCGGCGCCATATTTATTCCGAACTGCTAAAGGCCGTGAGAGATGCCCAAAGATATATTTACATCACAACGCCATATTTCGTGCCGACACATAGACTCGCTCACGCGTTAAAATTGGCAGCCATGCGCGGTGTCGATGTCCGGCTAGTCATTCCGGAAAATTCCGACCATTTCGCAGTCGACCTGGGCGCGCGATCCTTCTTCAACACCCTACTCGAAGCCGGCGTACGCATTTTCCTCTACCGTGGCAATGGCAATATGATACACAGCAAAGCTGTCGCGATCGACGACACTTGGGCTTCGGTCGGCACCATGAATTTGGACCAGATCAGCTTGCTCTACAACTTCGAGGCCAGTATCATCTCGACCAATGCCAAATTTTGCGAAGAATTAGCCTCTCATTTCGTGCATGACATGAATGATTCCAAAGAAGTGAACCGTGAGGAGTGGAAAAATAGGTTTTTTCTGGAAAAGATACCGGAAAAGCTCATAAAACTAGTCAGGAGGTTTTTGTAGAAACTATTATTCAAAATCTGCTTTCTTGAGAGCTGATTGTTTCAAAATCGAATGGAATGTTCCTTGAGGAATCTCCTTCCTGTTTGCGGGTACTATTACGATCAAACGAATATCCTTATTGTTTTTGACGTATTTCGCATGGCTTCCCTTTTGAGACACGAAAAAGAAGCCGTTCTTTTCAAGAATATTCACAATATGCTTAGAACTAAAAAGCCTAGGCATACATGACAATATTCTTCATGATTGTCGGCCTAGTAACCTCTCGAGCCTCGATCTTCGGACTATCTTCTAAGTATAGTTCGAGTGCTTCAATCAAATTTTTCAAAGCCTCTCGGCGAGTTTTTCCAAAACTAGACAAGTCAAAATTTAGAGCATGAGAAACATAGTATTTCCCCTCTTTCCAGACAAGGCTTTTAAGTGAAAGCTTTTTCATACTCACAGTTTACTCCGTCAATTATTCCGGTCAAGAGCATGGTCGATTTAAAATAATTTAAGATCATTCGCTTAGCCAAAAGAAAAAGTCATTCAATACTTTCTGACGAAGCTCTTGCGCATCTGCATGTGACAATACGCCCAAATATGAAATCAATGATGCTTTTAATTTGTCTTCAGTAAGATTTCCACTTTTGTACTCCAGAACACGCAGTTTCAATTTCCTGATCATCCTATTCTTGGTCTTTGTACGCAACTTAATATGGTGCGGCAAGACGACATAACCAAGAAAATCAACACCACGATTGTATGGCCTTATGCTGACTTTATTTGGATGAAGAGAAATCAAAAGCTTTTTCTCTAGGAATTCTTGCAATTTTGGTAATAAACCTTTAAGGTATTCTTCATTATCGGAAATGATTACAAAATCATCGGTATATCGCGCATAATATTTCACTTTCAATTCATGCTTAACAAACTGATCAAATTCATTCATGTAAATGTTGGCGAAAAGTTGGCTCGTCAGATTGCCGATGGGTATGCCTTTTCGCGGCAGAGTCTTACTCTCTCTCTCTCTCTCTCTCTCTCGGTAACGCCACAATAATAGCTTGCGATGATTTTCTCAATAAGTTCCAGCGCGGCTACGTCCTTTATTCTTTTTCTGATTATTCCAATAAGAATGTCGTGATCGACATTATCAAAGAATTTTTGGATGTCGCATTTGAGAACAAAACATTTTTTTGTATAATTGCGACTTACTTTCCTGACAACATCTTTCAAATAACAAACTCCTTTGTGACTCCCCTTGTTGATGCGACAGGAAAAGGAACTACTGATAAAAGACTTTTCAAAGATTGGGTATATAACTGTGTAGACAGCATGATGGAGTACCCGATCTCGCACCATGGCCTTATGGATTCTCCTAAGCTTTGGGTCATGAATCCAAAATCCTCTGTATGGCCCGTGTTTGTATGTTCTGGCTTTCAAATCTCTATAGAGACCAAAAATATTCCGCTCAAGACCGACTTCAAAAGCGGCAACGTCGGGCTTTTTCCACTTATCAGACCTGAATATCTCCCACGCACGAAAAAGTGTTTGGGGAGAAATTATCGACCAATATAAATCTTTATAAATTTTCATATATGAATATCTTAGACATACCTATCTTCAAGAAATCCTACGATCTGTACAAAGATTTTTACGTTCTTCGCCTCACTGTACCCAAGCAAGACCGATATACGCTCTGGCAAAAATGCGAGAGTCTGCTAATCAAGGTATTGGAGGGCATATTGTTCGCCAGTCAGCAGTCAAAATCAGAGAAATTGCCGACCTTGGAGAAGACAAGTATAGAGCTAAATTTTCTGCGAGTCTGTATTCGCCTCATGAAGGATATCAAAGCGATTGACGCCAAGAAATACATTGTCATCGAAGCAAATTTAGACGAAATCGGAAGGATGCTTGGAGGTTGGATAAAATCGACTAAAGAGCGTTAGCAGAAACTCCCACTTTTTTGCGGGAGTTTCCTGGATAGAGCTATGACTGCCTAGCGGACGAAAGACCGATGTAGTCGTTGCAGTTGTCGTCCCAATAGTTGTTGACGTTGAGGCCGCCGGAATTGAAGTTGCCGACGTTGACGTGGTTACCATCCGGGTCGAAATATTGCTCGTTTCCGTCCGTGTCACCGAGAATCGAGGTTTACTACCTTTACAGGTTCATGTCCTCCCGTCTCTGAATTTTATTTGGGAGCAGTCTTTTTCAAAACACCTCCACAAGAAGCGAGCAAGAAGTTCTCTCTATCCTAAATCGCGCTCTGCCGTAATCCGTGGACTACTGGCACTCTGGCGATATCTCAAGGTGAGATATCTCGCGAGCTTGAACCGTAATCCAAGCTACATTAGCAAGATGAAAATAACATTAGCTTTTTTTATATGAAAAAGAAAGAGCCTCCGCAAAAATATCGCGAAGGCTCAAGGGAACAAAAGAAACAAGTACTCAAGGTATCAAGAATCTTGCTTCCTAGCGGACGAAAGACCGATGCAGTCGCGGCAGCGGCCGTCCCAATAGTAGGCGACGTGGAGGCCGCCGGAAGGGACGTCGCCGACGCGGACGTGGTCACCATCCGGGCCGAAAGTGCGCGTGCGCACATACTCGTTCTCGAACAGACGTTCGCCT
>CAYTUZ010000034.1:0-8448 GCA_964441635.1 uncultured Candidatus Saccharibacteria bacterium
ACCTATTTCATTATCAAGCGCAACAAGTTGCAAAAATAGTTGACAGAATCTGTGGGTATGCTATGCTTTTGGCATAATGTTCTTTGAATTGGTGTGATCTTAACTGACACTCGTTCCACCTTGATTTTAAGTCTTGAAGTCATGGTGGAGCGCGTGTCAGGGTGATTTTTGAAGGATCCCATCTTGACGCAAGCGACCTTAGGGGCAAAATAGTACATTACGCTCCAAGAGTCTGGTTAGGCTAGTAGGAATCTGCGTATTCCGTGGCTTGAACCTAAGAAGAGAGTTTTAAAACTTCTTCGAGTTTTCTCGCGTTAGGATGCAACTCTCGCGGGGTTTACGAAGATGTTCTCTTCTTGAAAGACCGCAAAACTGCTGTGGAATTGGAGCCGAGCGCAAGCTCACCAGTTCTCAAGTGGAATTATGCAAAGTTCCATGACGGCAATGAAAGGATGGATCCAACTTCAGAAACACGCCGGGGTGCCGAGAGCATTAGCCCACCGTTCGACTACGTCGTCCGGTAACGGAGCAATAGGCACTCACGTCGTTGCGGATGTCGCTCCTTGCTGATGGGTCTCATCGGCAGGATGAAGCGCTTGCATCTTGCGAGACTGGTGCTGATCGTCTCGGCGCCCCGGCCTTATTGTTGAAGGTTTGAAAAAAGTCGGCCACTCAAAGGGCACTCGTTCATACGGGGCCAGGGTTTACCGAATTCCTAGAAATTCGACGGCCCGCCGCTCGTTGTGTTGTGTCTCCTGACATGACCCCGAGCGGCATTTTTATTTCCTTTTTTTTACTTGAATTGTGCTATGATTATTTTATGAAAAAGCTATATTTGATCCTCGGTGCTATTGTTTTAGCTCTTGTTGTCTTTGGTGTTTACGTAAAAGTCGAGCAAAGCGGCCCAGTTTTGGAAGACAATTCACAAAGCAACCTCATTCATGTCACATACCCAGCGCCAAATGATGGTATAAAATCGCCCATCGTGGTCAAAGGCGAAGCGCGAGGCAATTGGTACTTCGAGGCAACCTTTCCGATCGTAATCGTGGATTGGGATGGCAAAATCATCGGCCAAGGTCAGGCGCGAGCCACGTCAGATTGGATGACCACGAACTTCGTGCCGTTTGAAGGAACAATAACTTTTACCAAACCCGCCGATATCAAAGCTGGTACGGTGAACGAACATGGTGCAGTTATATTCAAAAAAGATAACCCATCAGGTGACCCAGCAAAAGAGGCCGCTGTCGAAATTCCAGTAGTGTTTCAATAATTAATCTCTCGAGCGCCGCAAGCAAACATAGTTTTGTATGGTTCGAGGATTTCTCCCGCGTGGTAAATACCGCGCATTTTCCAAAGCTCGACCGAATCCTTGTAGGGCGAGCTTTGTGAAAATGCCGGTATTTACGAGCGGGACTCCGCAGAACCATACAAAACTATGTTTGCTTGTGGCGCATCGCCATTCCTAGACCAAAAAGCATTATTAGCATTAAAAAGTTGAAAATAATTCGCGGATAGTGGATGATACAGTAATGGATACCAAAATCTCGCCGGTCATATTGGAGAAAGCGCCTTTAATTCTGGCATAAATAAAAAAAGCCAGTTCGATTTTGTTGCACTGCCATCCTTCGCCCGACCCAGACTCGGTCGGTTCCGCTTTGGCTATGAAATTTGCTCTGGAGCAGTTGGGCAAAAAAGCGACGGTCATAAAAGGTGATTCAGAAATACCAGAGGGTTTCATGCATTTTCCGGGAGCAAAAGAGATCGTAAAAAAGAATTTCTTTGAAATAAACCTAGCAGATTACGATTTATTTCTGATTTTGGATAGCGCCTCGACCGAGCAAATCAGCCGGTTCAAGCCGGTTCAATTTCCTTTGGCTATTCGTTCGGTTGTCATTGACCATCACGCTACCGATATTGGATATGCCGACTTGAATTTGGTCGAAGCGAGTTACCCAGCAGTTAGTCAAATCCTTTTTGAACTTTTCGGCCTTTGGCAGATAAAGATGAATATGGAAATCGCTACCAATTTATTCATGGGAATATACACCGATACTGGTGGCTTCCAATATGAAGGAGTTACAGCAAAAACTTTTGAAATCGCGGCAGAGCTCATAAAGCATACGCCTTCAATTTCAAAAACGATTGCTGTCATGAAAAATTCCAATAAGCCCGAGTACATATATATGCAAGGCCTAGCTTTTAATTCTGTGGAGACTTTCTTTGGCGGTAAAATGGCACTTTCTGTTGTTTCCGCGTCGGCTATCAGGGAAAAGGGTATCCCAGTTGCTGATGTTCGTGCCGGAGAAATATCGCCCATCTTGAATCGGGTTTCCGATTGGGAAGTCGTAGGGACATTATTCGAAGTCGAAGCCGGCAAAATTCGCGCTAGTTTCCGTACGCATGACAGCGAAAAATATGATGTTTCAAAATTGGCAGCAGCTTTGGGTGGTGGTGGGCACAAGGCGGCGGCGGGGGCAATCTTGAATATGCCGCTTGCCGAAGCCAAGAATCTGGTTGTCGCCAAAGCCAAAGAACTGTATAATCTCTAATCACATTAAGAATTAAGAATAAAACATGACCAAAAATACGTGGCTAGCAGGCGTGATAATTATCGTAGTTATCGGAGTCGCATGGTTTTTCCTAGACCATAGTTCAGGGTTTCCCAAAGGTCCTGATGAATTATTGAACGCTTCATCGACGGATTCCACGGCAACATCGACCACCGCCGCTTATTCGACACAAAATCAAACTGGAGCCGCAGCAAACACTTCACAGCCTACTCAAACTGTAAGCCCAAATACTAGTAATAATGCAACCGTAAAAAACTTTATGCATACCATCACCATCGAAACCAGCAAAGGCACGATCGCATTCGAGACTTATGATGCTGACGCGCCAAAAACTGTGGCGAACTTTGTCACTTTGGCGAACAAAAGCTTTTATAATGGTCTCATCTTCCACCGCGTCATCAAAGGCTTTATGATCCAAGGCGGCGATCCGACAGGGACTGGCATGGGCGGTCCGGGTTACAAGTTTGCCGATGAATTGGACCCGAGCACAGTTTCTTACAAAACCGGCTATGTCCGCGGTACGGTCGCTATGGCCAATTCAGGGCCCAATACTAATGGCAGCCAATTCTTCATTATGCAGGCTGACAATGCTTTACCGCACAGCTACAGTATCTTTGGCAAAGTCATTTCTGGAATGGATGTCGTAGATGCTATAGTCGCGGTCCCTACTGGAGCCAATGACAAGCCGGTTACGGACGTGGTCATGAAGACAGTGACTGTAAAAAATAATTAAAAAAGCGGCCTCTATGAAGAAGCCGCTTGTGAAATCTGAACCGAAAGCAATTAAGCTCGCAAGGCAAGAATTGTGTCGCGCTCTTTTCCAATTCCTGCCAAAACCTTGGTGAAGATGTCCGTGAGCGGTTCTTCGATGTCAATGACAACGATGACGATTCGCTTTCGGCGCCGGATGCATTCCTCGCGAAAGATGTCCGCGAAATGCTCGGAGCTTTTGACTTGTACGTAAATATTATTCACGTCGGTCATAAAAGTGATGTCAATGCCATTGTGATCAAAAGACGAGAAAGGTTCATGAAGCTCCCAGCAGTAAAGCCAATCAGGAATCTCGCCGACCTTTTTTGCAATTTCGAAAGCCTCTATTACTAAATGTTCGTTACGGCGGCCAATTTCATAATTGACCGTGCGGAAAAGCCATTTCAAACGAGGGGTTTGGGGACCAATAAGGCGTACTTTATGCATTTTTCATCGCCTCCTTTCCGTATTATTGATAACACAGTTACAATATAATTTCAAATTTTGGAAAATTCGCTTCCAATTTTTGAGCGTTGCCTGTAAACTTGAGGAATGTCCGAATACTACAGGCCGCACCGCACTCGGAATATTTTTGAGCCCAATAGCAAAGAACCTTTTCGGATCAGCCGGAGCAAAGTTGATTTGTTTGTCAGCTGTCCTTTGTGTTTTTACCTAGACGTGCGTTTGGGTGTTGGACGACCACCTTCTTTCCCTTTGACCTTGAATGTCGCCGTGGACGAATTGCTCAAAAAAGAATTCGACACTCACAGGTTCGCGGGAACCAAGCATCCATTCATGGAAACTTATGCAATAGATGCTATACCATTCAACCATCCCAAAATGGATGAATGGCGCGATTCGCTTCGAAAAGGTATTGAGTATCTTCATCCGGAAACCAATCTTTCGGTTCGTGGTGGTGTCGATGATGTATGGATCAATCCCAAAGAAGAACTAATCGTCGTCGACTACAAAGCCACTTCCAAACGTGACGAGATCACTCTCGATGGCAATCTAGGCGCGCAATACAAGCGGCAAATGGAGGTCTATCAGTGGTTATTGCGAAAAAATGACTTCAAAGTCTCGGATACCGGCTATTTTGTTTACGTGAATGGCAATAAAGACGCGGCGGCTTTTGATAAGAAACTGGAATTTGACGTGGTGCTCTTGCCTTGCGAGGGTGATCCGTCATGGCTAGAACCTACACTTTTCAAGATCAAGGAATGCTTGATGAATGATGCTATTCCAACTTCGTCGTCCGAATGTGATTTTTGCGCTTACCGCAAAGCGGCGCGCGATGTGCAGAGGAAAACTGCTCTTACTTCCACTGCGGTAGCAGATATCCAGCAGAAGCTGATTTAGTCTTTTCCGCGCTACGCAAACCGCGCGGGTAGAAGCCGCGCGGTATTGTACTTATGGAAAGGCCTGCCAGCCTTTTGCACACCATTCATCACAAAAGAGGTTATTGATAAGGACTATGTCGACAACATAGTGACAATATCGTATCAAATAGTTATGAAAAAACGCTGAATTTTTGATAAAAAAAGTATGAATTTTTTAGCCCGCCTGCAAGGAAAGCACTCCTCCCAATTCCAAAAATGGAAACTTCCTGCTGTTCTGGCCTGTATCAGTACTCAATTTTTGGAATTGGGAGGAGTGCTTTCCTTGCAGGCGGGCAGTGGTTCATATCGCGCGGTCGGCAAGGAGGAGCACCAAACATGGTGTCGAGGATTTCTCCCGCGTGGTAAATACCGCTGCATTTTCCAAAGCTCGACCGAATCCCTGTAGGGCGAGCTTTGTTAAAATGCCGGTATTTACGAGCGGGACTCCGGAGACATCATGTTTGGTGCTCCTCCTTGCCGACCTCACGCTTCTAGCAACTTCTTCAGATTTTGCGGCGTATCGAGGACATAACCACGGCCTTGAATGTTGGCGATTAGGTCCGGGCGGTTTCGGCCGTTCAATTTCCGGCGCAAATTCCGAATGTGCGCTTCAATGGTATTCGAGAGCACGTCACTCTCGGCACTCCAGACATGCTCCATGATCATTGCTCGCGACAGTACCACGCCCGCATGTTTCGCCATGTATTCGAGGAGACCTAGTTCCTTGTGAGTCAGGCGGATAAGCTTGGAACTGCGTCGCACGATCTGTTGGTCGGTATCGAAAACCAGATCGGCAATAGAGACCAGAGGTGTTTTTACCGCGGCCGGTCTGCGTGCCAAGGCTTTGATCCGAGCACACAATTCTTGGAGCGAAAAAGGCTTGGTTACGTAGTCGTCGACGCCACAATCGAAAGCGGCGAGTTTGGTCTCGATGTCGTCGGTGACAGTCAAGAAAATAATCGGCGTAACTTTGCCAGCCTTGCGCACTTCACGACAGACTGCGAGGCCGTCTTTTTTTGGCAGGGAATAGTCGAGAATGATGGCGTCATAGTCGTAGTTCCGCGCAAGAAATGATCCTTCGGCGCCGTCTTTGGCGATTTCAACCATGTGATATTCCGATACCAATCCGGCCCGGATCATGTTTGCGAGCGCACTGTCGTCTTCAACGACTAGGATTTTCATATTTGCCAATTATAGGCTATTTGTTCTTGGCGTCAATTTGGCAAATTTGTTTGAGTTCGGAAATATCTGCCGCGGCTAGATTTTCATTCTGGCCTTGATTCAAGCGATACATGATCGCATTCGGATCTTCCACATGGGCAAGACCGAGGGCGTGGCCGAGTTCATGCTCCAAGACGCGCACCAGTTGTGTTTGACTATCAAATTCGTAGACATCGATGCGCCGGCCATTTACGTCTTCGACATACTCTGCTTCGCTAAATTCTTCGCCGGCTGAAGAGCCGATAGTATTGTAATCGTTGACGTTTAGGTTGAGTTCATGAGAAAGGCGATTGAGAACGTTTACGGTGGCATTCAAGGTGTCAACCAATTTGTTGGATGTCGCTTGTTCGGCATTCAAGGTTTTGCCTTGAAGGTTCAGTGCTGCCAAATCATTTTGAAGCTTTTGATATTGCTCGGCTGGCGCGCCACCGTGAGCATTCCAATAGTCAACCTGACTTTGATAGTTTTGTTTTGACACATTGTAAGCATCGAGGTCGGCTTGGACTTTTGTCTTCTCCAGCGTGTAATTTTGGTAAAGATTATTGTATTTTGCTTTGAGCGTATCGTAGCCGGCCTTGTCACTATTGATGACGCTATCAAGCTTGCCGCGATCACTCGTTGCTTGTTGACGATAGTCATAAACAAAATTGATCAGCATGTCCGGCGAAGTTGTAGAATACTGGAAAAGTTTTCGATCGATCGCCCCGCCCCAGATCGAACTGGCCTTGTCGATAGCTGCCAAAAGGTCTGGCTCACTAGCTCCAAAACGATTGTCGATTGTTCCTAAGCTGTAAGTTATCGGTTCACTGCATGGTGCTGGCGGCCAAATTGCTCTTTCAAATTCACGCAGGCTCTTTGGCGCGACATAATTGTAATGCTGAAAAATTGCGCCGATTGCAAGAGCGGTGCACAACAACACCAATATGGTTTGGAATAATGATCTCAAAATATATTTGATCATAACTATATTATATACATTCTAGAAGGATATGGACATTTGCTTTTATCCGTTTTTTGATTAGTATCAAGCTAGAAAGAGTTTTTTAACAATCAACCTGAGGGGTCAATTATGATTAAGTTCTCAAACGGTCGTAATATCGATAAATTTCTGGCCAGCGGTTCCTTGGCCTTCGATGGCAAGGGCTGGCTCTGGGACTGGCCGCTAATCCGGCTCGATCTTATCAAACGTGAGCTTTTCGGCATTGTGCTGAAAAGCCTGACCTTCGAACCGCGCCGAGGCAACTTGTGCTGGTGGAAGCCTTGGGAGTGCGTACGTATCATCAAAGGCGGCGCAGTCAACAAAGTCGGGCTTACTAACCCCGGTTTCTATTGGTGGCTTTGCAAAGTCGCGCCGCATTTGCGGTTCAATGATTTCGATTTCATTGTTTCGCTTCATGGCGAACCGAGGCATGTGATCCATATGGCGAGCCAATTGAACGATTTTCACTTGGCCGCGATCGAGCTCAACCCATCCTGTCCGAATACCGGATACGGAAAACCGACTACCGAAGATATTGTCCACACAGCCATGGGTACAGAAGAAGTTTCGCGGCATCCGCTCATTCTCAAGCTTTCTGCAGATCAAGATTGCGTGGAGATTGCACGAAGGCTAGTGGGTGTTATTGAAGCGATTTCGTTCAATACCTTGGCTTGGGAAAAAGTATTCCCGGGCAAGCGAAGTCCGCTTCATAGACTGCAAAAGCGCGTTGGCGGCGGAGGTGGCGGAGTTTCTGGTAAGCCGCTTCAGCGTTTCAACTGGCCGGTAATGCATGAGATTCATCTCGCAGTGTCAGAAATGCCGCTCATAGCGTCTAGTATCATGGAGTACGAAGATATAGGTAGGGCTAGGGAATTCGGCGCGAGCGCCGTAAGCTTCGGCACTCTCCATCTGCCGGACGCAAACTGGAAATTCTGGCAATTGTTCACCAACCCTTGTCGGCCGACCCGTTTCGTGGAAATGGAAAAGGCACAACAAGTTCAAGGCTTGATCTTGGACAACAATCACAATAATTGAAAGAAAGGCGGTTATATGGAAAGTAGAACTTTGCGGATAGCAGGAACATGTGTAAATAATGACCACATGTTCGAAGCTACGGTAGTGATCGACCGAATGACCGGACTTATATGCGGCATCGAGGCATTCAACACGAACGCCGATATCGTGATTGAACGAGGAGCGTGGATTTTTTCAGGCTTCATCGACAACCATGTGCATAACCGGGAAGATGTGACGGGTGAGGATTCCTACAAAGAGAATTTTCACACTGGTGGTGAAGCAGCCATAAACGGCGGTGTCGTCCATGTGGCGGAAATGGGCAATAATCCCAAACCGCCAGTCGACGATGCTAGTTACATAGAAAAGCGCATGCTAACCAGTGAGTGTCCGATACCGGTTACGCTCTATGCGATGATTGGTCCTAACACCAATCTGCTCACGTTTCATGTGCCTTACAAGTTCTGTCTCGCTCGAACCACGGGGAAGAATGATATTATCTTCTTTCCTCATCCGGACACGATCGAAGAGACGG
>CAYTUZ010000035.1:0-8394 GCA_964441635.1 uncultured Candidatus Saccharibacteria bacterium
TCACTAGTTTTATGAGATTTTTGTATCCGATTTCATTTTGAGCTAACAGAACCAAGCGTGTGCGACGATTATCAATTCCAGCTTCTTTGTCATGCCTCGTGCGCTCCGCAACATAGAAATCCACACCGATGATCGGTTTTAACTCCTTCTTTTTACAAAGCTTATAAAATTCGATGGCGCCATAAAGGTTTCCGTTATCAGTCAGTGCCAGAGAAGTCATGCCAAATGCTTTGGCAGCTTTAACCAACTCATCAATTTTTGGCAAAGCGGTCAAGAGCGAATAGTGGGAGTGGACGTGCAAATGTGTAAACTTGCTCATAAGGGCAGTATAGCGGGATAATTTCCAATTTCCAAGTACAAATTTCGAATGATGTTAGAATAAAGTCATGGAGAAAATAATGATTGGTATTGATGAAGCGGGTCGCGGCCCATTAGCTGGACCGGTTGCTGTCGGTGCTTTTGCTATCAAGTCAAAAGCAATGTTAAAGCAGTTCAAAGGAGTGAAAGAATCGAAGCAATTATCACAAAAACAAAGAGAGGGATGGTTTAAGCAGATCAAAGAATTACAAGATTTAAATAAACTGGGGTTTGCAGTTTCATTTTGTAGTGAGGTTGTAATAGATAAGCAGGGAATAAGTAAGGCAGTTTCTTTATCGATTGCTCGCTGCCTGAAAAAGTTGAACAAGCAAGGCTTTTGCTTGCTTCAATCAACAATAAAGCTCGACGGGCTACTAAGAGCTCCGGTTAAATATTCAAATCAAAAAACTATCATCGGTGGCGATGAAAGTGAGCCGCTGATAGCACTTGCTTCAATCTGTGCAAAGGTACTAAGAGATAGAAAGATGTGCAGATTGGCAAAACAATATCCAAAGTACGAATTTGAGGTTCACAAAGGCTATGGCACCAAAAAACACTATCAAGCCATCAAAAAATATGGCATTTTACCTATTCACCGCAAAAGCTACCTATCTTCACAATAGTACTTGACAAGTGTAAAGGCTTAGTATACAATAGCGATGTTAGTCATTATTGTAAAAACATATGAAAAACTTATCAAAAATCATGCTTTTTGGCTTGGCATTGCTCGTTATGCCGCTTTTTGCCCATGCCTATGGCTACGGCTATGACGGCTACGGTACTTACAACCCAGCTGGTACTACCGCATATGGTGCTTACGGATACAACGGCAATCCTCTGCCAGTTTATGTGCCTCAACCAGTTCAGGTTCAAATTCCTGTACCAGTAGTTGTGCAAGTCCCTGTGCCGGTCTATATTCCAGTTCCGGTCTATCCGCAACTTTCTGTCTCCTGCTCGGCAAATACCAACTATACGACTGTTGGCCAGCAAGTAGCTTGGAGCGCCTATGTTTCTGGCGGTAATGGCAACTACTCCTATACTTGGTCTGGTTCTGACAATTTGAGTGGTTATGGCCAATCAATTGCTCTTGCCTACAATTATCCCGGATCGAAGTCCGCTTCAGTCACGGTTTATTCCGGTGACAACCAACGTGTGACGCAATATTGTGTCAACAATGTCACGGTTGCGATACCAGTAGTCTATCAGCCTGTTTATACGCCTGTAGCGGTTCCAGTCTATATGCCGACTCCTGTTCAGGTACAATCGCCTGTAAGGTCAGTGCCGGTAAAGTCTGTGACTGTTGTTAAAAGCGCAAAAACGATTATCAAGACTCCGAAAGTTGTAATCTATACGAAGAATGTTGAAATCGTTCAGTCAGAGAAGCAGAATTTGCAGGTAAAGCAAAATGCTTCACAGCCTACACCTTCAGCATCTCCAGTTGTTCAGTTGCAGCCGCAAAATCAGAGCCAAACCGCTTCGACGGTAAACTATACTCTGGCCAATGTGCCTTGGGGTTGGGTTGCCGCTCTAGTGATCTTGGTTCTCTTTGCCACGGTTATGTATCTCTTGTTCAATAGACAAAAGATATAAAGCGGGTGTAGCTCCAAAAAAGTCTAAACAAAAACCCCTTCTTCAAGGGGTTTTTGTTTGCTTGATACGAGATCAATTCAGATTTAGAACTGATTTGTGTGAAATGTGCCGAGCCAAGCAACTGATACATTGCCGGAAGAATCAGAAGCTTCCACCAGAGAGTAATATGTTGTATTCGGTTGGAGATTTGAAAGCGTGATGCTTTGCGAATATCCGTTTGTTGCGTTACTTGTAACTGCGCCGCTCACATAAGGCGCGAGAAAACTCGTCTGTGCGTCTGCTATGGAGAGTGGTTGAGTGCTGTAGAAGACCTTACCGTATGCTAGGGTGTTGGTGTTCCAACTCACTTGGGCACCGTTTCCGGAGGTTTGGACCGAGAGGTTACTAATAACAGGGGCGGAAATATCAAGGCCAAGGCCGGAGTTTATGACCCCGTTCATTCTTGCGAGCGTTTCCGGTCCGACCATGCCGACTTGAGAAATGTCATAGTTGGTCTGGAATTGTCTGACTGCCGCTTGAGTAAGCGGACCAAAATATCCCGTAACTCTGCCATCTGGGTAAATTTGAGAATTTGTCGCCAAAAATTGTTGCAATTCGGTTACATTGTTTCCAGAGGAACCGATGCCGGATTGGCTGGAAATATCGGCGTGTGCGGGACGAATGGAAAAAAACATTGTAAAAATCAATATTGTGAATATACCCATTGTAGTAATGCCAATCCGTTGTACGTCAAGCTGTTTCGTTTGTAGTATATTTGTCATATATGCGTTGTTGATTAACTGAAATTTATAATAGGCACTACAACCGACCGAACCCATGTATACCTGTACATGGATGCCGCGAAATATCGAGATTTATTACAGAAATAATAGGTGCAACTTATTATTTCTTTGGAATTGGAATTTGTATTTGAAGCTCTCTGACTTGATTTTCCAGTTTTGCGATTTGGTTTCTCATTTCCTTTGTTTGCTCCGTAAGCCTAGTTTCAAAAAAGTTAGAATGGTCTGAAAGTTTTTTGGCAACTGTCATGAGTTCTGTGACATCTTCTATGGCGAGGAGGATGATGGCTGGAAATATATCGGTGGTAATTTCTTTTTTGACATGAATTTGTCGGGCGTTTAGGATCATGACTTTGTGTCCGATAACAGGGAAGTCGTGGCTGACCTCGAAACCTTTGAAGAAGGAGCTTTTCGGCAGAATATCTTCCAGTAGTTTTCTCAAAGAGGGAATATTCCACTGGCCGTTGCCGAGCTCATAGACGACCTTGTTTTCGGTTTCTTTCGGCAAAACTTGAAATGTCTTGTAAAAGGGCTCATTAGCCGCGACGACACAAAGATCTTTGTTGAGGATCAGAACGGGCTCATGCACGACGTCAACCACGGTTTTGATGTATGTCCAGCTTTCTTGCCATGAGCGTTCGAAGAAGTTGGAGCCTACTGTCGGCATTATTTTTTTTGCATTATTTTGATTTGTGTTCATATTGCAGTTGGAGCCGTTAGGTGTTCTTGATTATTACAAGCTTACGCCAAAATGAATTATGTGCTATAATGGGACCATAAGTACCTACTCCTTCGTATTGAGACTGTTGTAGTATCGTTGTAATAGCCTTGTAATATTATTTGCCCACATACGGCATAATACATTATGGCCACAGAACACGACACAAAATTGGATTCGGAAATGACCGCGGCACACACAAGCTACGAGAAGGGCCTTAGTGCACATGCCTTTTTCAAGGTCCATAACCGTGAGACAAGCGAAGATCTGGTTCAAAACACTTTTTTGAAGACTTGGCAATATCTAGTCAGAGGTGGCAAGATTGATCTCATGAAAGCTTTTCTCTATCATGTTCTAAACAATCTTATCATCGATGAGTATCGAAAACACAAGACCGCTTCACTAGATGTGGTACTCGAAAAAGGCTTTGAGCCCAGTGCGGGTGACGAAATAAGCGTGCCGGATATTTTGGCCGGAAAAATGGTTTTTCTCTTGATTCGCCAATTGCCGGAAAAATATGAAAGAATCATGCGCATGAGGTTCGAAAGAGGCTTGTCGCTCGGAGAGATATCGCTCATTACGGGGCAAACAAAAAATGCCACCACCGTTCAAGTTCATCGCGGATTAGCAATGCTCAAGTTATTATACAACCCAGCGTAAATGTAGTCGCATTTACGCCTCTGCTTAATTTCAACAAAAATATGCTTTGGACAATAATTGTAGTTTTGGTCATTCTCTGGCTTCTCGGTTTTAGTTTTCACATTGGTGGTGGCCTTATTCACATACTGCTCGTTGTGGCGCTTATCGCGCTTATTGTAAGGCTTTTGTCATAAAACTATACATATTCAAATATGAGCAAAAACCCCTTGAAATATAGGGGTTTTTGTGTGCTTGACATACATGCCGCAATATGATAGACTATTACGGTAAAGACCTTTGAAAGACGATCGTTATGACAACAAGACAATTTATCGGAGACGATTTTGAACTGGCTTACGCAAAGATCTTCAATGCCACAGTCGTCGGAGGAATTCGTGATGGCGGCAAAGATCTTAAGCTGAAAGCAGGTTCAATTTCATTCGTTCAAGTCAAAGCGTCGTGGAGTGGAGCTTTTGAGTTTCTTCGCACGATGCTTCACAGGAAACGCTTTATCCCTCTTTGTATAGGCGAACCAAGCAACAATGCTGACGAAATGATCAGATCCATCGTCAGATATGGAGCTTGGATCGGCCAAGATATACCGAGAAGGGAAGAGTTACTTCCAGCAGTTGCACAGATACGGTCATTGTGCAATGGTTAGATTTGGTATGAAGAAGAAGTACGATGAGATCCTCCAAGCTCTTCTTGATAGTATCGAACGTCGGGACGGTACTCGAAAAGTTGAGCATCTTCGACAGAAGATTGTGGATCGAGCAATGGAAGGCATGAAGCGTGAAATGATCCTACAGATTCTCGAATACGAGAGTCCTGAGGCCAGAAAGCGTTTCCTGCTTTTGTATCCCGAGCTTAAAACAGCCTATCGGAATCGTATTTGTTAGGCAAACAAAATGCCAGTGTGCTCCAACGAGTGCACTGGCATATTTTATTTCCGGACTTTGATTTCTTCTGTCAATCTTTGAATTACATCATCCTGAGAAAGTTGTCCAATCTGACCCTTGTCGCGCGACTCCAGCGTTACTTTATTTGCCTCGATATCTTTTTGGCCAATAATTATAAAATAAGGAATCTTAGCAACCTTCGCATTTCGGATCTTCTTGCCAAAACCATCGTTTGAAAGGTCGATTTCCGCTCGAATGAATGCATCTCGAAGTGTTTGTTGAATCTTTTGCGCGGCTTCAAAGTGCGCTTCTGCAACGGGAATGACTTTGACTTGGACAGGCGCGAGCCAAAGAGGGAAATTGCCAGCGGTGTGTTCGATGAGTATTGCGAAGAATCGTTCGATCGAGCCCATGATAGCGGCGTGGATCATAACAATTCTTTCCTCCTCGCTTTTTTCGTTGATACAAAAGAGGTCAAATCTTTCTGGCTGAACCATGTCTAGCTGGATTGTGGCGACCTGCCACTGCCGGCCCAGAGAATCATTAGCCATGAAGTCGAGCTTCGGACCATAAAAAGCGGCTTCGCCAATACCCTCGTAATAGTCAGCTTTCTTTTCTTTGGCGATTTCGATCAAAGTATCCTCTGCCTTCTTCCACAATTCCTTGTCACCAAGATATTTGTCCGGTTGAGCCGGATCGTGAAGAGAAACACGCAGTTTCAATTCGAAGCCAAATGTGCCATAAAAAGTATGGACAATATCCCAAATTTTGAGGAATTCTTCTTTGACCTGACTCATCCGGCAAAAAACGTGGGCATCATCTTGGGCAAAAGCGCGTACGCGGGAAAGGCCGGAGAGCTCGCCGGACTGTTCATCTCGGTAGCAAGTCGTGGTGTTGGCGTAGCGTTGGGGCAATTCGCGGTAGCTCCATTTTTTGCGAGCATAGATTTGCGTATGATGCGGGCAATTCATGGGCTTCATGGCAAATTCATGGCCTTCACGGGTGGTTATTCGGAAAAGTTCATCCTTGAATTTGTCCCAGTGGCCGCTCTTTTCATAGAGTTCCTTCTTGGTGATATGCGGAATCTCGACTTTTTCGTAACCATACTTACGGCGAAGTTCCCAAACATAATCATCGAGCAGATTCCTGATGAGCGTGCCTCTCGGCGTCCACAAGGGCAGTCCTGAGCCGACGAGATCGGAGAAAGTAAATAGATCCAACTCTCTGCCGAGCTTTTTGTGGTCGCGCTTTTCCGCTTCTTTCATCATGTTTTCGTATTCATCCAGTTCTTTCTTGGAATTGAAAGCCAGGCCATAAATCCTTGTTAGCATCTTATTTTTCTCACTGCCACGCCAATACGCACCGGCAATATGCGAAAGTCGGAATGAGTCGGCCTTTATTTCTTTAGCCGGATCTTCAACATGTCCACCCCGGCATAGGTCAAAGAATTTGGAATTTAGAATTTGGAATTTAGAATGGTCACCGTCATGAGCCGCATAAATAGTTAGCGGTTCATTTCTTGAGATAATCTCATTTATAAGTTCTATCTTATAAGGATTGTTCGTGAATAATTCTTTGGCTTCATTTTCACTGACTTCTTTTCCAGACATTTCTTTCCAAGAAGGAAGAATACTTCTCATTTTCCTTTCGATCTGTGCCAAATCGTCATTTGTGATAGGTTTCGAGAATTCAAAGTCGTAATAAAAGCCATTGTCAATGGCGGGACCGATGGTGGGCTTGGTATCAGGGTAAAGTTCAAGAACTGCGGCGGCGAGAAGGTGGGCGAGGGTGTGTCTAAGGTGTATTAATTTTTCATGGGTATTGTTCATGGGTAAAACTATAGCATTAATAAGCAATATTCTCAGCTCGACTTATTAATGCCCGGTTTACTTTAACTTTGACCTGCGCAAAAATGCCGGTATTGCGCCCCAATCATCGTCGTCGGTGTCAGCTTTTTCATCTTTTTTGGCCTCAACTTTGACAGGTTCTTTTTCTTTTTTGGTATCAATTACAGAATTGAAAATCTTACCTTTTTCACGTTCGGCACTTCCGGTGCCGCCGCGGCGGAGCAAGGACTCGATCGTGGTTTCGCTGGTGACGCCGACTTGAGCTCCACTATTTTGTGATTTTGCCGCTGCCAAACTGGTTTCGGGGAAACCGGTCGCGATCACGGTAATTTTGATCTCGTTTTTCTTGAGCTTGTCGTCGCGAACCGTTCCAAAGATGATCTTGGCTTCGGGATCGATGGATTCGGTAATGACCTTGGCGGAATCCTGAATTTCGAACATGGTTAGGTCTTCACCGCCAGCAATGGAGAAGAGCACACCCTTTGCGCCGGTGATAGAAACATCCAAGAGTGGGGAATTGATGGCGGCCTTGGCGGCTTCGATGGCGCGATTTTCGCCGGCGGCCTTGCCTATGCCCATCAGCGCCGAACCGGCGTTTTCCATGACGGTACGAATGTCGGCGAAGTCTATATTGATGATGCCGGGAGTGGTGATGAGGTCAGAAATGCCTTCGACGGCATGGCGCAAGATTTCATCACACATCGCAAAAGCACTTTTGACAGTGGTGGCTTTGTCGATAGCAGAAAGTAAGCGGTCGTTGGGGATGACAATGATGGCGTCGACTTCTTTGCGGAGATCTTCTAGTCCGGCATCGGCGATGCGCGAACGTTGGCGGCCTTCAAAGAAGAAAGGCTTGGTGACGACAGCGACTGTGAGACAGCCGAGTTCCTTGGCCATACGCGCGACCATCGGACTAGCGCCACTACCCACGCCACCGCCTTCGCCACAAGTCACAAAGACCATGTCAGCGCCTTTGATGGCTTCTTGGATGTCTTCGCGAGTCTCTTCGGCAGCGCGACGGCCGATGTCAGGATTCATGCCGGTACCGAGGCCGCGAGTCAGATTTTTGCCGATATGTATGCGTTTTTTGGCGAGAGAGCGATGCAGGTCCTGTGAGTCAGCGTTGATGGCTATAAAATCGACGCCACGGACCTTGCAGTTGATCATATGGTTGATAGCATTGCCACCGGAGCCGCCAACACCAAGGACTTTTATGCGGGCAAAAGCTTCGATTTCGGGAGTGATGTTAGGCATAAAATGATTTTGGTTTTCGGTAAATTACGACAATTTTTGTATATGCCGTATCTTAACACATAAAGTTCTGGAGGCAAGTAAATGTACGAGATCCCTAAATTTCTAATTACCTAATTACCTAATTTCTAATAAAGCTCCGATGACAAATGTCAAAAATCCTTTGTTTTAGAAATTGGGTAATTAGGAATTAAAAAATACTATAATAGCAACAAATGTGATCGCTAGTTCTGCCCAGAAAGTCCAAGTATGCAGGTAAGCACCTTCGACAAATTGCAAATGCGCTCGGATCGTACCCGGTCGCGCGGTGATAT
>CAYTUZ010000036.1:0-420 GCA_964441635.1 uncultured Candidatus Saccharibacteria bacterium
AGACAAATGTTTTGGAAAAAACGTAAGCGGTGCAATTAGAGTGCTAATCTACTAAAACACCTCGAGATTGCTCTCGAGGCGTTTGTGAATGTCTAAGGTACTGAAGGTGCTAGTGCTCAATTGTGCTGGTACCACTGCGTCTGTTGCGGCGGAGTGTAACTCACAACTTGCACGTTGTTGTAATCCGGCAATTTGGGACAAACGCCGCTATTAACATGGCTCACGGAACCCGGCGTAGCAATGATGCTGTTGCCGTCTCCGACTGGACCATTGATCAGGATCTTTGGGATAGCTTGCTCTCGGACCAAAGCCCAGGTAGCTACCGATGCTGCGGTTTTTGCTTCATCGCGCTCCTTGATGGCGTCGTTGGCTCGAAGTGCCTGTTCGACGGCCGCTTTTCGCGCGGCTTCGTCGATGCCG
>CAYTUZ010000036.1:430-8115 GCA_964441635.1 uncultured Candidatus Saccharibacteria bacterium
AATTGCATTGGCTGCGGGCAATCCCCCGGCTGAAGCCATCTTCACACCGCCGTTTTTCGGCCACAGGTTCCAGAGCAGCAAGCCGAGCAAGAGTACCACTACCGCCGCGAGGACGCGAGTCGGTGTGGACGTGTCTTTGATGTTCTGGACAACTCCGGGCTTTTCCGCCTTGGGAGTTTCGGCCGGCTTAGGCGCAGAAAGTTTTTTGTTTATTCCTTCCAGCGTTGTTAGGGTCTTTTCGTGCACGCCGATCAGTCTCTCATTGGTCTTTTCCATACCGGCAAAACGCTCGTCCAAACTCTTTTTCCAGTCTTCGACGGTCGTGGCGATCGCTTCACGCTGTTTCGCCTCGGTGGCGAGAGCCTCTTTTTGGGCATCGAGCTCTTTTCGAATCTCGGCCAGTGTGGCTTTGCAGGCATCATCCGAGGCCTTGATCTGATTTGAGACTCGATCGAGCTCTTGCTTTTGTTGCTCTTTGAAGTCGCTCGCCAGCTTCCCGAACACTTTTTCCAGCATTTCGCGTGCCTCATCTACGTCCAGTGTCGACTTTGAAGTCGCATTCTGGAACTTGGTCTCGGCCTGCGCGACCCGCTCCTCGAGTTTCTTGATGCTCTCTGCGGCGTTTGTCGCCGAGGAGGCTACTGCCCCCTTCACAGCTTCACACTCTGCGCGCAAGGCTTCGAGGGCGTTAGCCTTTTCGATGTCCTTCATAACGGTCTCGTGTCCGAGTTCAAGTTTCTGAAGTCTTGCGTTCACTGTCTTCAAAACTTCCGCTTCGGCTTTGGGCAGTGGCGGCACTTTCGCCGGCGGGCCATTCCGGAACTCTTCCAGATAGGCAACTTGAGCCGGAGAGAGTTTAATTGGACACGTTGCGAAATCGGAGGGTCCTTCCTTGGATTCATATTGTACGCCGATCTCGTAAGGGCCGGGCGGCAGAGGGTCTTTGCAACTGCTGCTGCAGTTAAGTTCTTCGATCTTCTTGGTCACTTTTCGGGGAACGTCCGTAGCCAGTGCAGTTATTGGCTGCAAAGGATAGACGTTGCCGTTGCCGAAATTTGGGCTCTTGACGTAAACCCAATAAGTTTCTGCTCCGATCATATGATCGAAGCTGAAACTAATGTCAGCCGAGTTGAAGGTGAGTCCTGTCAGTTTCTGTAGCATACTGTTTTCTCCATGGTTGTGGCCCTGCGGAAGTTATCTGCAGAGCCGTTTTTGTGATTGTCAGACATTCAAGTCTCTGGTCGAACCCTACCAGAGTTGCCTAGATTTGTCAAGCGGTAATATGCATGAAAAAGCGCTTCAACCGTGGGGGCTGAAGCGCTGCGAAATGGCACGAAAGACAATTACGGTGCCCAGTAACTGTAAGATCGGCGCGGGTCGTAGTAGTTCGGGTTTGAGAAGTCCCAAGGTCCAGTCATGACTCGCGGCCTCGGTCGGCATTCCGGCGGCGGCGGGTATTCGCAAGCGCGCGGTGCCAAGTAGACGACATCGGGAATCACGTATTGAACCGATGGAGCAACTGGTTGGCAAGGTGCGGGTGCCGGTTGGAAACATTGAGGGCGTGGCGGCGGAGGTGGCGGAGGCGGCAGATTGACGGTTACGATCTGAACATTATTGTTGCCGTTGCCATTACCGCTGCCTGTCACTGCTCCCGGCGGCCTCTCGCACACTCGTTTGAGCGGGCCGGTGCTCGAGCTCGATGCGTAGACTTGGCCATTCACGATGACTGTTGTGCCGGCGGGTCCGGTTGAGACATTCAAGCCGGGCAATGCGACGGTTGTGTTTTGCTGCTGTGCTTCCGCAGTGATGCTGAAGCCGGCGATTGCGACAATGATCGCAATTAGTTTTCCGAAACAGCTGACTTTCATAGACTCCTTATGGTTGTATGACAGGGAATAACCTGTCATTTTTTGTTCCAAGAACTGCTTATTCATGTAGACACTAGCAGACAAACACTTTTTTGTCAATGGCTAGAATTTCAGAGCCGGCTTCACAATTCCTGCAAAGCCAGAGTTATCCACAGCCCGCGGTGTGGTGTGGATAGCACCAAGTGGTGTAGAATAGTAGGCAAGTGGGAAGAAGTGGTATACAAACTATTGTGCCACAGCATATTAATTTCTATAACACTCCTACCCCTTAGGCATATGCTCATCGGAGAACACCAACATAATTTCGATGACAAGAGTCGGATATCCCTTCCTGCCAAATTTCGAAAAGAAATGGGACAGCAAGTCGTCGTCGCTCCAGGAGTTGATAATTGTTTATTTGTATTCACGACGAAGGGATGGCGAGAATTTGTGGAGCGCTTGTCACGACCAGATAGTTCTTCGGTGTTGCAGGCGGACAACCGAAACTTCAACCGCCTCGTCATCGGACGAGCGGTTGAGGTCGAAGTTGATGGTACGGGCCGCATGCTCATTCCAGACCATTTGCGCGAGCACGCCAATCTCGAGAACAAAGCTACTATCGTCGGCGTAGTCAATCGCGTGGAAATCTGGAACAACGAGGCTTGGATCGCTTACCGCAAAGAGTACGGCAAGCAGACCGAAGCGATGGCGGAGCGGCTCGCATCGGTCGGCATGATTTGATGAGTGAGATAAGTGTACATAAGGCAGTTCTTTTACATGAAGTAGTGGAGGCATTCGCGGCGCAAAAAGCGTCTGACGGCAAAATTCCTTGGTATCTCGACGGCACTTTGGGCGGTTGCGGACATGCGCTAGCGATTGCGGATGCTTTGAAGGGCGAGGTCAACATAATCGGCCTTGACCAAGACCCGAAAGCGATAAGAAGAGCAGAAGAGTCCTTGAAAGGCAAAGCTCGACAAGTCATTCTGGAAAATGACAATTTCCGAAACCTAGACGTTATTTTAGCCAAGCACGGCATTCCAAATATCGACATGATGTTGCTTGACCTAGGTATTTCTTCCGACGAATTGGAAGCGAGCGGCAAGGGCTTTTCATTCCAGAAAGACGAACCCTTGATCATGACTTTTGGTGATCCGGCAAAGCATCTATTCTTGGCAACGGACATCGTTAACCACTGGAAAGAGGAAGATATCGCCAATGTTATCTTTGGCTACAGTGAAGATCGCTACGCGCGGAGGATAGCGAAGAAGATTTGTGAATATCGTGCCAAAAAGCAGATCGAAACCTCGAGCGAACTCGCGGAAATTATCAAGGGCGCGATGCCTCGAATGAAAGGCAAATGGAAGATCCATCCGGCAACCAAGACATTCCAGGCTTTGAGGATAACGGTAAATGATGAGCTGAATGCGCTCAAAGAGGGTTTGGCAAAGGGTTACGGCCGGTTGGCCAAAGGCGGCAAAATGGCAGTAATTTCCTTTCACAGTTTGGAAGATAAGATCGTGAAAGATTTTTATAAAAACAAAGAACGGGCAGGCGACGCGCAAATCAGCAAGAAACCAATACGAGCAACAGATGAAGAGATCGCCGAAAATCCGAGATCGAGGAGCGCAAAAATGAGAATAATTCAAAAACTTTAATAAAATGACTAGAGTAATTGGGAAAACATATTCGGTAGTTGCGGAGCATGGCATGCGTGTTACGCAGGTTTTGCTTACAGGCTGTTTAGTTATGGCGCTTTTGTATGCTTACAACATGTATCTTGTGATCACGCGAACTGTGGCGGCGCAAAATGCGGAAAAGCAGACGACGACACTAGCAGATTCGGTACAAGGTTTGGACACGCAATACATCGCGCTTTCAAATAAGATCAATCCCGACATGGCCAAAGATTTTGGTTTGCATGAAGGCAATGTGGCCGTTTATATTTCTCGGACAGGTTCGGTTGGCGCGGCGAACACAGTCGTGTCACAATTGTAAGACTAATGACTTCGTCACAAAGGATTAGGTCGCGCTTGATATTTTTCGGCATAATTTTGGCGGCATTGGCATTGCTCGCTTCTTTGTATACGATCCAGATCTTAGAAGGCAAGAAATATGATGCCAAAGCGCAAGCGCAATATGGCAAGCCCACAAATGCGCTTTTTGACCGCGGCATAATATATCTCACCTCGAGGGATGGGACGCGTATTGCCGGCGCTACGGTGGAACAAGGAACGCTCCTCTATATGAACCCGAAGCAGGTCTCAGATCCAGCTCAAACCTACGCGGCGCTGTCGGAATTTATCAAGGTTGACCAGAATGCCTTCATGAAATCTGCAAAAAGCGGCGATTCTTACGCTGAATTGGCACACAAAGTTTCCGATACGACCGCGGCATCCATAGCTTCGCTCCAAATTCCGGGCCTTTACAAGACTTTGGAATCTTGGCGTTCTTATCCCGGTGGTACGCTGGCCTCGCAGACCTTGGGAATTATCGGCGAAGACTCGAGTACTTCGACGGTCGAAGGCAAGTATGGGCTAGAACGATCTTATGAGAATGTTCTTGCCCGTTCGGCCGGTGGTTCCAGCGTCAATATTTTCGCGGAGCTTTTTGCTGGCATGCACAATGTTTTTTCTGGAAATGATGGCGAAGGCGATATTTTGACCACGATCGAACCAACTGTAGAGAGTTATCTAGAAAAAATATTGTCAGATACCAGCCAAACTTGGCATCCAGACGAGATCGGAGGCATTATCATGAATCCGGCAAACGGCGAAGTCGTGGCCATGGCGTCGCTTCCGACATTCAATGGCAATGATACTTCCGCGGTAAAAGATGCTTCGGTTTTTGGCAACCCGCTGGTCGAGCATGTATACGAAATGGGCTCGATCATGAAGCCTCTCACCATGGCGGCCGGCTTTGATACTGGGGCAATCACGCCAACCTCAACTTACAATGACACTGGCACCATGACCTTGAATGGCAAAACCATCGCGAACTATGACGGCCGTGCGCGAGGCGTAACAGATATGCAAACCATTCTTAGTCAATCCTTGAATATCGGCGCGGCAACGGTTGGCCTCAAGGTGGGCGGTGCGAATATGGCAAAATACTTTGACAGCTATGGCCTCGGCGAAAAGACGGGCATCGATCTACCCAACGAAGCGACGGGTTTGGTAAAAAATCTTAGCGCTGGCAGGGATATCGACATTGCCACGGCTTCATATGGCCAAGGCATAGCGGTTTCGCCTATGGAAATGACCCGCGCACTTTCCATTCTGGCGAACGGTGGATATCTGGTCACACCGCACCTCGTCCGGGAAATCGACTATGTTGGTGGCACAAAAAATGTTGTTGCTATAAAAAAAGCCGGGCCGATTTTGGATCCGAAGACGGTGCATCAAGTGACAACAATGCTGGTCACAGTGGTTGATACAGCTCTGAAGAATGGCCAGATCAAAAATGACCATTATACCATGGCGGCGAAGACGGGCACGGCGCAGATACCGGATCATGTGAATGGTGGCTATTATACTGACCGATATTTGCACTCTTTCTTCGGTTATTTCCCGGCTTATGACCCCAAGTTCATCGTTTTTCTCTACCAGATCTATCCCAAAGGCGCACAGTATGCTTCGGAGACGCTCACGGATCCGTTCAATAATCTGGCGAAGTTTTTGATCAATTATTACAATATTCCACCGGATCGATAATTTATGGTAGATTATTCCTTGTGGCTAGCGCTCCGCGAATGGGCCACGAAATGATGTGTCGTACCCGAGGCTAGAGGTATTCAAGGAAACACACATTTCCATATGAGTAAATCAATTTAATGAAAATTATAAAAAAAATAATTGTTTGGGTTTTGACGATAGAAGCGAGACTGATACTAAAAAAGTACAAGCCTTTTATCATTGCCGTGACGGGCAGTGTGGGCAAAACTGGAACCAAAGATGCCATTTATTCGGTTTTAGAGAACCAAAGCCGTTATGTGAGAAAGAGTGAGAAAAGTATGAATAGTGAGATCGGTTTGCCGCTCACGCTTATCGGCGCGCCGAATGCTTGGCATAATATCAGAGGCTGGTGGCAAAATATTGTTCAGGGCTTGCAGCTTATTATCAGAAAAAATGAATATCCAGACCTGCTCATTTTGGAAATCGGCGCGGATCATCCCGGTGATATAAAAAGAGTGGCGAAATGGTTACATCCGAACATTGCAGTTTTGACGCGTGTTTCGGAAACGCCGGTGCATGTGGAATTCTTCAAATCGCCAGCGCAAGTTTTCGAAGAAAAAGCTTCGCTCGTTCGCGCGGTCGGGAAAGGTGGCACGGCGGTATTATTTGTCGATGATGAAAAGATCGTCGTACTTGGCGAAGAGCTTGGAAAAAAGGACATTTCAGTCGTGACTTTCGGCTTGAATGAAAAGGCGAGCGTGCGCGGTGCAGATTTTGCCTACGATTACATTCGTGACGAAAATGACAAAGCTGAGGATGAGATTTTGAGAAAAAGGCTAGTTTCGCGCTTCATGATTCATCTCGATGGCAAAAATGAAATGGTGACATACAAAAATCCTTTGGGCAGGACGGGCATGTACCCAATTTTGGCCGCGGCGGCGGTAGCGAAAACACGGGGCATGACATTCAAGGATATAGTCAAAGGTCTCGGCGAATACAAAGCGCCCAAAGGCCGGATGAATGTGCTTTCTGGTATTAATGATTCAACTCTTATTGACGACTCTTACAATTCCTCGCCAGATGCGGTCGAGGCGGCATTGCTAACGCTCAGAGAAGTTACTTGCTCGGGTAAGAAGATTGCGGTATTGGGCGATATGATGGAACTTGGCAAATATTCCGCGGAAGAACATCGGAAAGTTGGCAGGGAAGTTGCGAGCGCGGCGCAGATCTTGGTTACGGTTGGCCAGCGCTCGCGTCTCTCCGCCGAAGAAGCGCAAGAGCACGGTCTCGCCGCGGACAATATTCATTCTTTTGACTCTTCTTCGGAAGCGATCTCGACCTTGACTGCATTGGTGAAACCGAACGACATTGTTCTCATAAAAGGCTCACAGTCTATGCGCATGGAGCGGATCGTGAAAGCACTATTGAAAGAACCGTCGAAAGCGGGTACATTGTTGGTGCGGCAGGAAGAGGAGTGGTTGCGGAAGGTTTGATGCTTTTGGGCCGAGGCTCTACCAGAGCCGTAGGTCCTGAGCGAAGCGAAGGGCCTTATCGTCTAGCCTGGTTAGGACACAGGATTCTCAATCCTGGAACTCGGGTTCGAATCCCGATAAGGTCACAAGTTGACAGAGTTTATTATATAGAGTACAATGCATGCTGAACCAAGTAGAGATACTTGAAAAAATAAACCCGCCTGAGAAGGCAAGTTAGAGATAAGGGATAGACAAATGAATACGAATCAAACTCTGGAGAAACTAATCCGAGGGTCGCAAAATTTGGATCACATGAAAGACGTCGTGGATCAGGTGGTCAAGCAAGTTCTCGGTTTCGTCAATGCCAATTATAAAGGCTTCAGAGAGCTCACCGAAGAACTTTTCGATTCAGAAACCTGCCAATGGGTCGTCTTCACAGACGTGATGAATGTTGCGGACAACAAGCTCAAACTTAAAGCTTGCTGTTGGGTAAAGGATGAGCATGGGCACATCAATCATGTCGGATATCTCGGTTACCATTCAGAGAGAGATAGCCGCGCCCCTGCCGTGATGATTCAGCCTGTATACGAGAGCCTTGCCGTCTTCCTTGAGGGGATGCTCAGAGTTTTTCCAGAACTACCCCAGTATTGGAAACCGCTGATTAAAGCGAGTGCTATAAAGGTAGTTGGATGAGC
>CAYTUZ010000037.1:0-4539 GCA_964441635.1 uncultured Candidatus Saccharibacteria bacterium
CGAACCGTATTCGGCACCACCATAATCTGGTTCATGGCCAGGCACGATCAGGATGCGCACTTTGGCAAGTCCTTTGGGCACAGCGATATTATATGTAGATTGCAGACCCGCTACAGTTTTGGGATTGTGCACAACGATTACCGAAGCCAGCTGATTCCATTTGTCGGCAATCAAGCCAGTAATAGAGTTGAGTTCAGCTGGATAATTCAGTGCAAACCACGGCAAAATGAATATAACCGTAATGAAGAATGCTATTAGGTAATAACGCATAGTTATGGGTATTATACCAGAGGTCGGACCTCTGTACTCCTTGATTATTGGGTATTCCTTGGTTATTGTATCTTGGTTATTGATTATTACTTTTTATGCCCGAACTCCCCGAAGTTGAAACAACTGTAAACGGCCTCAAGGAGACCATTATCGGCTTAACGATTACCGACGCTTGGTCAGACTACAATAGTGTTTACTGGAAAGGCTCCGAGTCCATCCGCGATCCGGAATATTTCAAATATTTCAAGAAGCAAGTGCTTGGCAAAAAAATTGTCGGCGTCAGGCGTCGAGCAAAAAATATCCTTATCGAGCTTAACAGTAATAATAAAAAAGACGGCGACGTCATTCTGGTCCACATGAAAATGACCGGACACTTTCTGTTTGGCGTATTTGATTTTACACATGTCGGACATGTGTATAAATGGATTCCAATCACTCCGGAGTCATTAAAGGATCCTTTTAACCGCCACATCCATTTTGTGCTCACGTTTTCCAATAAGAAAAGGCTGGCACTATCCGATTCGCGAAAGTTCGCCAAGGTTACGCTCATCAAAGCCGATGAAATGGAAAAAACTCTGCACTTGAAGGATTTGGGACCCGAACCGCTTGATCCAAAATTCACTTTCGATAAATTCAAGGCTCGCATATCGCTGCGGCCCAATGGCAAAATCAAACAAGTGCTCATGGAACAAAAGATCATCGCTGGCATCGGCAATATTTACGCCGACGAATCACTCTGGCGCGCTGGTATTCATCCATTAGAACAAGTTAAGAATATACTCGAAAAGAAAATGTGGATTTTATTCGACGCGATCAAGAAAACTTTGGCGCGAGGAATAGATTTTGGCGGTGATTCTATGTCGGACTATAGGAACATTCATGGTGAGAAAGGCAAATTCCAAGAGCAACATTCGGCATATAGAAAGACAGGGATGAAATGCGGCAAAAAAGGTTGCAGAGGTATTATCACTCGCGTAATCGTTGGCGCCAGAAGTGCGCACTTTTGTAGCGTTCACCAGAAATTGCTAGGACACAAATAAAAAAGGCGGGTTTGTCCACTACTACTCAAAGAGTACGGGGTCCCGCCTACCGCTTAATTCACCAGACTAATCACTCTAAAACTATAACAAAACATGAATTTAAGCAATGGCTGGATCGTCTAATGGAATATTCCAAACAATACAATTCCTACTGTTACAGAAACATTTAGTGACTCCTTTTGGCCTTTAAGCAGAATTTCTGCGATGCAATCAGATGCTTTCAATAACTTTTTATCAACACCACCAACTTCGTTGCCAAAAATCAGCGCTGTCTTTTGTCGAGGTTCAACCTTGCGATAATCAATGGAACCTTCGGCTTGCTCTACGGAAATTATATAGAATCCGTCTTTTTTTAATTGCTTTATAAGTTCCACTCCATCTTCGACGTGTTCCCAGTTGATCATTTCTTCTGCACCAAGCGAGACCTTGGCAAAATCTCTGCGTTTCCTGCCAAAACGATCTAGCGGCACAGGAGTGGTGCCGACACAATAAATCTTTGATACGCCAATCGTTTCCGCGGTGCGAAAAATCGAACCAACATTGTGGACACTGCGGATATTGTCGAGAATAAGGCGGATATTGGACATTGGTTTTTGGGATTTATTTAGAAATTAGGTAATTAGGTAATTAGGAATTATAATAAGCTTATTAAAACATAAATCAATCATATGCTCTCACTCTTCCCCACCCTCCTTTCCTGTCAACAACTTTCACCTTTTTTGATCCGCATAACTCTCGGCTTTATTCTCCTTTTCTGGGCTTACAAAGGCCTACGAGATTCGAACCATAGTTCTGGTAAAAAAGTTATTGATTTGGGCGAAGTGATTATCGCCATTCTGCTCTTGCTCGGCCTTTGGACGCAAGCTGCAGCAGGGATAGCCGCCATCGGGCTCCTCGTCTGCCTCATCGGAAAAGTTCGCTCGCGTGCCTTCCTCACTGATGGCTTGAATTACACTCTGATCTTATTTGTCTTGGCGCTTTCTCTCATGTTTACAGGTGCCGGTTGGTGGGGATTCGATATGCCACTCTAGATCTAAACGGACACCCGCCTCATTTGACTAAAGTGTGAATTTACTTGTATGCTGTGGACTACGCGCTCATAGCTCAGCCCGGTAGAGCACCTGCCTTTTAAGCAGAGGGTCGCTGGTTCGAATCCAGCTGGGCGCACAAATGTTATAATACCTCCATGTCCATTCAATGGAACAAAGTAACTTGGTACTCAAAACTGATCGCGGTTGTCATTTTCGTCGCGGTTTTCTTCCTCGGTTTTTATCTGGGCCAACAGTGGCAGATTGCGATCACGATTTGAGCAACAACATCTCGATCCCTATTTCGAGGTCAACCATGCCGCGATGACCATCGTGGTATAGCTTTAAAATATCTGTTAGTAGATTTTTTCTTTCTTCACTAGAATAATTTGCCGCGTATCTCTTGGATTTTCCATAGACAAAAGGATTTAGTCCGGTTTCATTCACACTTCCGGCATTACCAGCCAAAATCATAGATTTAGCTTGCCAAAAAAGCGTACCTAGAATACTTTCTGGCTCATTTCCCTTTTCAACCGCTTCCCGGTAAATCATCCATGCCTTCATGCGATCGCGACTGCCAAGAGCGTCAGCCAAGGCAAATATATTAAATTCTCCCTTGGCAAAAAATTTATTCTCTTTGACCGATGCCTCACTCTCAACAATCTTTTCCGAACTCTTCAGAAAGGTTTTCTTGAGTTCCGCATTAAGTTTGCCTTCCAAAACAATGAAAATATTCGCGGACTCATTCATGGCCGGAATAAAATCTTTGATTTCTTCAAGAGCTTGTTCACTATCGGTAACGCGGTTCACATAAACAATATATTTATTAGAAAAAAGACCTTGGCCGCCGAGGTGCGACTCTAGCAAATAAGTGTTCCAATTCTCGCTGTTTATTTCCTCGAAGTCCGCATCCGGCTTCTTGGCGCGCAAAGAATTTACCAAAACAGTGGCCTTTTTTCGAGACATTTCCAGATCAGTTCCATAAAATAAATATAGCATTTTGTGTTTATTCTAAATTCTAAATTCTATATTCCAACTTCTAATTGAGTTCTCCCCAATTATCCCCCACCGCCGCCTCGGCTTTCAATTCCACTCCCTTGGTATCCTTGGGATCAATGACCGACTCCATGATCTTTTGGATTTCAACCGAGACCTGCTCGGCTCTTTCTTCTTTGATTTCATAAACCAGCTCGTCATGCACTTGAAGCAGAGGATAAACATCATCTTCGAGATTTTCCTTTTTGAGATAATCGTCAACTTTTTTCATGGCGATCTTGATCACATCCGCCTCTGTTCCTTGAATGGGCGCATTTATCGCCATACGCTCCGCCTGCGCACGAATGTAAGGAATCTTGGACTTTATGCCCTCGAAGTAGCGCCTGCGTCCAAAGAAGGTTTCGGTGTAACCCTTACTCGCGGCTTCACCCTTGATCTGGTCGAGATATGAAGCCAAGACCGAAAAAGTTTCAAAATATTCATTGTAGAAATTTTGCGCCTCTTCTCTACTAGTGCCCAAATTCTGTTTTAGTGCCAAGACGCCCATGCCGTAAATAATTCCGAAGTTGATAACCTTGGCTTGTCTCCTCATTTCTGGAGTAACCTGATCCCTAGCAACCTTGAAAACCAAAGAAGCAACAGAAGTGTGTACATCTTCGCCTTTTTTGAAAATCTCAATCAGTTTGGGATCGCCAGAAAGAAATGCCGCAATACGCAGTTCTGCTTGGGAATAATCGAGAGACACTAACTTATATCCCTTTTCGACTATGAATGCTTTGCGGATAGCCCGCCCTAGTTCGGATTTGATGGGAATATTCTGCAAATTGGGATTCTGCGAAGCCATCCTGCCGGTCGTCGAGCCAGTTTGGATAAAATGGGTGTGCAGCCTATTATTTTCGTCGAGCTGTGGCGGAATGGCATCAATATAAGTCGAAAGGAGCTTTGCCAATTCACGGTAATCAAAAATCATGGGAATGATGGGATGCAAATCTTTCATCTTTTCCAATTCGGATTCCTTGGTCGAACGCGCGCCACCAGCGGTTTTCTTTTGGTTCTTAACAACGATTTTGAGCTTGTCGAAGAGGATTTCACCAAGCTGCTTGGGTGAATTGACATTGAATTCCATGCCGGCCTCTTTCCAAATCTTTTTTTCGAGCGAAGCCAGTTCGACGTGATAAGTTTTTGCCAATCCTGCCAAGAATTCC
>CAYTUZ010000037.1:4549-8080 GCA_964441635.1 uncultured Candidatus Saccharibacteria bacterium
TTTATTCCCCGCTTTTCCATCTTGTGTAGTACAGGAATGAGCGGCAGTTCTATTTCCTCGTAAACTTTTCTGACATTTCTTTTGTCTAACTCTGCAAAGATGGCTCTCTTAGCCTCCTCATAACTTTCGGTATTGGCGAAATTCAAAACATCTTCTTGACTTGGGTTAGTAACATTCGAATTTACCAGCCAGAGCGCGAGTGCGGTTTTTTCGAAGTCATCAGGACTTGAAATGGTGCCGCTCCCTCTCGGCCCGACCGATGTGGTTTCTTCACCCACGACCCTACTTCGCTCCTTCGGAGCTTCGAAGGGCACGGTCGGACTAGCCTCCTTGCCCTCCGTAGCTTTAGCGAAGGAGGGCGAAGAGGGTTCTGAAACCACTTTGGTCAGGCCTGTGGGCGCGATAACATTCGCAGTTTGATTCAAACCCAAAAGTTTCTCCAATCGCTGCCCGAGAGTCCTGAATTCCAATTCCTGCCATAAAGCTTTCACCTTTTTGACATCAATCGCTTCACGAAATGTTTTTGTTGGGAATTTGAACTCGATGGGCACATCGCGGCGGATCGTTGCCAACATCTTGCTGAATTCCGCTTCCTCTTTATTATCTTTCAGTAGTTGAATAATTCTTGGCGTAATTCCTGCATCTTTAAACTTACCGTCTCCGCCAGCTGGCGGACCAGCATCCAATTCTTTGTACATATTTTCGATTGTGCCAAAATTCTGAATCAAAATAGATGCTGTCTTCTCACCAATACCTTTTATACCCGGAATATTATCGGACGGATCGCCACGCAAACCTTTGTAGTCAGGAATAAGTTCAGGACCAAAACCAAAGCGAGCAAAAACCGCTTTTTCGTTGTACATGACGGTGTCAGCAATTCCTTTTCGTAATGTATACGCTTTTACTTCATCACCACGAACCAGCTGCAAGGTATCCATATCGCCAGAAGCAATAACAATTTCAATGCCATCATTATTTTTCAATTGCTCGACAATAGTGCCCAAAACATCATCGGCTTCAAAGCCTTGTTTGTCATAAATAGGAATATCAAAGACTTCAAAGATCTTTCTTGAGCTCTGTAATTGCGTGATCAGGTCATCTTCTGCTTTCTGTCTGCCAGCTTTGTAGTCTTTGTAAGCGTCATTCCGAAAAGTTGGACCTTTCACGTCGTAAGCAGCGGCAATATAATCGGGTTTCAAATCCTCGACAATCTTCAAAAGCATTGCCGAAAGACCATAGAGAGCACCAGTCGGCTCACCTTTCGAAGTCGAGAAATCTGGAAGTGCGTGATATGCGCGGTGAATAATAGCGTGTGCATCGAGTAGTACTAAACGTGAAGACATAACGCTATTCTACATCAAAATCGTACAGACACCATCTTTCATTTCAAAAGTTAATCGCTTCTTTTCACCGAACTTCTCCAGACCGACTTGTTCGGGCCATTCGACCAAAACAAGGTTATTTTTGTCGCCAATCACATCTTCAAAGCGCAAAGCTTCCAATTCTTCGGGCCGCTCTAGGCGGTATGCGTCAACGTGAACCAAATGTTTCCACTGCAGATGTCCGACATCTGCAATCTCATATATCTTCATCAAAACAAAAGTCGGACTGGTTATTTCCTCTTTGACACCCAATTCTTTGGCAACCATTTTCACAAAAGCAGTCTTGCCTGCACCTAGATGGCCAGAAAGGCCGATCAGCAGAGCTTCATTTGTTTCTGTATTATCATATTTGGTTGAAATATCCCTTAGCCAGCCAACCGCTATTTTTCTTGTTTCTTCCAGAGAATTGGAAACCAGTTTTTTCATGTAAACCATATTATCACGTTTGATGAGGTCCGACCTTACCATTAAACGCTGTTAAGGTAAGCAAAAAGGCCGCTTCCCCGAAGAGAAACGGCCCGCTAAATGAATGTGCTATTGGTGCTAGCGTCCGTTACGAAATCCGCCTTGGACACCAATGTATCCGCCTTGGTTAGGAAATGCGTAACCGCCGCCGCCGTTTACATAGGCACCGCCACCAAAACCGTAGGCGCCCGTCATGGCAGTCGGAGAATAGAAGCCTTGGTTACACGACCCACCGGCTGGTGGAGCATAATATCCGACAGCGCCCTGAATTCCTCCGTAGCAGGGTTGTTCCTGCTGTTGATATACCTGAGGAGATTGTCGTTGCTGGTGCCATGGCGATCCCCATCCCTTGCGATCGATTTCCAAGAAGTGGGTGGGCAGAGATACCGGCTGAGCGGAACACGAACCACCTTGGTTCACGACCACACTGGTCGGCGCCGGTGCTTGTGCCTGCGGATTTGGAACGTAAGTCATGCCCGCAGTGGGAAATCCCGGTTGCCAATTCGATTCTTTGATGTGCTCGGTGCTTCTGCACCCGGACACAAACAAGCTGGCCACCAAGATCCCGAGGAAACTTACAGAACTAGTTTTCATTTTAAAGTGCCTTTCTAAGTTGTTTTTTCCAGTAAAGTTCATTCCTCACTGGTTCCCCTACATTATAGCATAATGAGTCCAAATGTCAAGCATTTTAGAGGCTTGAAATATCCCCTATTTGAGCCACTTTTTTCATGCTTTTTAGGCTATAATTAGCGCCATGACTATCACTTTTGACGAAGACAAGCAAAAAAGGAAGCTTGATGAGCTCCACAAAAGCGAGGAAGAAGAGCTGGTACAAATGCTTTCAGGCAAATACGGCATAGAATACATCAATCTTTTGGGCATTCCGATAAATACCGACGCTCTGCGCATTATTGCCGAGCCAGAAGCGCGAGCTTCACAGGCGGCAGCTTTTGCTATAGTGAACAAAAAAGTAAAGGTGGCCGCGCGCAATCCGCAAAGCGACGCAGTGCAAGCATTGGTTAATGATCTAAAAGAAAAAAGTTATGAGCCAGAATTATTCATGACCTCTACTCAAAGCCTAGAAAAAGCTTGGAAAATGTACACAGACCTTTCTTTTGCTTACGAGAGCAAGGCGGGTTCATTGGAGATTTCCAACGAAGATGTTTCTTCTATTATAGAAAAAGCCAAGAGTTTGCCAGATATCATTGCCATCCTAGAGGAAACGATGAAAGCCAAGAAAAGTTACAGGATTTCCAAAATCTTGGAAACCATCATCGCTGGCGCTTTGGCTATAGACGCATCCGATGTGCATTTGGAACCAGAGGAAAATTACGTTCGTTTGAGATATCGCTTGGACGGCGTTCTGGAAGATGTTATAGAGATCGATAATGAGACTTATTCTTTGGTACTTTCTCGGATCAAGCTCATTTCCGGCATGAAGTTGAATATCAAAAAGGACTCGCAGGATGGACGCTTTAGCATTCGGCTATCTTTTGGCGATGTTGAGGTGCGCGTTTCCGACCTGCCAGATGCATACAATGAATCGATTGTTATGCGCATTTTGAATCCCAAGTCCATCGAAGTGCCTTTGGACCAAATGGGCATTCATCCCAAATTACTGAACATTCTGAATGAGGAAATAGATCGCCCCGACGGCATGATACTCACAACTGGACCGACCGGC
>CAYTUZ010000038.1:0-7871 GCA_964441635.1 uncultured Candidatus Saccharibacteria bacterium
ATCCCGACGAGGTGGTTGCGGTGGGCGCGGCGATCCAAGGCGGTATCTTGGGCGGGGAAGTCAAAGACGTTCTCCTGCTCGATGTTATCCCTCTTTCGCTCGGTATCGAGACTCTAGGTGGCGTTGCTACGAAGCTTATCGAAAGGAATACTACTGTTCCTACCCAGCGAACGCAGGTATTTTCGACCGCAGCTGACAATCAAACCTCGGTTGAAATCCATATTACCCAAGGCGAGCGTGCCATGGCAGCAGATAATAAATCTCTCGGAAGGTTTATCCTCGACGGTATTCCTCCGGCACACCGTGGTATGCCGCAGATCGAAGTCACTTTCGACGTCGATGCCAACGGTATCTTGAATGTGACCGCCAAAGACAAGGTTACAGGTAAGACCAACTCCATCAAGATCACTGCTTCTTCCGGACTTTCCAAAGAAGAGGTGGAAAAGATGAAGCAAGAAGCGGCCAAGCATGAAGCCGAAGATAAGGTCAAGCATGAAGCTGTGGAAGCGAAGAATATTGCGGAGCAACTGGTTTATACTTCAGAAAAAGCTCTCAAAGAAGCTGGTGACAAAGTGCCAGCTGAACTCCGAAAAACGATTGAAGACAAAGTGGCCGATCTTAAGGCCGTGAAAGACGGCAGTGACTTGGCAGCCATCAAGGCAAAGACGGAGGCACTTAGTTCTGAAATTCAGAAAATAGGGCAGTACATGTCACAAGGTAATGACAAAGGTCCCGCCTCCGCCGAGGCTTCGGCGGGCAAGCAAAATCCAAATGACAAATCAAATCCTAGCGGCTCAAATGGTGGAAATGAGCCGCAAAGCGGAGATAATGTGAAGGATGCCGAATTTAAGGAGAAGAAGTAGTAGTTAATAAAAACAAAAAACCCTCGTCGCTCTTACGATTTAAATCGTAAGAGCGAGCGAGAGGCTTAGAGATTAATCCTTCTTCGTCATTCTTAGTGAGAGGAGTGTGCTGATCACTGAAGCCATTGTGGCTACAGATATTGCAATGGTGGCTTGATGTGGTGAATGTGTGATACCAAAACAAGCTAGGCAGATATTAAATGCGAGTGAAGCCCAGCTTACTGCGGCTGCAAACATTATAATCACAAGAGGCATGTTAGTTTGTATGGTTTTCTGTTCAGGTTCACCGAGGCTTCCTTTCAGAGCCAACCTGTATTGTATAAGTAGCGAAATGTCTGATAGCAAACTAACATAATAGGTGTATCAGTGTCAAGGTTGACAGGGAAATTTAATTTCATATAATTATCGTTACAAAACGCTATGGTCGAATGACCAATGCAAATGCCCCTTCGAAAGGAGGGGAGAAAAAGTGCCTATGGCTTACCTCGCTTCGGCGAGGTCATTAGAAAAGAAAAACCGTCAAAGTAAATCTTTGACGGTTTTTCTGACATTATTAAAGAAGTCACTATCTAGAAAGCAGATTTTTTCGGAAAGACGTTCTTTAGAGATTAAAACTTCCAAGTCACTGGCGACCCCAATCCCGTGACGTAGTCATACCTCTTTCTGGCTGTGCAATAGTATGCGCACGTACCATTCTTGCCGCTAATAATGTCTCGAAAAAAGCTAGAATTATTTGCGGCGGCTTTGTCTCTGTAAAGTGCGTCAAGAGAAACACTTTTGCCGAGCGCATGAATAGCGGCCCACTGCGGCGCGCCAGCGGAAGTGCCTCCGATAACGTACCAGCTTTTCGGACCACTCGCGTTACTAGAATTTGCCGAATGGTATACGGAAAAACCGTACATGGGATCTGCGGCATAGGAAACGTCTGGTATTGCGCGCATATTGCCGGAACGCGGCACAGCATAATCGCTCTGATATGCCGGCGCTGGCTCATAAGCGCTTACGCCTCCGCCACTGCCGGTCCAAGCTTTTTCCGAGGCGACTGCTACAGAGATTTTCCCAGATTTTGATTTTGTTTTATTCAAGATAAGTTGTGTGCCGCCGACGGAAATTACATTCAAGGCCGAAGCCGGCCAACTTACGCCGGCACCATCATCTCCAGAAGAAGCGAAGAATGCCAGCTTTTTATTCTTGCCAGAAAAATGGCTTTCGAGTTTTGTCTCGCCGGGGAATTCTGTGCCACCCCAGCTCATCGAGATAGCGATCACGTCGGCTCGTGAAGTCGCAAAATCAAGAGCTTTCAATAAACTCGTTCCGTTGTCACTGGCGGCTTCGACGACCAATATCTTGGCTTTTGGCGCGATCGCATGTGACCACTCTGTATCAAGCGCCGTTTCCTCATCCCAGCCGGAATCGGTTCGATTTACCGTGGACATGTTGTGGATTTCAAGGCATTTATTTTGGATGGTACATTGCGGTAATGCGAAAGCTGTGTCAAAAGCCGCCAGATCGTTTTCGATTTGCGAATGATGAAAGGCGGAAATAATCGCGATGGTTCCAGAGCCGCCGGTCGTTGGCAAGTGATAGGCGGCTTTTACATCACTTGGTGATATTCCTTGTGGCACAAATGATGTGCCAGCGAGGGCATGAATTGGCGGCCGAGCTTGGAAAGTATCGAGATCTGTTGGTACGAGTGAGGCATTGGTTGTTAATGGAATCGCAAATATGGCTGTAGCTGTCATTGTTGCGACGAAATAGGGAATATTTGTTTTGTAATTCATAATGGTGATTATTAATTTTCTAATAATCCACCATCTTACACTTCAGTTATGAAATTTTGCTGAATTTTTGATAAAAAAAGTATGAATATTTTGTTGGGACTGCATGAATTATTTATGAGAAAAGCAGAGGTTGAAAATGAAAGAGCCGCTCGGTATTGTGGCGAGCGGCTGAAAGTGAACAGGGGTGACTCAAACAAATTCGAAACTGTTAATCCCCCACCACATACAATGTTCTCTTAATTGAACGTGGTTGGGATACTTACCTTCCTCGTCGTAAAGTAGATAGGCATGAACGATGTCACCTTTTTTAAATCCGTTATTAGCATTGGTCATGCATACCAACTTGACTTCCGGATCAAGGCGAAACATCCCAATATCACTTCTGACTTCCGGATGAGGTATAGGTTTTGATTTGCTCTTGATATCAGTACTAGTAATCGCCATATATCATGTTTTGGTTTTATGTTCAGGTTCACCGCGGCTTCCTTTCAGAGCCAACCTGCTTGCGTAAACTCTAAGAATAATGTAGCATGAGTAATGTAAGTGTGTCAAGTGTAAAAAAGTCTTCTCGAGCGTATAATAATCATGCGCAAACGAACCAAAAAAACAATGCAGGTCAAACTTTCACCAAAAATCAAGCAGGAAGCGAGGAAAATGACTGGCATGATCAGCGATCTCAAGAAAAAGTTGTTTGAATTGGAGGTCATGCATGCCGAGTGGGAAGCAATGCATAGTCCGCAAAAGGAAATTACGTCTGGCAAAGAGTACGTTAATTCCATACTTAAACGGGCTTAAATAATTATGAGAAAAGTATTTTCTAACTCCGAATTTGATCGGGGTTTGATTGCTATAGGCTCGCACGATCAACTATATTAAAACTATGAAAGATTACTACAAAACTCTCGGTGTGGAAAAGAACGCCTCCAAAGAAGACATCAAAAAGGCTTTTAGGACCAAGGCGCATCAGTTCCACCCCGACAAAAACAAGAACGATCCCACAGCTTCCGCCAAATTCAAAGAGGCGAGCGAAGCTTATTCGGTATTGTCAGATGATCAGAAAAGGAAACAGTACGATACCTTCGGTTCTGCAGGTCCCGGCTTTAATCCGGGCGCAGGCGGTTTCAATCCCAGTCAAGGTGGTGGCAGAGGTTTCAATGCACAGGATTTTGGCGGTTTTGATTTCTCGCAATTTACTCAGGGCGGCGGCTTTGACGGCCAAAGCTTCGAGTTTGACATCGGTGATATTTTCGGTGAATTCTTTGGCGGTGGCAGACGAAAGCCACGCAAAGGCAGGAATATTAGCGTAGATGTCGAGATTTCATTCAAGGAATCTATCTTCGGAACAGAAAAAGATATTTCTATAAACAAAGAAAAACTGATCGTGAAAATTCCAGCCGGAATAGAAAGCGGCCAAGGACTGCGCATTCCCGGTAAAGGTGAACATCCGCCAGCTGGCGGATCGGCTGGCGGAGAAGGCGGCCGAGGCGATCTGGTGGTGCGAGTTTGGGTGAAAGAACATCCGGTATTCAGGAAGGAGGCATTCAACCTAGTTATGGAATTGGACATAAAGCTTACGATGGCACTTCTCGGCGGCGTAATGAGCATCGAGACTCTCGATGGCGTGATAGAGCTAAAAGTTCCAGCAGGCACTTCTCACGGCGAAATTTTGCGAGTAAAAGGCAAAGGCGTACCTTATGAAAGCCGAGGCGTATTCGGCGGTAACCAAGGTCGTCGCGGCGATCTTTTGATCGTGACCAAAGTTATAATGCCAAAAAAGTTGAGCAAAAATGCACAGAAACTGATTGAAGATTTGAAAAACGAAGGTTTATAACTCAAATAAATCAGAAGTTCGACTTCTGCATGAAAATTGCATCAGAAGCTGTCTTTATGTAGTATAAAAAATATAGCTTGGCAATTATAATACCAAGCTAAAATTATGTTTAATTATTTCAAAAAGCACTCATTTATCGTGTTACTTGCGGCAATTCTGGTCTTGGTCGTTGCGGTTATAACTGGTAGATCTATAAGCAAAAAGCCGGTTTCTGCGAATGATACCGCTATAAAAAAGGTGACTTTGGTCAATGCCGCGACATTTCGTGAAGGTAATTTGAGCGTATCAGCTGACGGTATTGTCGAATCACATTCGCAAGCCGATCTCAAAAGCCAAACGTCCGCGCCAGTCGCACTCATAAACGTTGGTATTGGCGATAACGTCTACCAAGGCCAAGTCTTACTCGAACTCCAAAATAACGATATTCGCGCGCAATTGGCTGAAGGCCAAGCGGCACTTGCGGTAGCCAAAGGACAGCAATACACCGGCGGAGTTTCGCTCACTTCGGCCAAACAGGCGGCAATCGACAAGATCCGTGACGCATATCTGAAAAGCTATGACGCTGTGGTTTCCGAAGCTGACCCAATCCTTTATAACAACGATGGCAGTGGTGGACACCTACAGTCCTTTTCGACTGACACCAAGACCAATTCCGAAATCAGCGAGATTGATCTCGATTTGAAAAGCATTTTTCCTGACTGGAATAATACCGCCAACTCTTTGGATGCATCAGTCTCGAGTATGGCCACGTTGAGTTCGGCGATACAATCATCGCAGACCAATCTAAATTCGACTTTGACTTTGCTTGGAGACATATCAAAAATCCTCAATAGTTTGACTGGCAACGCAACGCCAACATTCGCGGCTTCGCTTGGTGGTTGGAAAGCAACCATTTCTGGAGCTCGAGCTAGCGTTTCTGCCGCCGCACAAGCCTTGACTGGTGCCGAGACGGGACTGAACGCGGCCAGCGCCTCGCAAGGTTCGACTGTGCCGGCTGGTGTGGACGCGGCAGAGGCTGGCGTTGGTAATTTACAAGCGCAACTGGCAAAGACGATTGTGCGCTCGCCTATAACCGGCAAGGTTTCGGCATTGCCGCTTTATGTCGGTGAATTGGCAACGCCCGGCACATTACTCGCGACTGTGGTCGGCAATGAGAGCGGCATCAGAGTCAAAGCTTATGCCAGCGGGGAAGATCTGTATCGGATCAAAATTGGCGCACCGGTAAAAATAGAAGGCAATATAGATGGCGTCGTTTCATCGCTTTCGCCCAGTATTGATACTGTGACCAAAAAAGCCGAGATCGACATAGACATAACCAACTCCGATCAATCCGATCTAGTTATCGGCCAAAACGTCTCGGTTTCTATTTCGGCATCGAACACCGCGCAGCAGGTTTCAAACGGCACAGATTTGGCTGGCCAAAATAATCAGCTTTCATATTTATTGCCGATTCAAGATGTGAAGATTATTCCCGGCGGCGGCTCGGTCGTATTTACTATCGACGGAAATTCCAAAATTAAAAGTAATAATGTTACCGTCGGCAAGGTCCAAGGCGATTTTATCGAGATTACTGGCGGCATTTCCGATAGTATGAATATTGTTGCGCCGGTTTATGAACTCGATCCCGGCGAAACAGTAACAGCAAATTAAGTAATGAATCAAGAGAACAAAGAACATTCGTCCGATAGCCGGTATCTGGAACGCCTGACATTCCGGCCGGAATTACGAAAATCTTGGCTCAACTTTTTCGTAAGCAATTTTCGCGTGGTTGTGCTGTTGATCGTGCTCATCAGCGCTTGGGGACTTTATTCTTTCTTCAATCTTCATCGCGAATCCAATCCGGAAGTGAAAATCCCCATAGCTTTGGTCACGACCGTCTATCCCGGCGCTTCACCAGCCGATGTCGAGCAGTTTGTTACCAAAAAAATCGAAACACATCTCTCTGGCCTTCAGGGCTTGAATAAACTGACGTCCAATTCCTACAATTCCGTTTCCTCAATTCAAGTCGAGTTTGATGCCAGCGCCGATATCGACAATTCCGTCCGGCTCTTGCGCGACAAAGTCATAGATGCCAAGCCAGACATCACAACTGATGCCAAAGATCCAGTAGTCACGCAGATCTCTCTTGACGATACGCCGATCTGGACTATCGCCATCACCGGTCCATATGACGGTTTTACTCTGCGAAAATATGCCGAAGATATCCAGACCGAGCTCGAAAAAATACCGGGCGTGCGCGAAGTCGATATTGCCGGTGGCGATGAAAATGAGTTTGAAGTCGCTTATGATCCAAATAAACTGCTCTTCTACGGCATATCGTCTGACGCCGCCAACCAAGCGATCACCGCCGCACATGCCGCTATTCCAGCTGGCAATCTGGAGACTGGCATTTTCGTTGTGCCCGTGCGTTCGGAAGTGCCGATAAACACAGCCGATGATATCGGCAATGTACCCGTTTCCCATTCACCGGGCGGCAGCGTGGTTTTTATCAAAGATATTGCTTCTGTCACGGAAAAAGCGGTCAAGAAAACGGTATACTCGCGGCTTTCGATAGCTGGTTCGGTGCCAAAAAATTCGGTCAATTTGTCGCTAATCAAGCGCCAAGGCGCGTCAGTTCTAGATACGGTCGACACCGCGCGAGCCACCGTAGAAAAAATGGTTGCCGCGTTGCCGCCAGGCATAAAGTTCGACATCACCATGGATATGGCAAAGCAAGTGCGCACGGACTTTTCGCAACTGTCTGACGATTTCCTCTTGACGGTGCTTTTGGTTTCTATAATTCTTTTCTTGATCGTCGGTCTCAAGGAAGCTTTCGTCGCTGGACTCGCTATTCCACTGGTATTCTTCGTAACTTTTGGCACGCTTTTGCTTTTGGGTTATACCTTGAATTTTCTGTCGCTTTTTTCCTTGATCTTGGCTCTCGGCCTTCTGGTTGACGATGCTATCGTCGTCGTCTCTGCCACCAAACAATATTTGAATACTGGCAAATTCACGCCCGAGGAGGCGGTACTTTTGGTCTTGAATGACTTCAAGTGGGTGCTCACCACAACCACTCTCGCCACAGTCTGGGCTTTCTTGCCGTTGCTTTTCGCGACAGGCATCATAGGTCAATATCTGAAATCGATTCCCGTAACAGTCTCGATCACGCTTATCGCATCACTTGCAATCGCGCTCATGATCAACCATCCTCTGGCGGCGGTCTTGGAGCGCATTCGCCTGACCAAAAGATTTTTCTTTATTATCGAAGCATTGTTGATCGCTATTGCTGGTATCCTGATCTATGTCGGAGGCGTGACTGCTTGGATAGTAGCTATCGTGACTCTAGCTATTCTCGCATATCTCGTTTATTGGTATGAAAAAGAAGGCAAAGAAACGGTCATTCAAAACAAAGAACTT
>CAYTUZ010000039.1:0-7591 GCA_964441635.1 uncultured Candidatus Saccharibacteria bacterium
CTTCGCCTTCTGTTTCGCCTATTTCACAAATTCCTGCCATTTCTCTCCAGTCAACACTGCCACCAAAGACGGGCTTGGCAAAATTCTGGAGCAATATCGTCTCTGGCACGGAATATGCGTACACAAATATTGTCACAACTGTTTCTTTGCTCATAAATAGAACTTCGAACACGGTAAATAATACTGCACCATCTCCAATTCAATCCCCTATTCAAACCACACCAGCGACCACATACTCCAATACTCCCACACCGATACACACGCCAACAAATCCAGCACCGACCACTTCTTCGATTTCGATCCCGACAACCACAATTATTCCAAGCGTGTCTCCTATTCATTCTATCTCTTCCACGCCAATAATTACTTCAATTCCTACACCAATTCAAACGCCAGTTTCCTCGCCTTCGCCCTCACAAACACCTATTCAAGCCTCGCCCACTACAGTTTCGAGTCCTTCGCCAATGCCGACTGGAACACCTGTGCAAACTCCCGCCCCAACACCCACAATCACAGCGACACCAACTGTCACACCATCACCCTCAACCGAACCTGCTCCTGCGGCCCTGCTCACAGTCCAAGGCGTGCACAATTATGCCTTCGATATCGGCGACACCGTCACCTATCGCTGGAATTCGAGCAATGCGGACATCTTCCAAGCGACTTATACCTCGAACAATACTACAGCGTGCGGCCCCGGCGGCGACTGGAGCGTCGCCAACAATTCCCGAAGCGGTTTCGTGAGTTCGACTATGCAGCCCGGTGCCGCTGGTTGCTATTGGACTGTCGTTTACAAAGTCACAAATAGTAAGACTGGGGAATGGGCTTCCGATACCATCACCGTCAAGGTCAATCCCCAGCCGGTGCCTTCTGGTTCGCCTTCACCTTCGCCACAAGCAGCTATTCCCAGAGATTGGTTCACGGCAAATATCTTGAATGCCATAAATACACTTAACTTTACCAATCAGAAATCAGACTGGTTAAGAAATATCAAATAACAAAAAAGCCCCTCGGGAATTCCTCGGGGCTTTTTTGCATTATGCACACAGTACTAGATCTGAGGAACCGCTGATTCTTTGACACACATCTTGCAAGACGCTTTGTGGGTAAAGATGAGGAGCAAAGCGGAAAGACCGACTAGGATATAGACGGTGGCTTCGAGCCAGCCCATCGAACCGAAGATTAGATGAACCACGTTCCAGCCGTAATTGATACCCATCAAACCCCAGTTCAAACCGCCAATAATGACGAGAATGAACGCGATTGTATGTAAAACTTTCATTTGAATGATTTATTAATAGTTGATAATGACCGATACAATTATACCAATATCTTCATCTTTATGGCATCCTTGCTATCCACAGGCAATCAATTGTCCTCCCGAGAGGAATCGAAGCTTACAGCTTCGGTACAGGTTTCGCATTCTTCGTCCCTCGCGGACTCGGGACTCAGAATATGCTCAACCTTTTCGATTCCCTCCCGCGACGCGCGCAGGCGCGTCGCTAGGTCGTCCTTCGCTCACTGCGTTCGCTTGGTCCTCCCGGAGGGAATCGAACCCCCATCAAGAGCTTAGAAGTCTCCTGTTTTATCCATTAAACTACGGGAGGAATGCAATCACGTTAGCATATTCGCTTGTTTTTATATAGACGGGTCGCCTACACCCGAATAGCCACCCTTCAACTGGTTGCTCTCGGCACTACGATCGTCAAAAGCTTTTAATACCTTATCCAAATCATTCTGATTGAACAAAGCTTTCTTCGCCGTCGAAATGCCCGAGTTCGCTGGTACTTTCAAAACCGATGTCCTCATAAAAGTAAAATAGGATATGGAAATGAGCACTAGGACCAGCACAAAGGCAAGTGTTACAGAAAGAGCCCAGTCGAGATAAGCGTCACGGCCGATGCCATGCAGGAATGATTGCGCCGCCTTGAATGTTTTTTTTGTCGTATGATTTTTCTTCATTTTATTTGTGGAACAGGCGCACTGCCAACCAGCAAAGTCGCGGTCACGTCGTACGAAGCCTGCCAAACGCGTTTTTCCGCCTTGCCTGTGCCAACCGTCGACTCGATGAGGTTCACGTTACCAATCGAGGTTTGATAAGGCAAGATTTCCGAAAGCTTTAGCACCCGCATAACTGAAGCCCATGATCCGCTCACGTTCACATGAGCATGCATATTAGCGAAGGAACCGGGTTTCAAAGCACTGGTATCATCCGCCGAAACAGATGAAATCGTTACAGTACTGCCCACTTCTTGGCCGATCTGTTCCAAACTTTCTATGAAAGTAACGGCTTGGCTGTCGCTAACAAAGAATGAAGCGAGACGCGCTCGTGATGCTACGGTATTATTGAAAAGTGCTAGAGTCGCGGCCTCATCTACACTATCCTGTTTTTGCGAATCGACCACACTCCGCGCCAAGATCGCCCTCGCAAAGGAAGCGTTGACTGCCATATACATATAAACGTAAAGCAGAATCCCGCCGACCGTCACAGCCAAGCCAAGAAGCATCATCGGGATATTTGCGTAGAGTGGTTTCATGGCAGTTGATAAGTTATTTTCATGGAAAATTGGATGTCTCGACTCTCCGCCAATTCCGAGATCGGCAAATCAACCGTTGACTGCGGAAAGGTTGTGAGTAGCCGGGTTTTGAAACCCAGAAGATCGTCGCGAAGTGGCGCTTTGCCTTGGATCACAACCACGGCTGTTGAAGTGCCTAGTTGATTGTAAGAAAAAGAAGTGAGCGTGATCGTGCCTCGCGCGCCAGCAATCGCTTGAATAGCGTCCGAAGATCGATAACTATTTAAGCTACCCAAAAGCCGAGTCATTGTCAGTTGGTCGCTCCGAAGCCGGGATTCGATATCGTTCCGATTTTGTGCCTCTTTCGAAGCCTTGATCTGCTTGACTGTGCCCTGTTCAGCATTTTCCAAATTTCTGGCTGACAGATATGCCGGGAATAGTGTGGCTGCTCCTAACAAAGCAGAAACTGATATGAGGAAGCAGAGCACGGTGAGGAGCCGAACAAAATAATCCTTGCGCAAGGTTTTTCTCTCATTCAATGGCAATAGGGTGTGTCTCATATTTTTATGAAGGCAATGCTAATCCGGCCGCAACAGCATAAGCCAGCGATTCTTCGCGGGCAATCGACGGAACATGCTTGTTAATATCAAAAGCATTTTGCCATATATTCCCACAAAGAACCGGAGGCAAACCTGACGCAGAATTGGCATGAAACAGATTTTCGACTATCGCGGCATCTTTACCCACCAACATTATCTCCCCGATCGTCGAATGAGCATCCGGGCGTGTGGCCCAATAGGCATAGACACGCTCTATTTCTTTGAAGACCGGCCCGATCGACGTGCCTACTGCCGCATTCGGAATTCCGCGCAAACCATCCCAAGGAATAGTCGAGGAAAAACAGACCACGCCGCCAGAGACGATATAAGTGCCGATCTTTCGATTCATGATATGAACGATGAGATAGGTGTCTTCGGAATCATCAGGCACGATCGCTTTGGCTATGGATTTTGGTGCGACCTCGAAAGCCATCGGCGTCAAATTTACGCTGCGTAACATGGAAGACATTTTTTCCACATATATTTTTGGCACCACCGAAACACTGGCTCGAAGGACATTGCCGGTAACTGAAGCCGGCAAAATATCAAAATAGAAAACTACTTCCGAAGCGGGCAAAGGCACGTTTTCTTCTAGCTTAAATTCGACATGTTGGGTGATAGCACGAACCTCGGTGCTCGGAACGTCGAGCTGGAATAGGTAGACTTTTTCCTCTGGCAGAGAAACTTTGACATAAGACAGTCGGTTGGCACGGACAAAGGCTTTCAGTATTTGCAGGAATTGTTTTTCATCCTTGACATTGCCATCCTCAATCAAATTTAGCGGTAGGTCGACTGAAGCAGATTTTGATACCGACATGCCGCGCGGCCCACTCTTGTATTCGATGCAACGCAAAGCATCATCGGATATTTCTAAACCCGCATGTGGCATGGTCAGGAATTTTGGTGGCGGAAAGAGCGTGTAGAAAAGAGACTGGTGTCGCATGCCTCTCATTTTACTACTATTTCCGGTTCTTGAGAAATTCCCGGATCGGCGGAATAACAGAAACAATGATAATGATCGCAACTATCGGCAAAACATAACGATCAGGATTGGGTATCAAGCGGCCCAGCGCAAAGCCAAGCCAAATCATCGCCCAAGTCCAGAGAAAACCGCCAATAATATTATATGAAAGAAATACCCTGTAAGGCATATTACCAATGCCAGCCACGATCGGCGCGAATGTCCTCACGATCGGAATGAAACGCGCTAATACGATCGTCTTCTTGCCATAATTTTCGTAGAAGCGCTGAGCACGAACGATATGCTGTTTGTTAAAAAAAACCGAATCATCCTTCCCAAAAAGTGCTGGACCGATCCTTTTGCCAAAAGCATAACCCACACTATCCCCTAACACCGCAGCGATAAAGGTTCCGATCAGCAATCCCGGAAACCAAATATAACCTTGCGAAGCCAGAAATCCGGCAGTGAAAAGCAGAGAATCTCCCGGGAAAAAGAAACCGAAAAAAAGTCCCGTCTCCGCGAAAACAATAGCAATTACACCGAGCAAACCTACTGTGGTAATAATAACTTGTGGATTAAGGAAGTTCGAAATCATTTTATTGTGTTTTTTTCTATTCTCTATTCTCTGATCTCTAATCTCTGCTTGTCTAAATAAGATTGCAAGATGAGTGCCGCCGCCGAAGCATCAATCATATCATTCTTACCCTGAAGTCGTTCGGCTTGAATGCTAGTCATAAATTCTGGCTCAAAAATGACTGTAAAGCCTTTCTTTTTTAGCTCCGTCGCCAATTCCTGCGTTTTTTTCAATATCTGATTGGCTTCACCTTTATAATCTCGCGATTCACCTACAACTATCACATGAGCGGCGTTTTCGATAGCAACTTTTTCGATTATATCTGCCAAATCCGCCGTATTTGGAATGACAGCCAAAGGAAAAGCCACCGACTGGTTCTCATCCGAAATCGCCAATCCGACGCGTTTGCTACCAAAATCTACGCCTAATATTTTTTGCTTATTCACGACTACAGCTTAGCACGAGACATGTCATATGCTCCACGGCGGAGATTTATGCTGATCCTTATAAGATCGGCGAGCATGCGGATCATACCGACGAGTTTAACCTTGCTACGCGAATCATTTTGCCAAACAATCGGCACTTCTTCACAAATGAATCCTAGGTGATTTGCCACAACCAAAGCCTCAACATCAAAGGCCCAGCCATTGATTGTAACTTTGGAAAAGATTTCTTTGGCGACGTTACCTCGAAATAGTTTGAAGCCGTTTTGGGTATCGATTATATCCAAATGCGTGAGCCATTGGGTGATCTTTCGAAATATCCAGCCCAGAAATATCCGATAAGTCGGTTGTTCGTTTATGATTTCGGCACCTTTCACGCGCCGCGAGCTAATGACCACATCAGCGCCACTATTCAGATGTGACAAAAGTGTGGTGAGTGAATCGATAGCTGTAGAGCCATCAGCATCCATGAATAGAATCGCATTACCTTTCGCGGAAAGTATCCCCTGCTTCACAACCGCCCCTTTCCCGCGATTAATCTGATTGTCGATCAAGGCAATCTTTGGATTGCTTTTTATAATGTTCCGTATTTGAGCGGCCGTTTGATCAGTCGAACCATCATTTACAACAATGATTTCGTGGTCAGGATAAAACCTATCCATGTATCTCTCCACTTTTATGATTGTGCCAACAATGCGATTTTCCTCATTATAAGCCGGGATTATTATCGAGATTTTCATATTAGCGCCAAGAAGAGAACCAGAACCTGCTCATAAGCGCGTCTTTATTCATGGTTATACCGTATGTTAGCGGACTAAAATATATGAAGCCGGCGATACAGACAACTATTAACGAATAAAATGCTATTTGTTTCGTGCGGCCTCTAAAGTAGCGATCAACCAAATATGCCAGAATGACTATTGCAATAACCAAAGCAGTTTCGTAATGATAGAGAAAGGCTACGCGGCTGATAAAAATGAACGGCAATAAATTCAAGAGATAAGCAAAGATAAGCAATAATTCGTTTTTGTTTCGGCTAAAGAAATTCTTGATGATCAAAACCAGTACGGCAACAAAAGCAAACCAATAGATTAACGGATTTCCGAGCAAATATATCATGGCACTGGTAGTACCGCCCTCAAGAGAACTATTATCCCAATAATAAACCGTGCGCATCATAAGCGGCCACTGCCACCACTTACTGCCATATTGATGCGTGGCAGTGAGAGTGGAATTGGCTTTGAACATTTCTGAATTCAATTCTAGGAATTTTTGGACCAAGTTCAACGATTTTGCATTCGGATCATTTTGGTAATTACTGCCAATCAACGTCTTTTGAAAATTTGAAGACATGAAAGCGTCGCCGGGGCCGGATTTTGGCAACAAGGCAAAGTGGATCGCAAATATCAGGAAGTAAATAACTATTCCAACACCAAAAAAGATCACCACCTTTTTTAATGAGGTGCGCAATTCATCTCGCCAAGAAGTCGATTTGATAACTCTAAACAGTTCCACTACCAAAATCACCGCCAGGAATGAAATACCGGTCCATTTTACGCTGTAAGAAAGCGTGGCGAGTAATGCCGAAATGATAATCAGCCACAAACCTCTTCGTGTATTTGCTGATTTCAGAGAAAAAGCGTAAAACAACCACGCCGAGAAACCAAAGAGTAAGAGCAAGCTATCCAACAAAATAAATCGTGATTGAACTAGTAGAGAATTTTCCAGAATTATCAAAAGTCCGGCCAGGAATGAGAAACGAACGGATATACCCAATTCAAGACAAAGAAAAAAGATGACGAGTGGCAAAGCAAAACCGGCAAGCATAGGCAATATCCGGTACCACATGTAGCGCGGATCACCAAAAACATTGCCGATCGTCGCATAGTTGGTCGAATCTGCTGGATAACCGCCGATAGCACCCGCCGCGCTGATCAGGAGCTTCCCTAGCGGCGGATGAATGTCAAAAAAATAATTGCCAGTGGTATAGGCGCTGGCGAAATTGCCAAAATGCACTTCGTCGAAGACTACGCTATTGGGATATCCGAAATAGATAAAATGCGTTATGCCGGACAAAAGGACAAGAAGAATAATATAGAAGCGCTTCATTATTTCATTTCTGAACTTTTTCCTTTACCTTCGCCACCAACCAAGAACTGGACTGCACCTTGCCGCCAGAACCAACATTGTAAACCATTTTGCAGCCGATCTCTTCACAGACCGGAATTTCCGGCACGTTTTTCACCGTGCGGTCGCCGCCATTGGCACAAATATTAGGTTTCAATTTTGCGAGTTCGGCGCAGACGCTCATATCTGTAGGATTTTCCTTATGATATGTGAACATTACGCCGTCGACAGCCCGAAATCCTTCGATGATCTCCTTGCGCTCGTCTTGGTGCATGAAGACATAGCCTTTCTTTTTGGTAAGCCAGTTATCGTTATTCAATATGACCACCAGCTTATCCCCCAACTTCTTGGCTTCATTGAACATGCGTACA
>CAYTUZ010000040.1:0-7531 GCA_964441635.1 uncultured Candidatus Saccharibacteria bacterium
TTTCATTGCATTGCCAATCTCTATAATATCAAGAGGATCGACCAAAATTCCCGCATCGCCGGCAACTTCTGGCAAAGAACTAGTGCTCGAAGTTATAACTGGCGTGCCACACTGGAGCGATTCGAGAATTGGCAAACCAAAACCTTCAAAGAGTGATGGGAAAACAAATACACGCGCGCCACTATAGAGTTTGCGAATGTCACTATTCGGTAACTGGCCTAATATTTTTACCTGACTTTTAATATCCAGTTCATCAATTGTTGAACTGACAAGAGAACCGTACGTCTTGTCACGCATACCACCAACGAGAACCAGCGGATACTTTTGCCTCACATTCACGTCCAGTGTTTTGTAGGCCTTGAGAAGATTCAAAATATTCTTTCTGGGCTGAAGCTGGCCCTCATAAAACAAGTAATCGCTTAGCTGGAACTTCTCCATCAGAAATGAAGGATCAAAGTCGGGATAAAAATCACGCGAAACGCCTTCATAAATGACTGTCACCTTCTTTTGATCAGTACTGAAAAGCTTGATGATATCGTTTTTGGTGTATTCAGAAACGGAAATCAAAGCAGTAGAATCTGAAATGATTTCTTTGGCAAAATCTTTGAAAAAAGCGATTGACTTTGGCTTGGACCATTCGTTGCTGTGAAACGGACTCATGTCGTGAATTGTGGTTACGGTTTTTTTCTGAAAACTATTTCTAAAATTCAAAGGGTTCGTAAAATGAAATACATCCAAGCCGTCAACAAGCGTCCAAAAAGAGAAAGAAAGCTTATTCACAAAATTCATCAATGCCTTTGGCAGAGGTAACTTGAGAGCTGACCAGAAGACTGGCCGGATGCGCACATTTTTTGATTTAGAATATCTCGCGAGCCGACCAAGAAAAACATCGTGCGCAAATGCATACAGATAATAAGTATTGCCATTGTCTAGTTTGATCAAATTGTCGATGAGATTCCGACTATAAACGGCATTACCACCCGTGCCAACGCAAGCTATGTAATCAAGACCAATTTTCATGAATTATTTGAGCTTGAGCAAATAGATTTTTTCATGGAAGAGATTTGGCGCAATATGAGCAAAAAATACTTCAAATACCGGCTGTAAAATTCTGGCTAAAAATGGCATGGACCAGAGTTTTGGCACGAATAAGCCGTAGGGTATTTCTTTTACAATCAGAAAGTGAGTTCTTAGCATCTTGTCATATTCTGAATACGCTCGAAAATCCGAGAGGTAAGGAACATTTCCAAGCTTGAGCCGGCGATGCAATGAATCGCGGCCGGCCAAGGCGCAGATATAATATCCGTCGGATTTTAGGTGATCACTCACAAAACGCGCTTCGTCCTCGAATATGACCGCGGATAAATAGCCGAGACTTAGAGCGATATCAAAGCGCTTGTTTGGAGTTTCAGACTTCAAGAAAAAAGAAATCTGTGGGTCACTGGTCGCCTTACGCGCGACTTCGATCATGGCACTCGAAACATCCACGCCAACCAGTTCTGAAAACATTTCCGGAAAATGCTCGTGAATACTTATCGTCATGATGCCGTCGGCACAACCGATATCGAGTAGTTTCAGATTTTTGCCACCAATTCGACCTAACAAACGCAGAACCAAGCTCAATCGGCGCTTGAAAAAGTATTGAGTATAGCTTCTTGTGACGCCTTGATAGCGCTTTTTGGAATAAACGACACTTTCCAGATCGTAAAAAGAATTCCCTTTTTTATCCATATTTTCCATGATTGTTATTCTAAAATTTTAATCATGATCGCGTGGCCGTTCAGGTTGTGAATAACGATTCGATCTGTTTTATTTCGCTCTTCATTTACCAGACGATTGATACCATCACAACCCGCGAAACCATAATCATCAAAAACCACAATACCGCCCTTGGCCAAACGCGGCCATAACCAAGCGACAACATCTTTTGCTGACTGATATACGTCCACGTCTATATGACAAAAACGAAACTGCTTATCTTTTACCATTGCTTCAGTTTCCTCGGGAAAAATTCCCGTTAATATTTTTACATTATTTAAACCCATTCCTCGGATAAGTTCGCGAACTGTTTGCTCCGAGGTGTCCGCATGTTCGCCACCTTTGTAGCTTGAATCATTTGTCCCAGCTTTTACCACGCCAGTAAAAGTATCACAAAGATATACAGTGTCTTTCACACCGGCAAGTTCGGCTGCTTTGGCGATGAGCGCGCCACTGCCGCCTTTCCAGACGCCAACTTCGATCAGAGCGCCCGGTAATTTTGCCACTTCAGAGACCAATTGCCAGAGCTCATAACACCGGTATTTATCAACTAAAGTGTGATCTTTGATCGTCGCGTAAACGTTCTTGAATTCTTGATCTCCGCACCAAGGCGCGTATGTTGCCGTTACTAATATCGGTTCATAGTTCCCTCCTGCTGACGTTTTTTTTACACGCTTCAAATCGAAACCTGCCACGGCAGCGATTTTCTGTAAGGTTCTGTAAATTGGCATATATATCTTTTCCATAAATTAAGATGATTTGCGGCTTGGAAACAAGCCGTAAAACGCCCGCATAACATCGTCAACCGTGATTGCGTCGACTTGGCGGCGTGCTTCAACTCTATCATAGACTCGGGCATTCAAGACATAGAGCTCGGGTTTGGCGCGCTTGGCAACGACAATAGCGTGGCGCGGTCCTATAGGTGGTTGTTCTCTTTCGTCTATAGGACCAATAATATCAATGGTTGCCACACCAAAAGCTTCCGCGATATATATCGGACCTGTATCGACGCTTATGAATACACTCATTCTTCTAATCAAGGCTTTCAATTCATCGAGATTAAAAAGTCCGCAGGTATTGGTAACCGCCGCAGCAACTTTCGCATCTAGACCGGACTCGTCCAAATCGGACTTGTCCAAACTGAACTTGTCCAAATCGGACAAAACTTCCGCTACTTCCCCGCTGTCATTTTTACCACCAATTAGAATAATACGCGCATCGTATTCCGTCATGATCCTTGTTATTAATCCCGAGAATTTGTCCGTGCCCCAGCGCTTGATCGCATTGCCAGCCGAAGGAGAAACACAGACAACCAAATCGGATGACTTGATATTTTTTTCTGCGATAAAAGCATCCACTTTTTGCTTGGCAGTTTCGCTAAATGAGAGATGTTTGGTAGTTTCGTTTGTATTGATACCAATCGGCTCCAAGAGGCGCAGATATTCTCTTGGCGCATATTTGCCCATGAAGTGCGGCACACTTACGACCAATTTTCTCAATGCCACATACGATCTCGTCTGGTAAGGGCTCCAGCCGTTTTCCACTTTTGGCGCGGCGATCGTCCGAATTCCACTCAAGAATAGTGAAGCCAAGTTGCTAAAGCTGGGTGTGAGCACACAAGCAAAGTCAGCCTTGAATTGTTTGGCCGCTTTCATATTGTGAAATATGTCGCCTTTTTTGAAGATGACGTATTCATCGACATCCAGATTGCCAGCTACAATTTCTTTGTTAACTTTGTCGCCAAAGACCACCACTTTGCACGCCGGATATTTTTTCTTGATGGCACGAAATATCGGCGTGGCACAAACCATATCACCGAGTTTGCCGCCATGAAAAACTATCACGGTTTCAGGTGCCTTCGATATTTTTCTGTTCGCGCGGCCACAAATAAGACTATAGCCATAGCATAAAGCAAGCACGGCAAGGCTAAATAAGCGGTTTTTAACTGAATTCATAATGATATTTTGAGCATTATAACACGCGATACGCGTTCGAGTGGCGTACATGTTATACTCACAAATATGGCCGAGGTTCCCCAAAAATGCATTGTTTGCGATCATGAAGGCATTCCAAAAAAGATAAATGGTTTGGCAATGCTCCAGTGTGCTTCGTGTGGCTTATTTTGGCAGAGAGAACCCTCGCTTTCTCCAGAATATTACCGAGAAGCGAGGCATTTTGAAATTGACAATAAAGAGAAGCTGAATGCGGTGTATGAAAACGCCAAGAACCGAATTCAAGTCATAAAGAAATATGTGAGCCTCGACAACCTTTGTGATATTGGTTGTGGCGAAGGCATTTTCTTGAAAGCTTTGGCGGATGACGGCTACAAAAATGAAGTTGGTGTGGAACCAAGCGCAATGATACGAGAATTTGCCGAGAAATATAATCTGCATATCAAAGAAGGTTCCATAGAAAGTGTGGACCGTACATTTCTTGAAAAAAATAATCTTCACACCATAACCATGTTCCACGTCATCGAGCATTTGGACAATCCTCTGGATTCCCTTTCCACACTCTTTGCTGTAATGAAAAAAAATGATGTGCTAGTTATAGAAACACCTGATATGAATAGTTATCTGCTAAAAAAGACGAAATACGAAAATGATATCGTTTATCCGGAACATTTGTTTTATTTCAATCGATCAAACTTGCTCCAGTTGCTTGGGAATATTGGATTTAATCTAATCGCTTCCGGCAAAAGAGATTTTGATCCGGAACATAGAAGCATTTCCGACTCTCTGCAGAAACTCGGCATAATGCAACCTTTTAAAAAGGAATTGGCAGCGGCGGCTCACTTAAACACCAAAAATGACGACTCAACCAAGGCTTCGCGAGACAGAGGAATAATCAAAGGAGTAGCGAGAAAATTATTAACTCGAGCAGTTTCTCTACTTAAAAGAGGAAATTACGTCTGGGTTGTAGTTAGAAAATAATCAGTGCGCCACTGAATATATTATAAATCGGCCGTATTGCGCCTGTTTTTTTAGGAAAGAGAAGTTGCGCGGGTTTACCTGCGGTTGTTTTTCAATATCGACGACGAAATAATCAAGGCGATATTTTTCCAATTCCGCCAAAAGATCGCCTTTCAAATATTCTTTGTATTGCGTGTCGACTTGTTTTTCCACGGTATCAAAATAGGCCGCGATTTCCCGGGGATCTTTTATTTGCGCGAGCCAACGGTCCGAACAGCAAAAGATATCACCCCAATCGCGGAAGAAATAAGACTGCGTCCAAAACCAATTTTCCTTGAAATGTTTGGCAACATCAGCAGATTTTACGCCGCGGAGGCGCATATTGACTAGGAAGTTATGCATGATGCGGTCTTCCGGCACGCCATTGTAGACGTGGAAAGAATGATAGACGTTGCAAGAAGTAAAAGCGGCGATAAAGCGATTGATTTCATTGGCATAATCGGAACTGACATAAACCACACAATCTTTCGCCGCGTTATTATTTAACCAGTTAAAAACTGGTGCGAATGTTTGCTGGTCGGCATATTGCGGAATCGTCGCCGATACGGAGAGCAGTGAACGTATTCCGCATACACTGGAAACAAAGAGCATGAGCGCAACTACCGTCGTCCAAAGCCAACTCCACCTCGGTCGAATGACATTTTCTAATATGACGACCGCCACAATCATGCCTAGAGGAACCGTGTATTGCGTGAAGTGTTGCGGCCAGACGGCTATGCCGGTTAGGATTTGCTGAATGTAGACAATCAAACAAGCGAAGGCAATCGCGAGAATGAAAAACCACCAGCGATTACCGAGGTCGGACCTCGCTATAGAGCCATTTTTGCGATGAATGACGAAGAAGAACGCTAGGCAAATAATCAAGACCAGCAAAGAGAAAATATTCAAAGTCGGCACGTGCGTAAAGAACATGCCCGACTTCAGAGGGTCAGTGGTCACAGAAAATCCTGTGACGGTTGATAAGGCACTTGCGAGATAAATGCCGTTGAGAAGCAATGCACCGAGCGAAATGACCGCCAGTTTCAAGGCATGCTTCCAATTCTTGCAGATGAGAAAATAAAGCGCTAACAGTGACGCGATTGTCAGTCCTAAAGCAAAAGAGAAAATGTAGCCGGACATGACCGAAAGAATAATCAGCGAAGAAATAATGATAGGCCAGCGCGGCTCTTTCACGAACACCCTCCAGAGCAATAGGAGCAATAATGAGAGAAAGAACATGCCGGTTACCGGATTGACCAAACGCGAAAGCCACAATAGCGCTTGGCTATTGCCACCATGAAGGAGATAAGAAAAAAATCCGTGGTAATCGATAATTCCTGCACCAAGCGTGACGAGCAGCGCTCCGGCAATAGCGGAAATCTTTGAACGATCATCCTTATTTATTGAAATGGAATAAATCAGTGCGTAGAGAAACAGGAATATTAAAGCTGGCAGGATGAATGCGTCAAGAAAAATAACCGAACCAATGGAAAGGCCTGTTAAATATTTTGGCAAAGCATAGAAAATAAATTCGCCAGTTGGCGGGATGAGCGAGACTGAATCTTTGTATTCAAAGAATACCGGCGAGCTCACAGAATAATGGCCGTCAAAAATTTCCTGAATCCGACCGAGGTATTCGCCTTCAGAATCATTGACTACATAAGGAATACCTTGATAAAGCGGACCCAAAGCTTGTCGAGCGACGATTTGCGGCATGCCATATACAAATGAAACTGCGAGCATGACGATTATCGCCAAACGATGACTAGCGATTGAACGCTTTATTTTCTGCCAATATTTCAAAAGATAACTATTCATTGTTTTTCTTGGCAACCACCAAAGCAGAAACACCGAAAGGAAAATTCATAAGCCTTAACAGCATTATTTCCAGCCGAAATATCCAAAAAAGAATATTGTTTGTAAAACCGCGCGCCATAGTATTTTCGGTTTTCATCTTGACGCCAAAGATCCGCGCGAATATCCTGACGCAAAAGATCGGCAGAAACAGGAAGAAGTTGTAATAACTGGCGCGCAATATATAAAAACCAGTATTCGAGAGAAGTTTCTTCACTTGCGGCAAGCGATACCTCCGGAAATGTTCACTTAGGACATCGGTCACGCCCCACAAGATCTGAAATGTCGGAACGAATACGATGCATATCCCGCCCGGTTTGAGGACGCGATAGAGCTCACTTACGGCCTCGTTGTCATCTTTTATATGCTCGAGAACATCCAAAGCAAGTACGACATCGAAGCAATTCGAGTCATATGGCAATCTTGTGCCATCACCTCTCTTCAGGTTGCACAAACCGCGCGACAAGCAAAAGTCGATCGCCTGCTCTGACATATCCATACCATAGACTTCGCCATACGGCTCCAATTCCTTCATGAGAGCACCCGTGCCACAACCGACATCAAGGATCTTTATGCCCTTTTTGCCAGAATATCTCACGATCAATTCTTTTACCAAAATACGGCGCACACGGTACCACCAGAGTTCTAGCTCATGGTCATACATACATTGATAGTGCGCTTGCTTCATGAGTTAAATTTATTCCACCAAATGCCAAAAACCAAGAGGTTCCAGAGCAATTTGCGATTGTCTTTTCGCTCGGAATAATGGTCAGATTTTAGTTTAGCAATGTAGTCATAATTAAACAAACCCATCTTTTTTACATTTTCTTTCGAGAGTACGTTCTCCATGAGTTCTTTTAATGGGCCGCGCAGCCAGTAGCCTACTGGCATGCCAAAACCTTTTTTCTTCCGCCAAATAATTTCTCTTGGCAACTTGCCTTCCATGAGCTTTTTCAATATGTAAGATC
>CAYTUZ010000041.1:0-7434 GCA_964441635.1 uncultured Candidatus Saccharibacteria bacterium
CCGCCCAAGATACCGCCTTGGATCGCCGCGCCCACCGCAACCACCTCGTCGGGATTCACACCCATGTGAGGATCTTTTCCGAAGAACTGTTTGACTGCATTTTGGAGTGCCGGCATGCGCGTTTGGCCGCCGACAAGAACGACTTCATTGATCTCGCCCACCTTGAATGGCGAGGCTTCGATCGCACGCTTGGTGATCATCATTGCCCTGTCGATGAATTCCTGACAGAGATTTTCCAACTGCGCGCGCGTGAATGTAACCAGCAAATGCTTTGGTCCATCCGCACCAGACGTGATAAACGGAATGTTGATCTCCGTCTGCATTGCCGTCGAAAGTTCGATCTTCGCCTTCTCAGCCGCTTCATCAAGGCGCTGAAGTGCCAATGGATCTTTCTTCAAGTCCACTCCATTTTCTTTCATGAATGTATCCGCCAGCCAATTCACAATCTTGGCATCGATATCGCGGCCACCGAGGTGTGAGTCACCGTCAGTAGACTTCACTTCGATAGTATCGCCGCCGACATCCAATACAGAAATGTCGAACGTACCTCCACCAAAGTCAAAGACTGCTATTTTCTCATCCTTCTTCTTGTCGAAGCCATAAGCTAGTGCCGCGGCTGTCGGCTCATTAATAATCCTCTTCACATCCAATCCCGCGATCTGGCCGGCATCTTTTGTTGCTTGTCTTTGGGAATCGTTGAAGTAAGCCGGAACTGTAATTACCGCTTCTGTAACTTTTTCGCCAAGCCTGGCTTCGGCATCAACCTTGAGCTTACTCAAGATCATAGCCGAAACTTCTTCCGGCCGGAGCCACTTGCCTTGCCCCGAGCCTGTCGAGGGGCCGCCCATAAATACTTCGATGCCGCCAGTCGCTGACTTCCTGACTTCAAAGGAAACATTTTTGATATCTTTTTGCACGCCGGGATCGTCGAAGCTATGTCCCATGAATCGCTTGATCTGGAAGATCGTATTCTTGGGATTGGTCACCGCCTGCCTCTTGGCGAGCAGTCCTACCAGCCTTTCGCCAGTTTTGGACTGCGCCACGATAGAAGGTGTCGTCCTCTGACCTTCTGCATTCTCTAGAACTCTCGGTGTGCCGGCTTCCATGACAGCTACGGCAGAGAAGGTCGTACCGAGATCTATTCCGATGATTTTACTCATAAGTTTAATGTTACTTGATAAATTTTTAATATAATTAGAATGTCAAAAGTCAAAATCCAAATGACAAATCAATTACAAATGACAAATTTACTAACTCATTTCTTGCAGATGGAGGAAAATATCAATGCAAGCTCGTGAGCTTCTTTCCAAAGATTTCTACATTCTATCTTTTTGTCAGGGTTCGCACTGGCAAGCATCCTGAACCAATGCATTGTTTCCTTAGATTCCTTTTTGCACGTAGATATTTTGTGCACGAAATCTTTTTTTGATTCAGCACCGTCTGCTTCCATGTAGTTCGCTCCAACGCTTGTAGCAGATCTTATCAGCTGACTCAAAATGGGACGATTGACATTATTTACACCAACTTTTTTTACAAATCCTATGACACTTTCGCCGAACAAGGCGGTCCTCTCAGACAAGTCATAGACTTTGTTTGTTTTTGGATTTTGACCTTGATTTGTCATTTGGATTTAAGAATTTGTCATTTAATTTTTAATGAACCAGCCCCACCGACACACCTTTTTCTCTCTCCCTAAACATGACGAAAATTTTCGTCACATTTCCAAAGTGGTGAAAGGGACTGTGCCACTTCACCACAGGAATTTTCAATTTACAATTTCTAATTTTCATTGAATTTTCAATTTTCAAGAATTCCTTATTGGAGTTTGAAAATTGATTGAAAATTGCAAAATTGGAAATTGAAAATTATTTAGATGGCGCTCTCGTCGGTTGACTATTAAAAAAGTAAAGTTCGATGTATGGCGATTTGACTGATGCAAAATAGAGATTTGAGACTTGAGATTTTAGATTGGAAGAATCACAAGGCAAACAGAGCATGGAGTTTCCTCTATTCTCTATTCTCAATTCTCTATTCTCCAATGAGATAACCGGCTCAACAGAAATAACCCTTCCCTTGATACTGCCTTCAAATTCATAGACTTCAAAGGAAACGCGTATCAAAGAACCGTTCTTGGCGCGAATGATGCGGCAGAAAGTGCCTTTTTGGGTGCAATGAGAAAGGGTTAACATAATTTAATTACTTTCATCTTATAGGAATTGGTGCAAGAAGACAATAGTGTAAATCAGATGTCGGACTTCTGCATCAGAAGTCCGACATCTGATTTGGCATGTTGACAAACATCATATGTCGCCGTAAACTACATGTTGGATAGTTGTAACTATGAGCACAAAAATCACTAGCCGGCGACCATTCAGCAGATCCGACCGAGACCTCCTCAGCATGACCTTCCGAGCGAGGGTCATGAAAACTAGAGACCCACGAGAAGTCGTCCTCCGCGGGCGAGTCAATCAAAAATTCGCCATCGGCGCAACCCACGATCGAACGGTTGACGTAGAACATGTTAGCAACCGTTGATCGTTTCTCACCCCAAAAGCCTCGCATTCACACTCTCGTGAGTCGCGAGGCTTTTTTATTATTAAAACTTTATTTTTTATACTCTCCTACCGTCACTTTCGCCGGTTTGACCAGCTTGCCATTCAATGTGTAACCTCTTTGAATAACGTTCACGATGACATGATCCAGTTTTTCATCACCAACCGGCTCGTATGAAGCCGCTTCATGAAGCGTGTGATTGAATTTTTGATTTATTGGATTGATTTCTTCAACTCCGCTTTCCGACAAGACTTTCCTTAGCTGGGAATAAATATATTCCACGCCCGTGCGCCAATTCTTGTCTGCTTTTTCCCAAGCTTCCTTGTTCCCCATCGCCATATCAAAGCTCTCGAGGACTGGAATGAGGCCGTCGATCAGTCTTTCATTCGCGTACTTAACAAATTCCGCTCGCTCGCTTTCTTCACGCTTGCGAGAATTGATCATGTCAGCCTTCGCTCTTTGCCAGCCAGTCAGATATTCTATTTTTTCGCTTTCGCAGGCCTTTAGCTTCTCTCGAAGTTTCTTAATAGTTTCTGTGGCATGTTCTTCAGCTACCACAGAATCATCGAGTTCTTCTTCATTGTTCTTATGCATAACCTTAGATTACCAGAATGAGCTGGGATTTCCAAATTCTAAATTCTATATTATTCCAAATTCTAACGCTTACTCCACTGCGGAGACTTTCTCGCCTTTTTGAGACCGAACTTCCTGCGCTCTTTGGCACGAGGATCTCGTTTCAAGTAACCAAGTTTCTTTATTTTACCTCGAAGTTCAATATCGTATTCTAGAAGCGCGCGAGCAATACCGTGGCGGATCGCTTCTGACTGTGCAGAAATGCCGCCACCTTTCACATGGACCGAAACCAGGAATTTTTCCGCGGCTTTGGAATTGACCAATGCTTCGGATGCCGTTACTTGCATTTCACGGACCGGAAAATAGGCTTCGAGATTTTTGCCATTGATATCATAAGTCGTTTTTGCTTCTGGAAAAAGGCGCACGCGGGCAATGGCGGTCTTCCTGCGGCCAACGGCTTCAAAATATTTGTTTGTAGATTTTGTGGTAGGCATTTTTATTCTTTTATGATCAAATTCTTCATCCTCAAATCGCGGAGCTTGTTATCCGGCAACATGCGGTAAACCGCTCGGCGAAAAACTTCTTTCATGCCACGGCGATTGATGAGCTCGCCGAGCTTTTCACTATTCAAGCCGCCACGGCTACCAGTATAGGTCACGTAGGTATCACCTTCTTTCTTCTTGGTATTAACATCGGCATTGTTCACATTCAAAATCTCAACCGTTGTATCCGCTACGACATTCTTGGCAAAAGAAACGGAATATTTGCCCATGAGCAAAGCTGCCGCTTCACTCGCTATGCGGCCGATCTTTTTCGCTTTTGCATCAATGGTGTGTTTCATATTATATAAATTCGATCAAAGCCATTTCACTGCCATCCAAATCCCGATTTGGCATACGAATAATTCTGGTGTAACCACCTTTTCTGTCGGCATATTTGGGTGCAATCGTATCAACCAGCTTTTTTACTTCTGGCGCACCGTGAATGCGAGTGCTGAGGAGGCGTCGCGTAGCAACCGTGTTCACTTTGGCTTTGGTAACTAGCTTTTCGACGAAAGGACGGAGTTCCTTTGCCTTAGGCAAAGTCGTCTTGATCCTTTGGTCGCGAATGAGGTTGCGCGCCAAAGAACGCAAGAGCGCGTGGCGCTGGTTCTTTTCTCGACCAAATTTTCTGATGCTATTGTGGTGTCTCATGTTATAAATCCGAAATCCTAATATCGAAATCCGAAACAAATCCAAAATTCGAAATTCGAAATTCGTGCTTCGAATTTGTTTCGGATTTCGATATTAGGATTTCGGATTTCATTTTATTGTTTCAGTGTAATCCCGTATTGCGCCAATAATTTCTTGATTTCTTGCATACCCTTTGCACCCAAGCCGTCTATGTCCATGATGTCAGACTCTTTCTTTCGAGCCAAACCGCCAAGCGTTCTGACATTCGCGGCCGTAAGTGCTTTGGAAGTCCTCGAAGAAAGTCCCATAGAATCGATTCTGGTCTTTAGAAGTTCGGAGTCGACTTCGATCTTCTTGCCTTCACCTTTATTATCATCCGATTCGGCGACAGATTCCGATGCATCTTCTCCAGATTTTGATTTGGTTTTTTCTTCGACAACTTCTTCTTCCTTGAAGCCGACAATGGCCTTCAGCTGATTGATCATGAGCCCGATCGACTTTTCCAAAGCATCCGCCGGCGTGATGGTGCCATCGGTTTCGATAGTTATGCGCAAACGATTGAAATCTGTCCTTTCACCGACACGCATGTTTTCGACTTCGTAGTTGGCTTTGCGGATCGGTGTAAAAGCAGCATCGAGCGTGATCGAGCCGATCTCCACGCGATCCTTCTGCAAAACTTCTTTGGCGACATAACCCAAGCCTTTTTCTACAGTGATTTCGATATCGAGTTCGGCAGACTTGTCTGTCAAGGATGCGATGTGCAATTCCGGATTGAAAACTTCGACTTGGCCGGGAACCTCGATGTCTTTTGCCAAAACTTGTTTGACGCCTTTGGCTTTGATGTTCAATGTTTGCGGCTCATCAGTATTGATGCGGATGCGCAAGCGCTTCAAATTGAGGAGAATACTAATGACATCTTCTTTGACGCCATTTATGGTCGAGAATTCGTGTTCGACGCCTTTGATCTTGACCCGGGTCACCGCCGCGCCCGGCAAAGAAGATAGAATGATGCGGCGCAGAGAATTGCCCAGAGTGTGTCCATAGCCCGGATATAGGCCGTCGATTTCATATATGCCATTCACTGCATCCTCACGGATGACTTTTGGCTTGGAAGGAAGTAAGACGTCGTTGGTCATGTTTTTTATAGAAAAATTATAGACTTATAATTATACATTAAAAATAAATATTGTCTAGCGCGTGTAGAACTCGAGCACCGCGCGCACATCAAAGAGGAGTTCGCTCATATCAACAGACGGCTCGGCCGCGATCGATATTTCCTTCTTGCCGCCATCGATCACAAGCCATGCCGGCGTCGCAGCGTTCTTGAGTTCCTCGTCCAATTTTGAAAAAATTCCCTTATTCTTGCTGCCTTCGCGGATCGTGATCTTATCGCCAACTTTTACGGAGTAAGAAGGCACCGTCACTCTCTTGCCATTGACCAAAATATGCCCATGCGAAACCATTTGCCGTGCGGCCGAGCGCGATGGCGCGAAGCCGGCGCGAAGAACGCAATTGTCCAAACGGCCTTCCAGAATGCGCAATAGATTTTTGCTGTTATCGCCAGCGGACTTCAGGGCTTGCTTTACATAGTTGGTGAATTGTCCGCCGGAAACACCGTAGCTATAGCGCGCCTTTTGCTTTTCCATCATTTGCAATCCGTATTCGCTCTTGCCGCCACGTCCGCCACGGGTCTTCTTGACCTTTTTTTGCGAGCGCATGGCGTACTTCTGCGTCTGCGTTTTTCGAAAGACGGTTGCGCCGAGGTATCGAGCTTTTTTATATCTTGGTCCGATTTGCATGGTAATTTAAAAATTGGTCATATATTTACACTCGTCGCGGTTTCTTGGGTTTGGGCCCGTTGAATGGTATTGGCGTGGCATCTTTGATGGAACCGATAGCAATGCCCTTACTGATAAAACCGCGGATTGCAGATTCACGGCCAGAGCCGACTCCGGAAACAACCACGTCTATTTCTTTCACACCCATCAGCTGCGCTTTTGCCGCCAATGTCTCGCCAACCTTCGCCGCAGCAAATGGTGTGCCTTTCTTGGCGCCGCGGAAGCCAGCCGCGCCGCTCGAGCCCCACATGAGCGCATTGCCACCCTTGTCGGCGAGCATGAGCTTGGTGTTATTGTACGTCGATTGCACGAATAGAATGCCGCTCTCGACATGTTTCTTGGACGAGGAAACTGCCTTCGGCTTTGCATCCGCTCCTTCGGCACCTCCAGTTGTTACAATTCTTTTTTTACCCATTTTATTTAAAATTCGAAATTCGAATGTCGAAATCCGAAACAAATCCAAAATTCGAATTTCGAATTTCGTGCTTCGAATTTGTTTCGGATTTCGAGTTTAGGATTTCGGATTTCATGTTATGTTTTTTCTTCTTTACGCCTACCGGATCCCATTGTCTTTCTCACGTTTCCTCTCACTGTGCGTGAGTTGGTCTTGGTGCGCTGACCCCGTGAAGGCATATGGCGCGCGTGACGAGAGCCGCGATACGACTTGATATCCTTCAAACGCTTAACATTGCCTGCGACTTCCCTCTTGAGGTCGCCTTCAATCTTAAAATTTTCAATGATTTTCCTTATACTATTTTCTTGTTCGACCGAAAGCTCTGTGGGCTTTACATTACCGCCAATTTTGGTTTGGAGCAGGATATGCTTGGCGCGCGAACGGCCAATACCGTAAATCGCCGTCAACGCGATCTCCATTCTTTTATTATCAGGTAATGTTATTCCTAGTATTCTCATATAGTTTTGAATTCTGGATTTAGATCTAAATTCTAAATTCAAAATTCTAAATTCTAACCTTGGCGTTGTTTATGCCTCGGGTTGGCAGTGCAAACAACATATACATACCCCTTGCGGCGTACGATTTTGCATTTGGCACAGATTTTTTTGACCGAAGCTTTTACGTGCATTAAAATGTGACTTACGTCCTTCTGGTAATTCTCGCTTTGCCTCCGTACGGATCTTGTTCTAGCTCGACCTTGTCGCCGACTAACACGCGAATGTGGTTCATGCGCATCTTGCCAGCGAGATATGCAAGGATGATTTCTTCGCCACCGTCAATTTGGACTCTAAACAAAGTATCCGGCAGGGCTTCCACCACTACACCGGTTGATATCTTCTTGTTT
>CAYTUZ010000042.1:0-7430 GCA_964441635.1 uncultured Candidatus Saccharibacteria bacterium
CGATAATAACCAAAGCGATGGAAACATAGGCGCTCTTCAATGCCTCGCAACCAAGGACAGGACCAACAGAATCGAAGGTTTTTTCTACTGCTTGCGCGGTCCCATTCAAGGAAAGAGACTTTGTCACTGCTTGGTGCTCATCTTGGCTAATCGGTTTCATTCGAACGATGTACTCATTTGCACCACTTACACGAACGGAGACGTTAGGGTCCGTCAAACTAAGAGCATGCGTCAACTGGCTCTGGTCAGGCAAGCCATTCGGATAAACGACATCTATCAATGTACCTCCGGTAAAATCGATACCGGGATTCAATCTCCATAATGACAAGGAGGCGACTGAAATTAGCACCAAAACTATGGATAATGCGTAGAATATTTTTCTGTTATTGACTATCCACATAGTATTACTTTTTGAAGCCGTTATTAATAAGAAATGTTGCAAGCTTGCTTTCCTTTTGCGACGCTACGGCATACAGGAACATCCTTGAAGCAGTGATAGCCGTGAACATCGAAACAAGAACACCGATAACAAAAACCAAGGCAAAACCGGTAACAATAGATGAACTGCCAAAATAATAAAGAATCACGCCGGTAATAATGCTCGAAACATTCGAGTCGCGAATGGAAGTCCAAGCGCGGGCAAAACCTTCATGCATGGCATCGAAAGTACCGCGGCCGCGAGCCAATTCTTCTTTCATGCGTTCGAAAATGAGAATGTTCGCATCTACGGCCATGCCGATCGTGATAATGAAGCCGGCAATGCCCGCTGCAGTGAGCGTGACCGGAATAAATTTGAAAAGCGCAAGCATGATGGCAGTATAAACGGCGAGCGCAACCACGGCGACCAAGCCCGGCAGACGATACCAAGCAATAAGAAAGATGCCGATCAGAATAAAGGCAATGATGCCAGCTCGGATTCCGCCATTCACCGCCGCGGCACCCAGTGTGGGACCGATCGTCTGGGTTGAAATCAAAGTAATCGGCACTGGCAAAGCGCCATAATTCAAATTGCGAACCAGCTCGGACGCGCTATTAGTCGTGAAATTGCCGGAAATCTGGCCGCTACCATCGGTAATCGCGTCACGAATGACCGGCACAGAAATCGGCGTACCATCTAGAAAAATACCGAGGTAATCGCCGATGTGGTTCTTGGTAATAGTGGCAAAAAGATCACGGCCTTCGCTGGTGAAAGTTAGGCCAACCAAAGGCTCATTTGTCGTCTGGTTAAATTGAAGAGTTGCCTTGCTGACCATGCGGCCAGTGAGACCTGTCGGTTGGAAGAGAGCTAAGTAAGCTGCGGCTTGCGTACTTGTACTCAAGCCAGAAACTGTGCTTGAAGCTTGGAAAGCATCATAAGTCTTTGCTGAAACAAGCTTGAATTCGAGTGACGGCGTGGCACCGATCGAGCGTGCGGCTTCTTCTACATCGGTTACACCCGGCAATTCCACGATCAGTTTGTGAGAATTCTGCTTATCGCTAAAAGTGCTTTCTTCGACTTGAATGATGGGCTCGCTCACACCAAAAGTGTTGACTCGCCTTTCAACAACATCACGCAATGACTTCATAGCATCTGCTACCGCCGCAGGATCAACCTTTGAAACGTCGGCTTGATAGACCAGATGGCTACCGCCAGAAAGATCGAGACCGAGACGAAAGGGCTTGAAGCCGATCCAACTGCCGGGGAATTGCGAAGCATAGCTGCCGTAGCCAATAAGCACCGCAAAGATCAAGATATAAACGGCTTTGATGCGGTGCTTGAACATGTGACTTATTCTACAGATTTTTGGTTAGTACGCAACTAAACACCTTGCCTAGACAAAAGTGCCCGAATTGTTTGGAGTGCGATGCGGATATCTAGGCCGAGAGAGCGATTCTTGATGTAATACAAGTCGTAGGAGAGCTTATTGTAAGACTCGTTTGTATCCACGCCATGATGCGGATGTTTTTGGTGATAAATCTGCGCCCAACCGGAGAGGCCCGGTTTTATCAGATGGCGAACATTATAATACGGTATTTCCTTTTCATAGATAGAAACGAGTGGCGGCAATTCCGGCCGAGGGCCGATCAAGGATTGGTCACCCTTGATAACGCTCCAGAGTTGTGGCAATTCATCAAGCCGAGTCAAACGGATAATTTTGCCAACGCGGGTAATTTTCAACCTGCTTTTACCACCATTATTGGCATAAGCGCCACCATCATCAGCAGACATACTCCGGAATTTGGTGATCTGCACCAGCTTACCGTTTTTGCCAATACGCTCTTGGGTTATGAAAACCGGTCCGCGGTCGTCCATTTTTATGGCGAGGTATATAAAAGGATATACCAACAAGGAAATCAAGCCGACAATTCCAGCAATAGCTATATCCATAAGCCGCTTGAGTGAGTCATAAACTCGCCTGCCACCTAGAGCCGACGCAGCGTTTTCGACCAGCCATTTTTCGCCGACCAGAGAGATCGGTATGCGGTCAAAGATACTTTCATAAAATTTGCTGGCGTCAACAATTTGCACGCCGGAAAATATAAGCGAGTACAAAAAAGGCATAGCTTTTTCGATGTTCTGATTGTGCAAATCAGCAATAATAATCTGGCTTCCCGTTTCTCGTACTGCCCCATCAATACTTTTGACCGTCTCTTCGACGGAAGCCTTAGGCACAATTTTGCCTTTGAAGGAAATGCCGTAACGGTTGTTATTGCTGATTTCTTCATACAAATCTTGGATATCCGATCCTTCGCCGACAAGCAGTGCCGGTTGGCTCCGAGTCGCACTCAAAACTGGAAACATAACAGTGCGCCAGACAAATAGAATTGCCGTTGAAACCAAAAAATAAATAAAGAGGTTTGCCTTCGGCGCGATGAAGACCGGAGCAAAATAGAAGAAGGCTACGCCCAAAGCGGCATTGACCAACTGGACCTTGACGAGCAAGCTTCCGATGCGGCCGCGCATAAAATAGGATGGCTTATCATATAGGCCGCTACTGTAGCTCACCAAAAGGAACAATACGAATAGTATGGAAAATGAAGGCACGTGAATGGCCAAAAAGGCCCGAGAAGGCAATTCGCCGTAACGGATGGTCAGTGTCAGCACCAAAGAGACGATATACGACAAAAAGTCGCCAATAACCAGCATGATTGCCGCTTTGGAGGTGCTTATTTTCATGCCAAATACAGTACCACATTTTGCATTTTTCAGCAATAGTTAGAGCTCGACAAACATTGCCTAACCCGCTGTTAAATGGTACTTTTATGACATGAAAATCCTGTACGTAATTACCAAGTCCAATTGGGGTGGCGCTCAAAAACACTTGTATGATTTGGCTGTAGGCATGAAGGAAAAGGGCCATACTGTGGTTGTAGTCCTAGGAGGTGATGGACCGCTTCGAACCGAGCTCGAAGACGCCGGAATCAAAACTCACTCCTTGGTGAAGCTTGGCAGAGACATTTCTCTTTCAAAAGATTCTGCTTCTTTTTGGGATATTTACGCCGCAGTGAAGAGAGAGAGACCAGATGTTATCCATCTCCATAGCCCCAAAGCCGCTGGCTTGGGTGCATTGGCCAGCCGCCTGCTTCGTGTAAAGAAAATAATTTACACCGTCCACGGCTGGACATTCAACGAAGATCGCTCCATCTGGCAAAAATCCCTGATCGCCTTCTTTTCTTGGATCACTATGCTTCTTTGCCACAAGACAATCCTTTTGTCAGAACGTGAATACAAACAAGCGCTCAATTTTCCAAAAATCAAAGACAGACTGGTTATGATTTTGCCGGGCATGAAGCAGCCGGTTTTCATGTCCATAGACGGCGCTCGCCAATTCCTCGCGAAAATGTGCGCCATCGAGCTCGGTGAACTCAATAAAAAAATCACCATCGGAACGATTGCGGAATTGCATGCGAACAAGGGCTTGGATTATCTGATCAAAGCCATAGAACAAGTTTCCAAAGAATATCCCAATATCCTATGTATCATTTTTGGCGATGGCGAAGAAAAGGAACGCCTTGCGACAATTATCAAGGTGGCCAAGCTTGAAAATAACGTCAAACTACTTGGTTTTGTGAACAATGCGTCTCATTATTTGAAATCTTTGAATATTTTCATCTTGCCTTCAATCAAAGAAGGCTTGCCTTACGCCCTGCTTGAGGCTGGCTTCGCTTCCCTGCCGGTCATAGCGACGACCGTAGGTGGTGTGCCAGAAATCGTTGAGGATATGAAGTCCGGCGTGCTGGTTCAGCCGAAAAACAGTCGCGAGCTTGCACATTCTATTTCTTTTATGATCGAACACCCACAAATGCGCCGACAGTACGGTGCAGCGCTCCGGGAAGCGGTGATTCAAAAATTCTCTTTAGAAAGAATGGCTACTGAAGTTGAAAAAGTCTACAGTAATCAATAATTAAGAAGTTAGAATTTGGAATTTAGAATTTAGATTTTTCTAAATTCTAAATTCCAAATTCTAAATTCTAACTACTGCGGTCCAATAAATTCATTTTTGATCTCGGACTTATGCGCTGGCCGCGCGTATTTGCTCATCGACATCAAGATGCCAATGAGAAGGAATTCCGTGAAGATGTGCGTACCGCCGTAGCTCATAAAGGGTAACGGTGTACCAGTAACTGGCAACAGATGGATATTCATACCGACATTGATCGAAAAGTGCACGATAAAATAAATCGCCACGCCGGCGCCAAAGAGAATTTCAAAATTGGTCGCTCCATGCATGGCCAATTTCGAGATCCGCCAAATAATGACGCTGTAAAGCCCAAAAATAATAATCACGCCGACAAAACCCCATTCTTCGGCAAAAGCTGCAAAAATAAAGTCAGTTTGGTATTCTGGCAGGAATTTCAAGCGCGATTGTGTGCCATAGCCAAAACCTTTGCCCAATAGGCCGCCAGAGCCGATTGCGACCATGGACTGGTAAGCATTGTAACCAGCACCATGGATATCTGAAAGCGGATTCACGAAATTTCGAATGCGATCTTTTTGATATTCCTTGAGGCCAAAATTCCAAAGTAAACCGATAGTAACAAATGCGATCGCTATCATACCAAAGAGATGCTTTTTGGAAATGCCAGAAACCATAACCATGCCGAGCCATATGAGAAAAATGATCAAGGCCGAGCCCAGATCAGGGTGGAGCAAAACCAAGACAAAGAAAACCAAAGCGTAAGCACCGGATGTGAAGATGTGTCTTACATTCGCGATTTCTATATGTCGCCTAGAAAAATATTTGGCTAGAATTACTATTAGTGCCAGTTTGGCCAAATCTGACGGCTGGAAGGAGAAGGCACCGAAAGAAAACCAGCTTTGCGCGCCGTGAGAGACTTTTCCCAAAGCGAACAAGAGGCCGAGCAAGACCGTAACTACGGTAAAAAGCGTTACTGACACCCAAGTTTGGCGCAAAAAGCGCAAATCAAAAAAACCGAGAGCGAGCAAGGCAATAAAAGAAACAATTATCCAAATGCTCTGATGCAGTGCAAAAGAACTATCGCCAGTGAAAGAGCGCATCGTGACTAGGCTAGCGGCCAAGATAGGGACGATAGCGAGCAAAAGCCACCAATCGATATTTTGAAAGATTCTCGGACGTTGCATTTGCCTATTCTGCCACAGGAAGCACTTCAATGGAAATTACTGCGCCATTATGGCTCGAGCCCCAAGTAAAAGGCGCTTTGACTGTAGCACCAGCGGCAATACTATCGATTACGGTGCTGGAAAAGCCGATCACGGCTGCAGTTTTGTCGTATAGAACAACATAAACCGTCAACCGACCCATAGGCTCGACATCGTTATTTTTGAGTGTAACTGTCAAAACAGAACTATTTGCATCTTCACTGTAAGACTTGTCGAGAATTGTAATTTTGGAAAGCCTATCACTCTGTTTATGCCAATCGGGCACGCCGGTTATTTGGAAAACTGCTTTTGCAGGAATTTGTTGACCCGTATTGACTATGGCTTTGAAAGCTAGTGTGTTCCGATTTGGCGGCAGTGTGAATGTGCCGTCATAGCCGGTGATCTTTACACTATTCGCATCAAAAAGATCCACATGATAAGGCACACCAAAAGCTTCGCCTTGAATGTTGTGGTTTTCGACATAAGCCGCCACGTTGTACAATCCGGGCGCAGTTTCTTCAAGACTGGTCCAGTCTTCTTTCGGAGTAATGAATGCGCTGGGACAAAGCTTCTTGCAAGAACCGCCACAATCAACGCCGGTTTCACTGCCATTCTTCAAACCGTCAAAACAGGTCGGCGCAACATAAAATAGTTTCCAGCCAAGAAGTCCCAGCACGACAACAATGACTAGAATCGTGCTGCCACCGTAAATTAACTTTCTTTTTTGAGACCAGGAATTCATATCTCGGTTGATGAACTATCATGTGTCGACGAATATTTCATGCCGGGAGACCATGTATTCAGCTGCGATCGATCTGGCAGAAGATTAGATATAGCAAATGGAACCGCCGCGATTGCAGCCAGAGCAGCAATAACCGCTATTGTTATAAATGCGATTAGCCACTTCCGGAAATTGCCCGCACCCTTCGTTGAACGCGTCGCCTTCAAGGATTCATATAGTTTGTAATCATAGATAAAAGTAAAAGGAATCATGATTGCATAGATCAGCAGATTCGGAACAAATTTTCCCACAATGCCAAATGCGAATGAAAACGGAATCGTAACGATGACTAGAGCGATCGACACGGCAATATTTAGAAGAGCCAAGATCAAGATGCGGCCGAAGACTGGCCACCATCTCCCGCGAACCAAAGCGAAGCTTTCCGTGAGAGCAGAAAAACCACGATGGCCGTCTACGACCATAGTAAAAACAGTCATTGAGAGATATATAGAAACAGCTATGCCGGGAATGATGAAGAGGACCCATGCGCCCATTGCAGACAGAGTCTGTATCACCACGATAAGAAGAAATGGCCAGAATAGACCCAAGCCGATTTTGTATTGTTCTTTGAAAGAAATTTTCGCGAGAGAATCAGCGGAGATTTTTCTCACAGCATCTACCAAACCGGGAATCACGGCTATGAACAAGACTGCTCCAAAGAGCATGAGCGGGATAGCCACGATTGTACCTATGCCGGTTGCGCCAAAGATGACTGCTACTAGGTTTACAAGTGCCGGTACCACACAGATCAAAGCCAATTCTTTCCAGTTAACCTTGAATAACTTCCAGGAAGAGCTAAGGAGCTCGCTCGGAGTCGCAAGTGAATTGCCGGTACCGGAATTTGCAGCGAGAACATTTTGGTTTTGGTCCATAGTATTTGGTTTAGATAATATAAAAAAGACTTGAGATCATTATCCCACATTTATAGGTAATTTTGAATCTTCTGTTCTGGCGGCAAGCTACTTTCGCCCCATAAGGACTATCATCGCCGCTACTGCGTTTCACTGCCGTGTTCGGAATGAGAACGGGTGGTGCCACAGCGCCAAA
>CAYTUZ010000043.1:0-7394 GCA_964441635.1 uncultured Candidatus Saccharibacteria bacterium
CTCCGGAGTCCCGCTCATAAATACCGGCATTTTCACAAAAGGCGGCCTCCAAGGATTCAGCCGCCATTTGGAAAATGCAACGGTATTTACCACGCGGGAGAAATCCTCGGACAAAGAAAAACAATGTCTCGGCGACTATTTGTGATACACGTTAGTTTGTATCTCGGATCGAAAGCGACGGAATAACTGCCAGAAGGGAAATGATGCCGATGACCATGAACAAATATTGATCAGTTGTGAACATGAGGCCGACGATGGTGATGAGTGGTGCAACAAAATAGGAAACTGGACGCGTAATCCGAAAAATGCCCAATGCCGCAGCATCGCGTGGAGAGACTGTCTTGAAGAAATAGGTTTCCATCATCACTTCCGCCGAAGCCGCGCCGATACGAGTGATAAAGAGGACCAGTGCCCAGAGCGCGACATTCGGAATGTTTATAAAACTAAGAAAGATTGTGGCAAAACCCATTAGTGTGAAGCCCATGGCCATGATTTCCTTTTCGCCATATTTCTCATCCGCCATTTTGCCGAGCGGGTACTGGATAAGCGGAAATGGCAGCAACATTATCGTGAGAATAATGCCGATGTCGAGCCAACTGAAGCCCATATTGCGATTCAAGTAGATCGGACTATAGACTACCATCCAAGCGTAAAAAATCTGCAGTATTACGTTGGCGGTGAAAAGCTTGACCCAATTTTTGTTGGTACTTATGTGCTTTATTAATTGCACTGGAGAATAATGCGTATAGTTGGGATCCACAAAACGAGGGAAGTTGCGATGAATGAGGTAAAGCAGAGGCAAGAGCATGAGTAGCGCCGCGAAGAAAGTATTGCGGTAATTTCCTGTAGTACCGATGAGCATACTGCCCAAAAGCGGCGCGATGATCCACGAAGCGTTCAGTGTGGCATTGTAGAGGCCCCGCACTGTGCCGATGTGGATGCTGTCAGTGTAAACTTCAAGGAAAATGTCTAAATTCAAACCAATGAGCGAAACGACTGCTGACTGTAGAATAAACAGGAATGAAATGACTATCGCGGAATCGGAGAAAAATAGGCCGATAAAAAGCACGGTCTGGATGCAGATCAGGATCACCGAAGTCTTGTAATTGCCAAAGCGCCTGATGAAAGCCGGTGCGATCAGGAAACCGAGGATAGAAACCGCGGCGCCAGCCATGTAGATGAGGCTGACCATTCTCTCGTCGCCGAACAGGTTCAAAAAGCTAGAGTTCGAGTACATCGGCAAAACCATGTGCAGGGTGTAGATGAAACCGATGATCGCTATGGTGTAAATGACGTGGCTTTTTGGCAACGTGCGCGCAGAAGAGATTTGCATGTGCTTATTATAACTGGTAGAGGGACGCTCACGCCAGCGAGGTGCCATCTCGCTATCGAACCATTATTTTTACGGTTTGACTGATTATTATTGAGGTGATATAATACCTCAAAAGTTCTTAACAAAACGACCAACAGAAGGGAGAAGAGATGAAAAGTAAAAATCTAGTTGCACTTATCCTCGCCGTCGCTACCTTTGCCATCCCGAGCTTCGTAATGTGGTTTACGGGATCATGGGGGTTTGTCCCCGGCTTCTTGCTCGCGGCGACGCTGCTCACACTGGTCATGTCCGTTTTCGAAGCAGACAACGGCCTCTACCGATTCACATCTATCATCTTGTATGTGTCCATGGTCGCCGGTTGGTCCCGAGGCCACTTGTCATGGAAGTCCTTGGTGACCACCATTGTCATATGCTTGCTCGGCCAATGGCTCGTGAAGACGTTATATGAGTGCGCACAGGTGTTCGATGAAGACAGGGAGGATTTGGAAGACGGGCAAGATGTGTAAAAGTCTCTTGCGATATTGCCGCAGCAGTGAAGTATTCACCGCTGCGGTTTTTTAAATACTAAATACTAAATACTAAATACTAAATACTAAATACTAAATACTAAATACTATATCGTCAGAATAACCGGAATGACCATCGGCCTTTTCGCTGTCTTTTGCAGTAGGTAATGGCTGACTGCGTCGGAAATCGCATCTTTGACTAGATCAATGTTGATCGGATTCTGGCCGAGGGTTGCTTTTTCAACGGTGTTTTTTATGAGTAGGCGAACTTCATGCAAGAGTTCTTGTGATTCGCGCAGATAAATGAAGCCGCGGGAAATAATATCAGGAGACTTTTTGAGCTTGCCAGTTGTGACGTTAATAATTCCGAAGACGATAAAGATGCCATCTTGAGCGAGCATTTGGCGGTCGCGAATGACGACGTCCTGCACATCGCCGACCGAGAAGCCGTCGACAAGCACGAGTCCTGAAGGCGCCTTTTCTTTGAGCTTGACGATGCGCGCTCCGGCTCCTTGGATTTCGATGATGGAACTATTGTCTGGCACAACCACCGCGTCTTCGCTAAGATTGTTGGCTTCCTTTGCCACGTCGGCATGGACGCGCAACATATAGTGGTAGCCGTGCAGTGGCATGAAGAACTTTGGACGGATTTTCCTGTGAATCCACAAAGTTTCGTCGCGATAGGCGTGGCCGGTCGAGTGTACTTCGGCGGTGCGGTAGTGGATGATGCGTGCGCCTTGGCGAGAAAGGTTATCCTTGAGCTTTTGTACCGCACGTTCATTGCCGGGAATGACGGAAGAAGAGAGAATGACAGTGTCGCGCGGGGTGATGCGGATCTTAGCATGGGTGCGATTTGCTATGCGCATCAAAGCCGCGAATTCATCGCCTTGCGCGCCAGTCGCCAGAATGACGATGCGGTCCGGCGGATAATTGTCCATGTCATCGGTCGAAATGATCGTCTCAAACTTGGCCTTGAGGAGTCCCAAATGTTTGCAGATCTCGATATTTTGTTTCAAGCTCCTGCCTTCAACCACGACTTTCTTGCCATACTTTTCCGCGAATTCTACCATCTTGAGCAAACGCTCTAGAAGGGAAGAGAAAGTGGCGATGATCAGGCGGCCGGTCGCATTCTTGATATATTCTTCGAGGTTCTTGTGGACGGTTTTTTCTGGAATAGAAAAGCCGGGGATTTCCACGTTGGTCGAGTCGGCCATAAGCATCAAAACTTTTTCGTTGGCAAAGGCGCGATTGTATTCGGCCTCTTCTTCTTCGGTGGGCACGCCATTTAGGTGATCCATTTTGAGGTCACCAGTATGTACGATCGAGCCGTAAGGCGTACCGATAATGACACCCATAGAGTCGGGTACGGTGTGAGTGACTTCGAAAAATTTGATCTTGAAAACGCCAATAGTAATCGTCTCGCTTTTTTCTACCACGCGAATATCGAGCTTGGGCACGCCGGGGAATTCTTCTTGGCGCTTTTGGATCATGACCGAAGTCAGAAGGCGTGTGTAAATAGGCGGATTGCCAATGCGAGGCATGATATAAGGAATGCCGCCGATATGGTCGAGGTGGCCGTGGGTGATGATGACCGCGCGGACCTTTTCTTGGCGTTCTTCGAGATATTTGGTATTTGGCAAAATATAGTCGATGCCGGGAGTATTTTCGTCCCGGAATTGAAAGCCGATATCGACAACGATAATGTCATTGCCAAATTCAATCGCGGTCATATTCCTGCCGACTTCTTCTACGCCGCCCAAAGGCACGATGCGGATGGAATCAGGCGCGAGTGGCGGAATGATATCGCCACTCTTGTCGACTGGCGCGGCCGAAGACGTAGGTCGGCGCCGTGTTGGCTTGGTTTGTTCTTTGCGCATGACATTCATGCGTGCGCCGGCAATATGTTTTGCGAGCAAAGGTCTTGTGATTGGCATTGGCGCTTTGGTTGCATTGTTCGCGTATGAGTGACGAGCGCCGCGACCCATGACGATGCGGTGGCCGTTTCCATTTTGTGTTGGCGTGCCCGGCGAAGTCGCGGTTGACGAATTTGGCGTGTAAGGACGTGGCGTGTCGTTTCTCATTATTCTGGTCGCGCCGGGTCTCGTAAAAGGACGCCGGTGGAAAGTCGGACGACGGTTGTTTGAATTATTTGGTTGTTGGTTGTTCATTTTTTAATTTTTTATTTAGTAAATATTTTCCACACTTTTTCAGTATTCAAATACCAATCGGCGATGTTATCAAAGCGATCAGATGGCACAGTCACGGTATTCAAGACTATACCTTTCAAATCTTTGGGCACGACATAAGTGAAGTCGGGCGCATAGAGAAAGATGGCGGGATCGTCGGCAGTTATGAGCTGGTCGAGTGCGGCATAGTCCGCCGTGCGCTTGCCATCATCGTTGGTCGAACGGATGTCCTCGAGGACTTTATCGACTTTGGCGTTTGCGTACATGGCGACATTTAGTCCTGGCGCGTTCATTTGCGATGAATGCCAGAAGGCGTAAAGATCACGGTCCCGGCCGATCTGCTGGCCGAACAAGAGCACATCATATTTTCGCGGCCGGATGACATTCTGGTAAAGATCACTAGAACTAAAGGTTTTGACGTCGACCTTTGCGCCTAGAGCATTCCAGGCATTTGCCAAAATTTGCGCGGTTTTCCGAAGATCGTCGGAATCGGCAGTGTATATGCTAAACGCGAGAGTCGTTGAAGCGTTTTTTGCAGCTTTTCTCACGTAAACTCCCGTTGCATCTTGTTTCCAGCCGTTATTTTCTAATAGCGCTTTTGCGGTGCCAATCGTGCCCGTGGCGACAGTATCGGAAGAAGACGAGAACATGCCGGGTGGCAATGGACCAGTAAGCGGACTGCCATATCCCAAGAGAACATTTTGGATGATCAGGCTTCGGTCAACGACCATGCCGAGAGCGGTCCGCACGTTTTTATCGGCCAGAACCTTGGCTTGGTTTTGGTTGAAGAAAGCACTGAAGATTCGCGGCAGAGGTGATGATAAAACAATATAAGCTTGGGCTTCGTCGGAAGCGAGCTTGGCGGCTTCGTCCGATGGCACAGCCGCTAGGCTGTCGATAGAACCTTGGTCAATGGCGGCGAATGCCTTGTCGCTGTCGGCGAAGAGGCTAAAGATGATCGTGGAAATATAAGGCTTCCGGCTGTAATAATCATCCCAAGAGGAAAGCTTGTATTCTGTGGGGATGCCGCTTCCATCTTTCCCGATGGAGTCGACTTTGTAAGGGCCGGAGCCGATCGGATCGACATTATATTGGCTGAAAATAAATTGCTCGTCACTTATGCTCGACCAGATATGTTTCGGCAAAATACCGATTACGGTATTGGCGAGAAAAGGTGAATAGGGCTGTTTTAGGATGAACTGTATTTCGTTCGGTGAGATCTTTTTTACGCTGACGTTCTGCCAATCGGCGCGACGAGGACTTTTGAGTGTGACATCTTGGATTTTTTGAATAGTAAATTCCACGTCGTCAGCGGTAACTGGTGTGCCATCTTGGAAGTGAGCATCACCACGCATTCTGAAATCATAAGTCAAGCCGTCGGTAGAAACAGTATAACCAGTCGCTAGGTCGGGCAGGAGTTTTTGGCCGTCGTATTTCATCAGGCCGGAATAAACCAGAGCGCCAATATCACGGTCAGCGTCAGTGATAGCTAGTACAGGATTGATTGTTCGTGGCAAGCCGACGAGGCCTTCTTTGAGTGTGCCGCCATAAGCCGGAACTTCAACCTTGAAGTTGTCACTGGCTCGAAGCGCCATGGCGATCGCAGTAATTCCTGCCAAAATCACCAAAGCACCAAAAACTACTTTCTCTGTCGCAGAGAATTTCTTGATAATGCCGAGTATGTTCGAGCTACTTTTGAAGTGAAGCTCGTTTTGATAGGTTTCGTCTGACAAATTAGATTAAATAAGATTGAGCAAAGCTGAAACAGCAAATAATATTGCCACAATGATCGTTGTTACAAACAGCCACTTTTCTAAGCCTCTCCGAGTATGATGCGCCGTGCTCCAATTGTCACTGCCGCCAAATGCGCCGCCGACTTGGGCTCCGGTTCGCTGGAGGAGTATCGCGGCGACGAGAATAACAGACAGGATTATCTGGAGGTAAGGGAGGAGAGATTTCATTGACTTTTATACTCTATCACGGCTATCTTTTTTGTGCAACCCTCTTTGTCCTCTCTTTTGCCGGTACTATTTTGAGCGCATAACGCCAGTAGGTTTGTTTATCGACATTTATTTGCTTTACAATCTTCCACTTTTCAAATTTTCTCAAAATGTAGTCAGTTGATGTCCTTGGTACGCTTGCAGCTCTAGCAATATTTGAGACTGTTTGAGCTAGTTTTTGGGTTTCAAGCACTTTTAAAACAAGTCTTTCATTTTCTGATAGGCAAGAGATGTTGATGGTTATGTTTTCTGAATTGGGATCCATTTTTGATGTTTCTATAGTATTTTAGTTGTATTCATTCAAATAAGAAAGGAGTTTGATTGCCTTTGGGGTTCGAAAATATCAGAACAGGGTGGTGACGCAGTAGTATTCGTGACTTTGTAAAGATGACGAAAAATTCGTCATCTTTACAAAGTCGTGGGGAGGAGTGTGTTACCCGGCAGGTGAGCTGGCTGCGAAACGGGTGGTAAATCAAATTAATTGCGTAAAATTGTCATTTTCAAACCAAAAAAGTGCCACTCAAGAAAAAAAGGAGCCACAACCCACTTATGAGAAATAAAAAAAAGAAAAATGTCGCTGAATCAAAGAGACTTATTAGCCAAGTACAGAATAGTAAAAATACCATGTCAAGTTGCTGAAAAGCATTCCATCGCTATAATTAGCCGTACAAACATTTTTTATCAAAAGAAATAATTTTTCCTACCAAAATGGCAAAAGAAAACAAGCAAAAAAAGGAACAAAAAGAACAGAAGGAAAGTAAGATTGGACTAGAGCCACTTCAAGACAGAGTGTTAATAAAGGAGGATATTGATACCAAGGAGCGTAAAACTTCTTTCGGCATCATCATTCCTGTTACAGCCAATGAAGACAAAAGCAATAAAAAAGGCGAAGTTGTCGCCGTCGGCCCGGGCCGGGTAGAAGAAGGTAAGCTCATACCGGTTTCCTTGAAGGTTGGAAGTAATGTCATTTTCCAGTGGGGAGACAAGGTCAAAATAGGCGATGAGGAATATTATCTGGTACGTGAAAGTGAGATATTAGCGGTAATAAAGTAATAACCATGTCCAAAAAAATCCTGTACAACGAAGATGCTCGCAAGGCTCTGAAAAAAGGCGTTGATGCCGTCGCTGATGTCGTGAAGATCACTATCGGTCCTCGCGGCCACAATGTCGTGCTCGACCGAGGTTACGGTTCGCCTACGATCACCAATGACGGCGTTTCTATCGCCAAAGAAATATCTCTTCGAGACAAGTTCGAGAACATGGGCGCGGAAATCATCAAGGAAGTCGCGTCGAAGACTAATGATGTTGCTGGCGACGGCACCACTACTGCCACGATTTTGACGCAGGCGATCATTGCGGAAGGATTGAA
>CAYTUZ010000044.1:0-7092 GCA_964441635.1 uncultured Candidatus Saccharibacteria bacterium
TAACCGCTCTGTAACGTCTTTTGGAACCTTGTTTGCCATGCCTTTAGTATACGGCATGAGTTTCCTTACTGTACAGTAAACTGCATGGCGCGCTCGACGGTGCGAGGACTATTTATCGGGTGGCCAGTATTGTCGCACAGATTGTAGCCACGGGAATTTACCACCGTCACATTGAGACCATTGTTGTTTTTGGAAGTGCCGCTCCAGAATTTTAATATTACACAGCCGATATTGGTCGAACCGATTGTTAGCGGAATAAAACGTTGGTTCGTATCGCCCTCTCCGGCTGGCCCGCGATATATAGGCTGGCTTTGGTCAAAAATATAATTATCCGCGCCACCCTGATCAAAATATCCCGGAACCGAAGAATTATTATCATGCGGGCCGCCAAAGGTAACGCTATATTGAACACTATTTCCGCAGAGGATAGATATGCCGGAGCCATCAATAATCGTTCCTCCTGCCTGCGACAGTGCTTGCACGGCGCATTCCACGCCAGCATCAGCATTGTAGATCGCCGCCATAGAATCGCGCGCTGTCGAAGAGAGAATATATTGTTTGCGCGCCACGCCCAAGATGAATACCGCCACACCCAAAACCAGTACCGCCGTGAGTGCCGCGAAGAGCAAAGTGTAACCTTTTTTTGTGCTGATTTTCTTCATGTTTTTTAGAGGACGGTGCCAGTCATTTCTTCAACGACAGAAACCGTATTATTAACCGTGCCTTCATTCCAAGTAACAGTAACCGTGACTTGAATTTCATTATTACTGGCACCAATCGGAACCCAAGAGAAAGAACGTTGGAAGATCGCTTTCGACCTCGCATCACTACTGCTGTGCCATTGGCCATAAGCAAAATCTCCGTTGGGGTTCAGTATCATTTGGCATTGATGGCTAGAGGAACTTGGCGGATATAGATTGCAAAGATAAGGCATTATTATATAAGACCCATTCCATGACTGATATTGAAAATCGACACCGCAAGGATTATTCGCCGACCGTGACGCCAAGCAGTTATAGAGAGTGTTGTTGGAGACACTGCCGCTTGGCATAGGCGGCACGAGAAGTGTCGGATCTGTAAAAAACAAATTACCGAAACCAGACGTTTGGTTAGTATATATTGCTTGGTCTTTGACATTCCTGACCATTTCCATGCCCTCTTGCGCCAAAAGCGTCGCGACCGACTGGTCCTTGGCATAAAGTGCCGCCACCAAGCCGTCATTTGCCACGACCAATGGTCCAGCAATCGCTATCATAAGGACTGCCACAGCCATGAGCGTTTCCACCAGCGTAAAGCTCTTGGTTCCCGCTTGTTTTCTCTTTATTATATTTTTTTGGTCTTTTATCATTTTGGCTTTTAATTGCTCTGCGGCACTCGGCTGGAAACAGTGGTCTGCACGTCAAAATAAGTTTTCTGCTTTTCACTCGTGCCAGCATAACCAGTCAGGCGGATAAAGGCGAAGGGATATGGCGCGCTCGCATCAATGCCATAAACGCCAAAACGATAATCGGAGATGATCAGGTTGTCCGAAGCCAATACGTCTTGGAAATCGGTATCAACTATTGGATTTTGGCAATCAAGCGTCGTGTTTTTTTGTGCAGCTTTTTGGAGATGGATATTCGTAATCATACCGCTTGCTCCCGAATTTACAGGGACATTTTTGAATCTGTAAGCATAAATCAAATTGCAGGTATTTGAACGGTTGCGCTGGGATGATTTGAAAGCGATTACCGTGACTTTGTTTTGATCACCTGTTGCAATATCGTTTATTGGGCATCCTTGTATAGGAGAAAGATCGCTTGCATTAGTCGTGCCATTTAGATGAATTAAATCGTTCGCAAATGCACGATCGTTGTAACATTGATATTCCGTACTGACACGCAGTTCTCGAGACATCGATTCCAAGGAATAATTCATATTGGTCACCGCTGCCTCCAAAGTTTGCGCCTTTTGGTTGGCAGTAATGATCCGGACCAGTGCGCCTAAGGCAACTACCGCGACCACCGCAAAAATTCCTAGCGAGACGATCATTTCTACCAACGTAAAGCCTTTGTTTGAGAGTGTTTTTGTCATTTTATAGTCGGTGATTTTCCACAGAAATTTGGCCGGTGTTTCTGACAATAACTGCTCGCTCACTGCCATCAGGTGCTTGGACGACAATCTCAACTTCTTGAACTGTACCTCCCCAATCCACGCAATCGTTCGGTCCAGCAGTGTCGCTTACGCAAATAAGCGCATTGGGGTTCGGCCGCAAAAAAGTAATGTCTGTGCGGGCATTGCCGCATTGCCAGCCATTTCCCAGCGTGCATATGTCAACAATCTTCGCGCCACGCTTGATGGTATAAGAAGGTGAAACGATTTGGTCACTATTGCCATAAGATCCCTTGAAGGGAGAAGTGTCGGCAAAAAGGACCACCTGCTGGTTGGTAAAGGTTGCTTGCGACGAATCCGAACAGGCAGATATCGCGCAAAAAGCCACGCCGTAAGGAGCTTGGAAATTTGATGATGCGCAGTTTCCTCCTCCTGACGAACACTGTCCTTGCACGCTGATGCCATAGGTTTGCGCGGTACGGATTGCAAGCGCGATATCATAGGCAAGATCCGTGAGCAAGACGCTATTATTGAACGCGCCGTAATTGGCGATCAAAAGCGAAGTCATGAGGATAAAAATAGAAATCGAGACGATCAATTCAACGAGAGTAAAACCGTGATTTTTACGAGAGTGCATTATGGAGTAATTATACATTAAATATTCAACATCTGCCGCAACAGTCCGATATCAATAACCTCCATGCCAAAAATCATCACCAAATACATTCCCAGTATGAGATATGGCCCAAAAGGGATTTCTGTTTTTGGCTTGAAACCCTTGTAAGTGTAAAAAAGCCAGATAATACTCGTAACCGCGCCGATCCAAAAAGCCAGAACGATCGCGTTGATGCCGGCATTTATCCCCAGAAACCAGCCAATGCCCAAAACCAATTTGGCATCACCCAAGCCCATCCATTTGCCGCGGGAAATGAGCCAGATCAAGGCAAAAGGCAATGCCAGAATCGGTCCAGCCAAAAGTGCTTCGAGCGTGGGCATATGCCACAGCGAATAAGATGAAGCGCCACCTACAAAAAGATTGAGTAGTGCAATAACACCAAAGGTATAGACCAGAGAATCAGGAATGATCTTGTGGCGCGTGTCGTAGACAACCACCACGACCAGAATGCAAGCCGCCAAAATCTGTATCACAGTCGTTATAGCCGCAGCAAAAGTCGTTGGTGGAAAAGTGAAGAATAAGAGCACGAATAAAGCGCCCGACAAAAATTCGATCAGCGGATATTGCCAAGAAATTTTACTTTTGCATTTGCGACAGGTGCCGCGCTGAAAAAGAAAGCTTAGGATCGGAATAAGCTCGACCCATGTGAGTTCCCTGTTACAGGACATGCACTTTGACCGGCCACCAATGCCGCGGCCGGTATTGTAGCGCAAAGAGACAACATTCAAGAAACTGCCAATGACGGTGCCAAAAATAAAAGTGAGGACGAGCGAGAGGCTATCCATCATTTTGGACCTAGACAATATTCTGTATCAGTTCCATTGGGGTTATGGCAAATTATGCCATATGTGCCGCCTATCGGGGTTCCGGTCAAGCTGTCGCCGAGAATTTCATTGGGATTTTCCAAGGTAGTATGAAGCACGTAATTTTGAGGATTGGTATTGTCATTTACTACATAGTCGTATTGAACTTCGTTCAAAGGTGCATTATTCGGTGGCAAAGGGATTTGGGAAATATAGTCAGAAAGCTTGCCGCCGTTCGCGCAGTTGTTTGAGGCATTAAAATCCACCGTAAGGTAGAGCAGGCCATTTGCCGGCGCTTGAGTTTCGAAAGGATATTGTTTACACCGGTCGTAATATAGATTCATCGCTAGCTGTAATTGCCCCAAGTCGGAGATGCGTTTGCCATCGCGCGCCTTGGAGCGCGAATTGACAATATTGGAAACAATAATGCCGGTCAATAGCGCGATGATCGCGATGACCACAAGGAGTTCTACGAGAGTAAAGGCGCGATGCAAGTTTGATGGAGTTTTCATGAGGTTATTGTAACACAAAGCGGAAAGGTACTGTCAACAGTTTAATAATTATGGACAAGCTACCGTGGGCGTAGCTGTGGTAACAGCTTGATCACTGCGCCCCGTTGAGTCGAGGCAAAAATATGTGTTCGCCGGTTGAGCTTGCAATGAGCCGTAGATCGCAAATTGTGTCGGACCGGCATTTGTTATAGCGAAAACACTGCCACCCTGCGCCACCGCGTCATCGGTTAACATTTTACCTTTCGTGCCTGAACCAGCAATGATTCCATTAGCATTCCCGGGAGTAGAATTACCGGGGTTAAGAGCAGCACTATAGTCGGCACCGTTGAATTTTGAAAATGCTTCCACCCGAATTTGTTGGACATCAGCAATGATTTTTCCGTCCTTAGCTTTTACTCGAGCACTATTCAACGCCACCAAAATAATTGACGCCAATACGCCAATAATGGCAATAACTACGAGTAATTCAATTAAAGTGAAAGCCTGATTTGCCTTTAGTGAGTTCTTCATTGTCTTATTGTATCACACGACAATCTTAATTATTTGCAGACCACTTTGCCATTCGTCATTGGCGCCGAGGTAATAGAACTATTGGTAAGAGTTCCTTGGCGGGCCGCTACGGTATTTCCAGATGAATCGATACAGACATAGCCGGCAGTGGTCGTAGCGTATATAGCGTAGTCACCGACCAGTCCTGCGGGATTGGTGGTAAAGATGGCCACACCGGTATCTACGGCATTTGCGATCGATCCCGGCGGCGTGGGTCCGATTTGGATCGCAGAACCGTCAGTGAAAAGATCAACATTATTGCCGTTGACTGTAGCGATATTGCCATGATTATTTTGCACACCAGCATCCTTAATCAGTTGGACAATATTAGTGAGTCCGGGTGCTCCCGCGCTTATTCCCACGACTTGAGTGCCATCTGCCACAACGGATAGGTCTGCATATGAACTTCCCAAATAATCGGCTTCGAATGTTGTGCGAAGCTGACGAACACTCGAAAGCACGCGAACATCCTTGGCTTTGTTTCTGGCAGAATTCAAACTCACTAGAAGCGTAGACGCGAGAATGCCTATGATGGCAATAACAACAAGTAGTTCCACTAACGTAAAAGCTTTGCTCTGAATTCTATTTTTCATAATAACTTTTGTTTGCGCAATTATACCACAACACTATAACGGCTTGCGACACAATATCTGATACTGCGCGCCTATGGGCAATCGTCTGAAAAGGATTTCAAACTTTCGGAATATGCGGAAGACATGTGGAAAAATAAATAAGAAATTCGTGCTTATTATATCAAATCCACTTTTTGAGAGAAGTTCCTTGGCATTGGACTTGCTCAACGTTATAGCATCTCTATCAAAAGGAATGCGGCTCATGATGTAGCGAGTTCCCGGATTCCACGGATTATTCTCCCAGAAAGCTAGATAGCCGCCCGGCTTTAATAGCTGGAAAATCTTGCGCACCGCCTCCTGCCGCTTTGCGAGCGGTATGTGGTGAAAGACGCCATTACAAAATACCATATCGAAAGTGTTTTGTTCATTCAGTTCATCGATCAGATAAAAATGGATTTTATTCGAACCATATTTGCGACTGGCGATTTCGATAGATTTCTCCGAAACATCGATGCCGACGAATTGTTCTGGCTGGAAATATTCTTGGAAAAAAGGTGTTGCTGATCCAGTTCCACAGCCAAAATCCAAAATCTTTCGCGCCGGATAGCCGAGTTGTCTCAGGCATTTCCTGAGCCAAGCAATGCGTCCGCGCGCAAAATAATCCTTGTTTTCTCCAGAAACGCTAATACCTTGATGCAAGGCCGTATCATAGTCATGGGAATATGAATCGAACAAAGCATCTGGCTTTGAATTTTCATTTATCATTTTCTTTTCAGACGAAACATGCCGATGACAAAGCTTGAAATCGCAACCTGAAATCCAATAGCCGTAAAAGTTGCGCCGGGAATAACCAAACGCATAGTCTCGGCATAGTCCAGATGGCCAAAATCGACCAAACGCCACATATTCATCGCCGAAGCAAGCAGTACGAGCCCGCCTAGAACAAGCAACGATGCAACAAACAGTATCTTCTCGATGTTTATTGAGATCACAAAATTATCAAAGCGGCCACTAGATGGCATCAAGCCTTCATTAATAGCAAATATCTTGGTGAGAAACATCAAAGAAATAGCTTGGAATCCACAGATCAGAGCCAAACTTGAAAACAAAAGGGTGTGAGCATCGAATGTAATTCCAGCAATAGATAATCCCGGTAAGGCTATTACATAACCAACAAGACCCAGCATAACTAATATGAGTCCGGGAATGAAAAACAAATGGCGCGGACTGTATATGAGGAAGAAGCGAAGTGTGCGCCATCCATCTCGAACAGTTCGAAGATGCGAAGTGTGCGTCTTCCTGCCATCTTTGTGGAGCGTAATCGGCACTTCCGCAATCTTTGCTTTATATAAACTCGATTTGATGATCATTTCCGTAGCAAATTCCATACCCAAACAGCGCTGGCCCAAAGATACAAAATAGTCCTTGCGAAAACCGCGCAGTCCGCAATAGACATCGTGGATCGGCGCGCCGAACCAGTGTCGCGCCATCCAGCTGAACAAAGGGTTGCCAATAAGACGATGTGACCAAGGCATGGCGCCATCTTCCAAATGGCCGCCGCCGCTCGGCAAACGGCAACCTTGAACCAGATCATATCCTTCTCGCAATTTATCCACAAAACGCGGTATTTCCAAAAAATCATAGCTGTCATCAGCATCGCCCATTACAATATATTTGCCTTGGGCCGCCGCTATGCCGCCGAGCAGGGCATTGCCATAACCCTTTTCCTTGACTGGCACTACCCTGGCACTGTGCACTTCCGCGATTTTTACGGAGTCATCAGTACTGCCATTATCGGCGACGATCACCTCGCCATTGATTTTGTGAAGAGCCATAGCGCTATTGGCTTTGTCTATGCAGATCGCGAGCGTATCAGCTTCATTCAAGCA
>CAYTUZ010000045.1:0-6642 GCA_964441635.1 uncultured Candidatus Saccharibacteria bacterium
AAGGGTGGTGCAATTAGCCTGCAAACTTCGGTGCATTTAGAATGAGAATTCAGTGGACCAAAGTTGGCAATATCGGAATAAAGTTGTACACTACAATGTATATTAATAAGCAAACTAAGATGAAAAATTATCAGAAAATCTTCACGGTAATAGTGCTTGGAATGTTAATCATTCCGCAAGTTACTTTTGCTGCTTGGTGGAATCCTACGTCGTGGAGTATATTCTCTTTTCTATTTCATCCTCAGCCACAAGTTGAGACAATAATCCCGGCGACTTCATCGACAAATATGGCTACTGATGTCTCATCGTCGAGTACGGCGGTATCAAATGCGACTACGACAGCCACTACAACCGAAATTTCAATACCTATTGTAACTGTGCCAGTGAAAAAGACGGTTAAGAAAACTGCGCCCGTTCCACCTGTACAAACACCACAACAGGTTCAACCGTCAGGTACTCTTTGTAACGGTACTTATTGGAAAGAATGCCCCGCTGGACAAAATCTTATTTGCCCATCGAATGGCAATGCTTATTGCCAATCTCCACAGCAACCGGTACAGCCAATTTCTCAAGTTGCCAGCTCAACTATTGCAAGCACCGCAACCACTACTACCAATGTCGTTGATAAAGGTACGCCGTATAAGGCACAAGACGGCAATTGGTATTACCCGAATGCATATGATGCCAACGGTAGAAATTTGCAGGTTATAATACCTGGTCCAAAAGTGATCGTTAATATCAATCCATCGAGTATTGAATATGGTGGTACAGCGACCATTAGCTGGACGGCTAATGGAGCCACGTCATGTACGTTAAATTCATCTCCTGTTCTGTTTGCTCCGACAGGTTCACAGACGACTGGCGCTCTCACGACTTCTACAACCTACTCCGTCTCTTGTACTGACAAGGATGGAACAGCATCTGGTAGTGCTACGGCAAATGTCCAACCATGGGCACCGCCACCGGGAGTAAGAGTGCTTCCAGCGTGGCAATGTTCGCAATCTACAGCCCCTTGTACGACACAGGGTGGTGGTTATAGTTGTTCAAAAGATGGATGCGGCGGATAATTATGAAGAAAATAAATAATTACAAATTTTCTGAATTCCATAAGATCAAGGAACAAATCGAGCAATCTTTTCCCCAAAAAATGAAGGTCGGTTTCTATCTGAAGAATTTTAAGACTAGCAGTGTTTCTTCTAATCCCAAACTTAATAAAGTCATCGCTGGTAGTGTCGTCGAGATACGAGGAGATCTCGCTAATTTGAGAATCTATCGTACGGCCGATTCTGGTAATCATCTGTATGACGTCGACGAGAAAGAGGGAGTAAACAAGAGTTCGTTAAAAGTTAAAAAGCCTCAAGAGATCAGAGACCATCATTTGAATAAAAATATTCCTGATGACATGATGTCGGCAAATAACCTGATGCTTGAGGTTATCGAAAATGCTGATGGTACCTTGAGCCTCAATGCTAATGAACATGGAATGGTCAATGCGTTTGTAAACTTTCCAGATCCAAGAGATTCTTTTATTAAAAAGATAATCTCACCGAAAAAGTCAAAGTAATGGGTCTTTATGGTAACCTTAACGCAAGAATGGTTCCCACTTTCCCTTGTGGGACTTTCTTTTTATGATAATCTCTATTTATGAATAAAAAGGATAGCGAAATAGTTAAAGCAAGCGTTTTGGTTACGGCCGACGCGATAGCTGCTGCTATTCATCCTGGTGTTGCACTCGCTTGGAGTTTGGGAAAGGCACTTTTTGGCGCAGGCATGAAGCTTAGAGAGGACCGTGCTTTGGAGTTCATTAAATCTATACAAGATAGACCTGATATCTTCGCAGGAGAAGTCTTAAATACGGAAGAATTTCAGGATGGTTTTGTTTACGCCTTTGAGAAATATCTGGCCGAACGTAGCGAAAAGAAAAGGAAGATAGCGCGGGATATTTTTTGCGGATTTACAAAGTCAGAGGATAAGCAATCGTTTGAATTGGAAAAATTTAATTTTATCCTCAGCCAATTGTCGGAATCTAACTTGCATATACTATCTATTTACTCGGACGGAACTGTCGATAGGTGGATTTCATCACAACCGGACGGGATCTTTCATATTAGCATTGGTAGTCTCTTTAATTTGCATCAAGTTTCAATGATCTTAAAACTAAGAGATGAGGTATTTGAGATGGCGGATCTCGCTGAACATTACTCAACATTCAATAGCGTCGGACTAATGACCGGCTCAATGGAGGCTACGTATGATGGAGGCTTTTCATCCTATAGACTGACAAAACTCGGTAAAGACTTTATAAATTACCTGAAATAGTCACAAACGCCTATCTTAGCTATAATGGTTCCAACATTGTCCCAGACGGCGCACACTGAAAAATATCCAAGCACAAAATTTCGCGCCCGGGAGCAAGGCGCCTGCGCGCCTTGCGAGTGGGAATCGAAAAGGTTGAGCATATTCTGAGTCCCGAGTCCGCGAGGGACGAAGAATGCGAAACCTGTACCGAAGCTGTAAGCTTCGATTCCCACCCCGGGCACTGCTTCGCTCTCACTGCGTTCGAGCTTCGCAGTGCAAGCACAAAAAATTGGAACAAGAAATCATCAAATATTTTAGAGATAAATATAATCCAGAAGCCATACTTCTGCACGGTTCTCGTGCAGTCGGGAAGGAAAGACCTCATAGTGATTGGGATATTATAATGATGTTTGATAATGAAATACCAAGAAAGGGATTTCGCGAAAATATTGGTTCAGAAGATGTTGAATGGAAAGCTTATCTATTTCCAAATATGAAAGAATCAGTTATAGAGGTTTTTGGCACGTATCTGCAATTTGCAAAAGTTCTTTGGGAGAAAAATATGAGGGCAAATGATCTACTTAGAAGAGCTCAAGTAGAGTATGCTGAAGGTCCAAATTTGAAGGTTGAAGAAATTGAAAGGGAAAAGCTATTCATGCAGCACAAACTTTTGGGGATGAAAGACGATGTGAATACTCCCGACATGTTTTTGAGACACTTATCTGTATTTTTTAATAGATCTTCCAATCTTTGGTTTGAGGTTCTACATAATCAATTTCCCAAACCATTTTATCTGGCCATTCCGGAGATCGAGGAACAAGATCCGGATTATTTTAACCAGCTGGATATTCTCTCTTCTAATGCTGACAACGGGTTGAAGATAAAAGCCGCTGAAGATATATTAAAAAAGTTATTTAAAAGCAACTAACTATTTGAAAGCACATCGATCCTCTGCCTATTCTTCTCGCCTTCATCAACGGCCACGTCGAGGAAGGGAACTCTCATAACCTTTGAATGGTCATTGATATATTCACGCAATTCTCCTAGCTTGCGATGCATAAAGTCGAGCGCGGCCGGTTCTTGGTCGGTCGGAAGGACGGTGAAGAGAATTGTTGCGTTGGCGTTTCGGCTTGCTAGCTCGACGTCGGTGATCGTAATAAGGGAAGTCCGATTTGATTCGCGCGAAAAGAATTCGGCAGCGAGCGTTCGGATAGTTTCTTTCAATTTTGCTTCTTTTATGGTCATTTCTTTTCCACTGTTCTTACTGCCTCAATCCTGTCTCCCACAGCAATTTCCACTTTTGCCTCGACCATTACGCCAAATTCATGGCCTTCGGCGACTTCACTTACACGCTGTTTCTTTTCTTGCAGTTCACGGATCTTGCCGCGGCCGATTTCCACTTCGCGGCGTATGACCTTCACGTCATTCCCGGAAGAAATAGTGCCGGTCTCAACCTTGCCGCCAATGACTTGGCGGTCTTTTTCTTTATTGAAAATGGCAAGAATTTTGGCGCGGCCAGTTGACTCTTCAATGTATTCCTTGGGCACTTTTGCCATGAGAGCGTCGCGGACAAACTCGGTCAACTCGTAAATGATCTTAAAAGTTTTGACGGTGACCGGCGAGCGTTCTATTAGCGAAGCAGCTTTTCGGTCAGGATCAGCGTTAAATCCGATCACGATGATTTCTGGGTCACTCATTGCGGTCTTCACGTCGTTCTCATTGATGTCGCCAATCCCTTCAGTGACGATTTTGATCCTAACTTTATCATGCTTGATCTTCTCGAATTCATGATTGATACCTTGGAGACTGCCGATAACGTCGGCTTTGATTATGAGTGGCAAAAATACTATCTTAGAATCGTCTTCCTTTTTCGAAGCATTGTGGCCCGCGAAAGACTCTCCCTCCTTCGCCCCGCCGTCGCCAGAGGCTAAGGCGGGTGAGGCACGACGAAGTCCTCCGCTCGGCAAGCTCGCGGACGACGCGGTCAGCTGGGCTGCGACGGTCGAGTCCTTCGCGGGAATAACATGTTCTAATACAAACTCCTCGATCATTTTTTCGGCCTCCTTTTTCGTATTTATCGTAATAAAATCGCTTCCGCAATCGGGAATTTTTGTCCAGCCGAGAATCCTGACTGGCATGGAAGCTGTTGCGGAATCGATTTTTACGCCTTTGAAATCTTCGATGAAACGTACTGGTGCGTAAGCATCGCCGGCGACCAAGAATGTGCCGGTTTTCAAAGTGCCATCTTTGACGAGAAGTGTTGCGGAAATGCCTTTGCGGTTATCTAGTTCGGATTCGACGATGACACCTTCGGCTGGTTTGGCGGGATCGGTTTTGAGATCGGCAAGTTCGGCGACCAAAATAACCATATCAAGCAATTCAGGAACGCCGGTGCCTTTCAGGGCGGAAATCGCGACGTTCGGTATATCACCGCCCCAACCTTCGAGATAGATTTCATTTTCACCGAGACTCTGTTTGGTTTTGTTAATATCGGCATTGGGCTTGTCGATCTTATTTATGGCAACGATAAATGGTATCTTTTCGGCTTGAATGGCCTTATAGGCTTCGACAGTCTGCGGCTTCACGCCATCTTCGGCGGAGACTACCAGAATAGCGATGTCGGCAGCTTGCGCGCCTCGTTCGCGAATGGAACAAAAAGCTTCATGGCCGGGAGTGTCGAGGAAAGTAATGGGATGTTTCTTACCATCAGCGGAAATATGCTCGGCTTGATAGGCACCGACATGCTGGGTAATGCCGCCGGCTTCGCCGGCGACAATGTCGGTTTTACGGATAAAGTCGAGCAAAGTGGATTTGCCATGGTCAATATGGCCCATCACTACGACGACGGGCGGCCTTTGTATTGTTTTGTCAGTTTTTTTAGGCGACATGGAGTTTACACAATACCATATTGACGACCAGTTGACAAATAGTTTGCTTCAATGCTTTTGTTTAACTATACTGGAGCGTATGGAAACAACCTTGATTGTTCTCGTCATTGTCGCTGTAGTTGCAAATATCGTTCTTGCTTTCATGCTTTTGCGACGCAAGAATGTTGGTAGTACTGATACGAATGACAATGGTTTGAAACCTCTTTTGGATCAGATGAACAGCAATATGAATGAATTGACAAGAACTCTTGATAGGAAAGTGGGCGATCTCACCAAAACGGTTGATACGAAAATTCACGAATCGACTCGATCCATGCAGGAATCAGTTCGCGGCCAACTTTCTGAATCTGCCAAGCTTATAAAAGAAGTCACCGAAGGCTTGACCAAGCTCGATGAAACCAACAGGCAAGTGGTCTCTTTTGCTGATCAGCTGCAAAACCTTCAAGATATTTTGAAGAATCCCAAACAGCGAGGAATTCTCGGTGAATTCTATCTGGAAACTTTGCTCAAGAATGTCATGCCGCCGGGCAGTTATCAGATGCAGTACGAATTTCCTTCCAAAGAAGTTGAGGGCGGCAAGGTTATAGCCGACGCGGTCGTTTTCGTAAAAGATAAAATAATTCCAATTGACTCGAAGTTTTCTCTGGAAAATTATAACCGTTTGGTCGTCGAAAAGAATCCGCAAGACCGCGAGCGTCTCGAGAAACTCTTCAAATCTGACCTGAAAACTCGCATCGACGAAACGTCGAAATATATTCAGCCGGAAAATGGCACTATGGATTTCGCTTTCATGTTCATTCCTCATGAGGCTATTTATTACGATTTGCTCGTCGCTGAAGTAGGTGGCATGAAGATAAATACGCGAGACTTGATCGATTATGCCTTCCAAGAGAAGCGCGTGCTTATAGTTTCGCCGACTTCATTCTTGGCTTTTCTCCAAACTGTTCTTCAAGGTTTGAAAGCACTTCAAATAGAAGAGACCGCCAAAGATATCGTGAAGAGAGTAGGCGAGCTCGGCAAACATCTGAAATCTTTTGAGGAGTTCTATTCAAAGATGGGAAGCCATCTGGGTACTGTGGTGAACCAATACAATCAAGCTGGCAAGGAATTCAAGAAAATAGATAAAGATGTCATGAGAATCACAGGTGATAGTCCAAAATTTGAAGTAACTCTTTTGGAAAAACCAGACGTTGAATAAAAATTTTCGAGAAAGTCTGATACAATAAACTTTATGGATAAAAATATAGCTATTTTTGAGGATTTCAAGATTCGCCGCCATTATGATGAAAAGACGGAGGTTTGGTATTTTTCCGTAATCGATATTATTCAGGTGCTGATTAAGCAATCGGATTATCAAACTGCTAGGAATTATTGGAAAGTGCTTAAAAACCGCCTAAAATCGGAGGGAAGTGAAGTGGTTACAAAATGTAACCGGTTGAAAATGATTGCAGAGGAT
>CAYTUZ010000046.1:0-6562 GCA_964441635.1 uncultured Candidatus Saccharibacteria bacterium
AAAAAATTCATACTTTTTTTATCAAAAATTCAGCAAAATTTCATAACTGTTTTGATAAGATTCTGCATTATTAGTTAATGCAAAATCTTATGAAGAAAATAAAATATTTGCTTGCTTGTGTTTTTTGTATTTTAACCGCGCAAATTATTTCTCTGTGTTTCGCGAACATTGCCAATGCCGAAACACGGCTTGAAAATGCTGTGTTTACGGAAGATACATTATGGGACAAAAGCGGCAGTCCTTACATCATTCATGGCTTGATTACGGTCGTAAGCGGAGCAAATCTGACGATCGGTCCGGGCGTGGAAGTAGTTGCGGATAAATCTGATCCCAACGTTTACCCGGGAATAACGACAGATGGCGGATCACTGAACATCCAGGGTGAACATGGCGATAGAGTTGAGATAAACGGTTTGTGGAAATTGTTGATTTCCAAAGGCAATTTTGCTATTGCGGACGCCGATATTATTGATGTTGATAATATAAACATCATGAACAGCACTGGTACGATCGCAACTTCAAGCTTTTCTGGCTCACAATCTGGATTGGGATTTTTGAACAGCAAAGTTTCAGTCTGGGGTAGTCGGATTTCTGGCATGCAACAAGCAATTACTGTTCGAGACCGTAATCCGATTTACTTGATGATGAATACTTTATCGGCTGATTCCGGTGGAGATGGTAATGTTCTTCTTACTGCCACGACCTCCGTTCCACTTTCAATCTCTAACTCTTCAATAATCAATAGTTCTGTTTATGCTCTGAAAAGTTTTTCCACGAATGTAGTGGATGTCCGAAATAATTGGTGGGGAAGTGCGGCCGGTCCCTTGAATGATGGTGTTTCGGGCAATTCCATTTCTGGCCTAGTTGCCGACGAGCCATGGCTCACTAGCGAACCAGTTTTTGATCCGGAAGAAAATAAGCCGGTATGTTGTTCCAGTATTCTTTTTATTCCCGGACTTGAAGGTAGTCGGCTTTTCCGGAATGAAAAATGGCCGATGGCTTTAGGCACGTCCGTAAACAAATTGTGGGAACCAAATAGCAATAATGATGTGAAAAAGCTCTATCTAAATTCCTCGGGTTTAAGTATAAATTCGACTATTTATAGTGGCGGTGCAATCGATAATGCGCTTGGCCTAGAAGATATTTATGGCAAATTCTTGAATTTCCTCATGAGTTTGGTGAAAAATGGAACGGTCAATGAATCGAAAGTCTTCGGCTATGACTGGCGCAAACCCATAGCGGAAGTGGTTGCGGGGCGGGAACAAAAGGCGACGACTACCGAGTCACTTATTGAAACCGTGAATGAATTGGCAGCAAATTCCAGAACCGGAAAAGTTACCATCATCGCTCATAGTAATGGCGGTCTGGTGGCAAAATATCTCGTGAAGACATTATCGGACCTTGGCAAAGCCGATCTGATCGACAAGGTGATCTCCGTAGCAGTGCCATATCTTGGCACGCCACAGGCGATTGCCGCGCTTTTGCACGGCGATGGGCAGTCATTCGGCTACGGCTTTATCATGAACGAAGCCGTAGCACGGCAACTAGGCGTCAATATGACTAGTGCCTATTCACTTCTACCGTCAGCGACATATTTCAGTAGAATTATAGGACCGACGATCGCTTTTGCTTCGACTACGGTCAAGGGCTTGAATAATGGATCATATCCGCAGAATATTCAAAGCGAAAATGATCAGATTGCTTTTCTTAGCGATACCTATAATGCTCGCGCGACTTCGACTGCATCCGATTTGGAAACTCCCGTAAAAGGCAATAACTTGCTTTTAGCCGCGGCAAATATTCTACATGGCATTCTTGACCCGTTTGAGTGGCCGCGAGAAATAATCCGTTACGCTATTGTCGGCTGGAACAACGATACTGTGAAAGAGGTTGTTTATGGCACAAGATGTGGGGGACTCATGTGTGCGCCGATCATTACTCATACCGATCTAGTCACGAAAATGGGTGATGGCACGGTCATTGCTCCGAGCGCGGCATACAATTCTGGTACAGCCGCTTCGGCGGATCTTTCCGAGCTCAAGAATCAGGAGAAAACGACGATTGATCACACTTCTATTTTGGAAGCATCCAGCACCCAATCGGCAATTGCTGGCATGATCGAGACTCCAAATAATGAAGCGGGAAATATTAGCCCGAGCCCATTTCCATTACCCTCGGGTTTTGCTTGGGGAGAACCGGATTATTCGAAGGACAGAGGCAGAACTGGCATTGTGGTCAGCACTCATTCACCGGTAGAACTTCATGCCTATGACGAAGAGGGTAATCATACCGGTGTCATTCCACCAACACCAGAACTCATCGCCGAAACACTCGCTGATGGCGATAGTCTCGATGATATGGTCACGCTCTACGAAAACAAGATTCCCGGTGCGCATTTCGACTTGAATTATACCGAGAATAGCAGTGATGCGGAAACGACTATACAGCTGCCGGATGATGGCAAAAAGTACCGCCTTGAAATCAAAGGCATAGGGATTGGCACATTCGAGTATGACGTAGATCGCTATAATGACAATGTGGCGATTGGCCACGCAGAATATGATAATGTTCCGGTGACACCGCTCACACTTGCTTCAACCAGCGTGCAATATTCGTCCATAGATCAAACCGCGACGAGTGTGATCAAAAACTTCGCTTCAACCACACGGCCACTGCTTGTTGATTTTGATGGCGATGGTTCTATCGATACTGTTGCGACTTCCAGTACGGCGGCGACAACATTCAATTCCAGCCTTTATGTCCAAAGTATGAAAAAGACGTTAATCACTCTTCTGGGTACACAGTCCGCCAAAGCCAAAGCTTTTTTAAAACGTTTTGATCGCTTGGAAGATCTGATTAGCAAAGGAAAAGATAAGAAAGTTCGTGATTTGTCGGCAAGGCTAGAAAAAAGGATTGGACATGTTCGCGCCAAAGTACTTTCCGATAAGGATAAACAATCAATCATAGACATGATCGATACTTTCCTTGCGCAATACGAATAACCATGCTAATTTAGCGTTAAGGCTAAAGACAGAAGGCATTCCTAAGGGAAACAAGACCTTCCGAGGTTACACTCCTCTTCTTGCCTTATAAAGGTCGAAAAAATAAATAAATTCGAAATACGAATATCGAAATCCGAAACAAATACAAAATCCGAATATCAAAACCTTTTTAGCTTGTTTTGAATTTATGATTTCGAATTTGTTTAGGATTTCGTGTTTCGTATTTCGGATTTGATATAAAAATGGCACGCACAAAAGCACAAAAGAAAGATATCGTGGAGAAACTTGGAAACATCTTGAAAGATGCGAAATCTTTGGTTTTCGTGAACATTCACGGACTTCGAGTCAAAGAAGCCACGGAGATGCGCAAGGATCTCAAGAAAGAGGGTGTTGGTTTCTTCGTAGCCAAGAAAACTTTGACGAACTTGGCACTAGCAAAGCACAAGTATGAAGGAACATCGCCAGAACTTGCCGGTGAACTGGGTCTCGCTTATGGCGAAGACTTGGTCGCGCCTGCCAGAAGCATTTTTGGCTTCGAGCAGAAATGGAAGAATATGGTTTCTATCGTTGGTGGTGTATTCGAGAAAAAATACATGACCAAAGAAGGAATGACGGAGATTGCTTCTATTCCTCCGCTCAAAACTCTTCATGGTATGTTCGTGAATGTCATCAATTCGCCAATACAGGGATTTGTGATGGCATTGGATCAGATAGGTAAGAAGAAAGTTGCTTAATAATTAATAAAATTCGAATATCGAATATCGAAATCCGAAACAAATCCAAAATCCGAATATCAAAACTTATTGTCGAGTTTTGGATTTGAGATTTTGAATTTGTTTAGGATTTCGAGTTTCGTATTTCGGATTTGATATAAAATGGAACCCAATCAAACAAAAGAAACGAATGAGAAAGTAGAAATACCTGCCAAGTTCAAAACCTTGGTGGAATCTGTGGAAAAAATGTCAGTTTTGGAATTAAATGAGTTGGTAAAGTTATTGGAAAAGAAGTTTGGCGTGTCAGCGCAAGCTGTCGCGGTCGCCGCCGCTCCGGCTGCAGGCGCAGCTCCGGCAGGGGAAGAAAAGACTACGGTTGCTGTTCATCTCGCTAGCGCTGGCGCTCAAAAAATCGCCGTGATCAAGGCTGTCAAGGAAGTTCTTGTGCTCGGCTTGAAGGAGGCCAAAGATCTTGTTGACGCGGCACCAACATTGCTCAAAGATGCGATGAAGAAAGAAGATGCGGAAAATCTCAAGAAACAGATCGAAGCCGCAGGCGGTAAGGTCGAGTTCAAATAACACTTCCCGTTTGTGTGCTACAATAGCGCCCATAAAACAATGGAAACTTTAACGACCCTTTTCGGCAGCCAAGTCCGTGTAAAACTGCTCCGACTTTTTCTCTTGAACGAAACAACCACTTTTTTCCTGAAAGAAATTATCGAAAGGACAAAATGTGATGCTGTGTCGGTCAGGAAAGAGCTCAACTCTCTCCTGAAAATTGAACTCTTGAAGAAGAAAGAAATTGGCAAAGATGTTACGGTTGTGAAGGCCAAGAAGACGATCACAAAAAGGGTAAAAGGCACAGGTTATGTTCTCAATGAAAAATTCGCTTATCGTGATTTGCTAAAAAATCTACTGACGGTAGCGAGTATTCAAGCTGACGATTCTCTGGCCAAGCGCCTATTGGCTGTGGGGCGGGTAAAATTGATTGTAGCCTCAGGTATATTCATCCAAAACTGGGATTCCAGAGTAGATCTTCTGATCGTTGGCGATGAACTGAACTTGAATAAGATAGAGGCGATTATCAGCATCATCGAGTCGGAAATCGGCAAAGAAATTTCCTATTCTGCCTTTGAAACGCAGGATTTCGAATACCGGCTGGGTATTCACGACCGGTTGGTTAGGGATATTTTGGATTATGGACACGTTACTCTGGTGGATAGGTTGGGGGTGGAACCACAATAAAACATAATCTTCGGTATCCACAGCCTTGATTTTTGTTACATGTTATAATTCTGGTGTAAAAGGGAACATTTATTACTAATTAAATCATAAAATCATGATGGTATTTCAAAATTGGGGTGACGCTCTAACAATTTCACTCCAAAACGCTTGGTACGGAGTGATAAGCGTTGTGCCAACGCTCATAATCGCCCTAATTATCTTTGCCATCGGCTGGATTTTGGCGATGCTCGTCGAAAAATTGGTGGAAAGCATTTTCCGAACCTTGAAGGTTGATGCCGCGCTCAAAAGCGCTGGCATGGAAGATGTGGTAAAGCGTGCTGGTCACAACCTAAATTCCGGAATGTTTGTCGGAGTTCTGGTCCGCTGGTTTGTCATCGTTGTCTTCTTGATGGCAGCATTCGACCTACTCGGCTTGTCGCAGGTCAATGCCTTCTTGCAACAAGTCGTTGATTATTTGCCGCAAGTTATCGTGGCGGTGCTCATCCTCATGGTTGCCGCAATCGTGGGCAGTGCCATGCGCAAGGTTGTCGTTGCCAGCGCAAAAGCCGGGCACTTGCATGATTCCGCGGAATTTTTGGGCAAGGTCACAAAGTGGTCAATCTGGATTTTTGCCATTCTGGCAGCTCTGGTCACTCTGGGTATTGCTCCTCAACTCATCCAGATGGTCGTCACGGCAGTCTTCGCTGGTGGCGCACTCGCTATCGGCTTGGCGTTCGGTCTTGGCGGCAGGGATTTTGCTCAGAGGGCGATCGAGAAAGCGACAAAGGATATGCTTTAGGATTTATTTCTTGAACTAGTTTCATGCAATAGCGGCTCCATAGGGAGCCGCTATTGTTTACCCTGTAAGCTCAGAGTCAGCGAGGAGCGACGCAGGGTTATAAACATCTTGACATTAAAACTGGCTAGTATAGTATACAAATATCGGAATGATTATGAAAAACCCTAACTTAAAGCGGCCTTAAGCGCACTGCAAACGCAATGTGTTCTAGAGCCGCTCTGTGAAGCGGTTTTTTCTTCGCCACGCCGTAGTCCCGAGCTCTGCGAGGGACGAAGGCGGGTTGAATCCAGAACGAATGTAGTTTGAAAACTTCATACTTCAAGCGATGTCATGCCAACGTCTTTCGTGTTGGTGTGACATTAAGTCCTGCTTCGCTCCAAAGGGAGCTACGCAGGACAAGTAAATATTTGTACGAGTACGTCTTCATTTATCCGAAGATAGTAGCGTGCAATGTAGGTAAAATTAAAACTACTGATCCGATGACATCTGATCAGTAGCTAAGCAAGTCCTGCTTCGCTCCGAAAGGAGCTTCGCAGGATGACCTTTCAAGGTTCTTTGGTAAAACAACGAACAGTGTAGGGTCACGGTTCTTAGAATTCCTAATGGGAATTATAAGGGCGTATGGTGGATGCCTAGGCTAGAAAAGGCGATGAAGGACGCGGCGTGGCGGCGATACGCTTCGGGGAGGTGCCGAGCAACCTTTGATCCGAAGATGTCCGAATGGGGAAACCCCATATGATGAACTCATATGACTGTACTTTAAAATACAGAGCGTACGCTGGGAAGTAAAACATTTCAGTACCAGCAGGAAGATAAACAAACAT
>CAYTUZ010000047.1:0-6529 GCA_964441635.1 uncultured Candidatus Saccharibacteria bacterium
AGTTACCTAATGTATTGAGTCGTGTAAAAATGGTTGAAAAAATCCGTTTTGCGCGCAATCTGGGCTCGATGCTAGAAGCAGGACTGTCTCTCGGCCGTGCACTCTCGGTTTTGGAAAAACAAACCGGAAATAAAAAGCTAAAAAAAATAATTACCGGCGTGATTGGCGATGTTACTAGCGGCGCGACCTTCGCGGAATCACTAGGCAAATATCCCAAAATCTTTCCGGAACTGGTCACTTCGATGGTACGTGCCGGTGAACAGTCGGGAACGTTGGCTGATTCGCTTCGTGTCGTCGCGGTGCAGATGGATAATAGCTATAACCTTGAGCGGAAAGTGCGCGGAGCGCTCATATATCCGGCGGTTATTTTTTGTCTGATGATCGTGATTGCGATCCTAATGTTCATCTTTGTGGTGCCGACACTGATGAAAACCTTTACGGATATGCATGTCGAATTGCCGGCATCGACTCGTTTTGTGCTTTTTGTGAGTAACCTGATACAGAATGACGGCATTTTGGTGTTGGTCATCTTTGTTGCGATTGCTGCAATGACTTACTATTGGGCACACCGACCGACGGGCAAAAAAACGTTGAATTTTCTAGTATTAAAAATACCGATTGTGGGAGCATTGGTGCAGGAAGTGAATGCCGCGAGGACAGCAAGAACGCTCTCTTCGCTCCTAGGCGCTGGCGTAGATGTTGTGGAATCTGTGAATATAACCGCGTCAGTAGTCCAGAATGTTTTCTTCCGCGCGGTTCTCGACAAAGCTTCCGCGGCGATCAAGACTGGCGAACCGATGTCCAAAGTTTTTAGCGATAATACCAAAATATACCCGCTATTCTTGTCGGAAATGATGAGTGTTGGCGAGGAAACCGGCAAGATCAAAGAAATGCTTTTGGGTGTGGCGCATTTTTACGAAGATGATGTGGAGCAGAAAACCAAGGACATGTCCACGATTGTCGAGCCATTTCTAATGATCATTATTGGCGCGGCGGTAGGCTTTTTTGCAATCTCAATGATCACGCCGCTGTACTCGATCGTGAATGCGATATGATGAAAACAAGAGAACAAAATCCGCCAGCCGGCGGAGAGAACAGAGAACAGAAGGGGTTTACATTGGTTGAAGTGGTTGTCGGTACAGCCGTCTTTGTAGTTGTGGCTCTCGCTATATACGGCGCTTACGTAAATCTCTTCAAGTTTATGAACAACGCTCAGTCGCAAGAATTGGCGATTGACTTGGCAGAAGAACAAATGGAGATTATTCGGAACATGCCTTACCACGACGTGGGTGTAGTCAACAGTATTCCCTCTGGCAATATTCCTTACCAACAGACTTTGCTTCGTGGTGGTACTCCATTCAAGGTCACGGCCATCATTCGAAATATCGATTTGGCCGCAGACGGCATGGCCAGTGGCACACCGAGCGATACTGCGCCAAACGACAACAAGCTGGTCGCGCTCACTATTTCCTGCGATGCTTGTGCTAGTTTTACACCCTTTACTATAACGAGCCAAGTCGCACCGATGTCTCTCGAAAGTAGTGGCAACACAGGTTCATTGTTTATCCATGTGCATAACGCGGTCGGTGGAAGTGTTCAGGGCGCGAACGTGACGGCAGTGAACAGTCAGGGTACCAGCACCATAACCATAAATGATGTTAGCGATAATACAGGTACCTTAGCTCTCGTCGGTGTGCCGCCGGGAACGCATGCTTATCATGTTACGGTTGGCAAAACAGGATATTCGAGCGATCAAACATATCCTTTGGGCGGAGGCGGCAACCCGAACCCGGTCAATGTCGATGCCAACGTCGTTACTGGCAGTGTTACCAGCGCAGACTTCTTTATCGACAAACTTTCTTCAGTCAATGTTTCCAGTGTCTCTCCGACTTGCGCGGTGATTTCGAATTATCACTTTCATCTGACAGGTTCAAAGCAAATCGGCGCTGGTGTGCCGAAATATTCGCAAAATCTGCAAACCAATGGCGCTGGAATCTTGAGTTTGCCGACAATGGAATGGGACACCGCATACACGGTTTCGCCGACTGACACGGTTTATGATCTATCGGGCGTGAATCCGGCCAATCCGATCACAGTCAATCCTAATTCGACAATAAATTTGCAGTTGGTTGTAGTGCCCAAGAATAACAATTCTTTGATGGTTTCAGTTATCGATAATTCCACGAGCTTGCCACTTTCCGGCGCCTCGGTACAACTTACCAAGACTGGTTATAACGTAACCCAAATCACTGGCCAAGGATTTATTAGCCAAAACGACTGGTCAGGCGGTTTGGGCCAAGATTCTTATTTGATCCAAAACAAATATTGGAACAATGACGGCAATGTCGACGTATCGGCACCCGGGAACATTCGCTTGCGCAATGCTTTTGGTGTTTATAACCCAAGTGGTTATTTGGAGTCATCAACCTTTGATACTGGTACGACCAGTAATTTCTACAATTTCATCTGGGCGCCGACCAATGAGCCTGCTTCCACGAGTATAAAATTTCAGTTTGCCACCTCACCTTCTTCCACGCCGCCTCTGGGCTGGAATTTTACCGGGCCCGACGGCACCGGTGCGAGCTACTACACGGTCTCAAACTCTTCTTTCAACAGTGTTTTGAATGGCAATGAATATGCGCGCTATCGCGCTTATCTTGCGACTGCGACGACAACTTCCACGCCAACAATTTCTAGCGTCGGCTTTACTTACACTTCCGCTTGCATACCGCCGGGACAAGTGGTCTTCCAAGGACTTTCGACTGGGACTTACGTGCTTACGATTTCCAAGGCTGGATACACAACCTATTCTGGCAATGTGACTGTAAGTGCTGGTTGGCAAGAAAAAGATCAGAAGATATGAAAAATATAAATTTCAAATCTCGTGGCATGACACTTGCGGAGCTTATCATTGTAATCGGCATTCTGGGGATTATTATGGTGGCGATTTATGCTTTTGAAGCTAATATTTTTATTTATACCAACCAATCGCAAGCGCAAATTAACAATACTTGGCAAGCCGAAGCGGTCCTAAAACCGATAACCAAGGAATTGCGAGGTATGGTGCCTTCGGCTACAGGTTCGTATCCGATAGCTTCAGCCGGCACAAGCTCGATAACATTCTTCGCCAATGTCGACGTTGATAGTAATATCGAACAAGTGCGTTATTATTTGGCCAGTTCGACTTTGTATCGTGGACAAACGGATCCCACAGGCTCGCCTGCCACATATAATCCTGCGAACGAAATAACCAAAATTCTGGCAAATGGCGTTCGGGCGTCATCAACTCTGCCACTCTTCCAATATTATGATAGCTCTTACGAAGGAACCACCTCACCCCTCGCGTATCCTTTGAACATATCTTCGATCCGACTGATCAATGTGAATATTATTATCGATACCGATCTTGGTCGCTCACCAACGCCCAGAACTTTTACTAGTAGCGTAACCTTGCGCAATTTGAAGAATAATTTATGAAAAAATTTCAAATTTCCAATTTTTTCCGTCGCGACCGGCCGATTTTTTCAAGTGGCCTTGTTTTGGTAAATGTCCTTATTTTTGCCACGATTGCCATAACCATAACCATTGGTTTGGTCAATTGGAGCTCGCAGATTTTCCGAACAGTCAAAAATCTGCAACAACGTGAACAGGCACTGCAAGTTGCAGAAGCAGGACTGGAATATTACCGCTGGCATTTGGCGCATTTTCCGTCGGATTTTAGCGATGGCACGTCCACGCCGGGGCCGTATGTGCACACCTTCGCGGATGATATGGGTAATATTTTGGGATCCTATAGTTTGACGATTACGCCGCCGCGTTTGGGATCTACTTTGGTCACCGTAAAGTCGGTCGGCACTTTGGCCAGCACGTCAATAACGAGGACGCTCCAAACTATCTTGGCTATTCCTTCTTTTGCAAAATACGCTTTTGTCGCCAACGACTTTATGCGCTTTGGCAGCGGTACAGTCGTGAATGGTCCGATTCACTCCAATCAAGGCATTCATTTTGACGGCCTAGCGAATAATATAGTTCAGAGCGCACTTGCGACGACGACAGACCCGGACAATAGCAGAGCTTGCTCGCCGTATCCTTCCTGTGCGACTGAATGGGGAGTCTACACTCTCTCCGGTACTGATGATCCGCAACCACCAACTGGTCTGCCGAACCGGCCAGATGTATTTGTTGCTGGACGACAAGTTGCCATGCCGGCGGTAAGTTTTTCTGGTATAACTGCCAATTTCAACCTACTACAGACGCAAGCAATCGCTTCGGATCCAGTTGGCAATAAATATAATATTTCTGGATCGGGCAACGGCAATTATGGCTACCACATCATCTTCAACTATAGTAGTGGCACGACGACTTATGATCTATACAAAGTAAAGTCGCTGCGTTCCGCGCCCTCGGGTTGTTCAAACGATCTAGATCAGACTAATTGGGGAACTTGGAGTATAGATACCAGCGGAGGCAGTCAGTCATTGGTTTCGAGCGGCAACAAACTTCCGTCCAATGGTGTAATCTTCATTAGCGATAATGTTTGGGTGGAAGGTACGGTCGGTAACAATGCCCGAATCACGATCGCCGCTGCGAAATTGCCGCAGCCGGCCACGCCGCCAGATATCATCGTAAACACCAATCTCTTGTATGCGGTCAAAGATGGCTCGAACGTGATTGGTCTGATTTCCCAAGGCAATGTGACTATTGGTTTGTACAGCGACGACAGTTTCGAAATTGACGGCGCACTCGTTGCTCAAAACGGTAGAGTGGGCAGGTTTTATTATGCGAGCGACTGCAACTCCACTTACCAGCGTACGACGATCACTATCTACGGCATGATCGCCACTTTTATTCGTTATGGTTTTGCTTATACAGATAATACTGGTTATACCAATAGGAATATTACCTATGATCCCAACTTGCTTTACGGCCCGCCACCTTCATTTCCACTATCAGCGAGTTCTTACGTGCCATTGTCGTGGCAGGAATTGAATATGTGAAAGATGCTCGCATCTTCATTGCCTACTTGTTACAATAGCAACCATGAATAAAAAGCTTATTGTCGGCAATTGGAAAATGAACCCTGCGACTTTGGCGGAAGCAAAGAAGATTGCCCAAAAGGTAAAAAAGGTTAGTGCCAACCTTCTACATGCTGAAGTTGTAATTTGCCCACCTTTTCCATTCATAGCCTCTTGTGTATCCAAGAAAACCACCAAGAATTTTCACATTGGTGCACAGTCAACTTCAACCGAAGAAAGTGGAGCGCATACCGGCGAAGTGTCCGCTAAAATGTTAAAAGATCTGGCAGTCGAGTATGTGATCGTCGGCCATTCCGAAGAAAGAGCAAGAGGCGATACCGACCAGAATATTTCACGTCGGCTCAAACAAGTTTTGGACGAAGGCATGACGGCGATTCTTTGTGTCGGCGAGAAAGCGCGCGACCAAGAAGGTAAATATCTGGAAGATTTGAAAAATCAGATCAAGAGCAGCTTGACGGACATACCAAAGAAATTTGCCAAAAGTATCATTATCGCTTATGAACCGATCTGGGCGATCGGCGCGACCGAAGCGATGAAGCCTGCAGATATCTACGAAACATCACTTTTTGTAAAAAAAGTCTTTGCTGACATTTTCACGCCCGACGCCGGTATCAAAACTCTTGTGCTTTACGGCGGTGCAGTCAATTTCCGAAACGCACCAGATATTATGATTGTCGGCCGGGTTGACGGTCTATTGGTTGGCAGGGAAAGTGTGAATTCCGAGGGGTTCGTAGAATTACTGAAAGCGGTCGACGCAGTGCAATAGTCTTATGAAAACCATTCGCGACATCCAATATTTCGAAGGCGTGAAGATTCTTGTCAGAGTAGATTTTAATGTACCTGTGCAAAAGGAAAGGGTTGTTGATGATTTTCGCATCAGGATGGCCTTGCCGACTATCAAATTCTTGCAAGAAAAAGGTGCCAAGGTGATCCTAATGTCGCATATCGAGACTAATGAAGGTGAGAATATTTCATTTCAGCCGATTGCAGACCATATGGCAGAGCTTGGCGTGCCAGTTCTCTTCATAAAAGATTATAAAAAGGCTCACGAGACTATCGAAAATCAGCTGAAAAATGGCGAAGTTGCTTTGCTAGAAAATCTGCGATTTTTTGACGGTGAAAAGAAGAATGACCAGAAATTTGCCAAAGAACTTGCTTCCTTCGGCGATATTTACGTCGACGAAGCTTTTCCTTCGGCTCACCGCGAACATGCTTCTATAGTTGGTGTGCCACAATTCCTGCCGGGTTATGCCGGATTGCAGTTCGAAAAGGAGGTTGCGAACCTGACGAAGACCTTCAACCCGCTTCATCCGTTCATTTTTCTCTTGAATGGCATCAAATTTGAGACCAAATTGCCACTTCTAAAGCGATTTCTAGAAATTGCAGACACAGTTTTCGTGGGTGGCGCTTTGGCGACGGATTTCTTCAAGCAAAAGGGTTATGAAGTAGGAAGATCGATCGTTTCTGGTGGCGATATTGATCTTGCGCCTTAC
>CAYTUZ010000048.1:0-6457 GCA_964441635.1 uncultured Candidatus Saccharibacteria bacterium
TGCCTCTGGGATTTTCTTGATCAATGAATATCTCTTTTTTGAAAAGGGCCAGAGCCACATGACTCCGTATTCGATGGAATCCAATAATAAGTGACTCCAACTGCCGGCTAATATCATTAAGCCTATATATCTCGTGAATGAGGAAGAAATGACGTAACCAAAAAAGATAACCAGTAAAGAAATTAACAACCAAATAAACGGTGTATGTGTAAAATAATTACGGTGGTCTTCGTCTTTATATTCTCGAGAAGATTTGCCGGCAAAATAAGCTCTGATAAGATCGATATCAGGAAATTCACCGGCGAGAGTGCCGATAATGAGTAAAAGATTTATTTTTGCGGCACTAAACGCAGGATGAAGCAATGAAAGCAAAGCTTTTGCAGCTAGATAGCCACCACCAAGATGTCCGGGTAGAACCATTATGGTAAAAATTGCTTGACGAAGCCGCTCGCGCGCCGCCACAAGCGTCGAACAAGTGAGCCAAGCGTGGTTTCGATATTGTCGGATTCATCGTCACCATGAATGCCCCAAATGCACAGGCCATAAGCCACTGCCCAGCTGGCATCTTTGAAAGAAGATTTGCTGTCGGTTGTGCTCAAGCTGCCGATGCGCGAAGGCAGCTTCAAGGCAACACGTGCCATCAGGTCTATGGAATTCAAAGCCGAGCCGCCGCCAGTAATCACGATACCTGCTGGCAAGAGGCCGTTCCTGCCAATCTTTTTCAGATGTGCCTCGATGAGCTCGAAGATGTCCGAAAGTCGCGCGGCAATGATTTCTTCAAGTTTCTTTCTCGGATACGAGCTTCCGGTAATTGCGCCGATTTTGATCTGTTCGGCTTCCTCAAGCGGGACTTTGAGGCCGAGAGCAATGTCGTTGGTTATATCGGTTGAACCGATGGGGAAGACTTCGAGCGAAGTCGGAATATTGTTTTCGAAGACGGATATGGCGACTGTTTCGGCGCCGATATTGGCGAGTACGCAGCCGGCGATTTTTTGTGCTTTGGACAAAGTCACGAAACCGGCGGCGATGGAAGAAGCTACAACATCTTCGACTTCGACACCAGCTTCATTCACGGCCTGAATGAGATCGGAAACGTGGTGCTCGAGACAAGTCACAAAATGCATTTTGATCTCGACCTTATTACCTTTCATGCCTTCCGGTTTGGACATGGCCGGCGAGCCGTCGATCTTGTAGGAAAGCGGTATGGCATAGATGATACGGCGATTGGCGACAGCCGCATGAGGAATATCTTTTTCACATTGCGCATGAAGTTTTTCGAGATCGAGGGCGGTGATTTCCGCGTCAGCACGCGAAGTCATGATCGAATTTACAACCGTAATACTCGAAACACCAATGCCGCTAATGCCGATGAAAGCTTTTTTGACTTTGACCCCGGCTTTTTCTTCTGCGGCTTTGACTGCTTTTTTTACGCTGTTAGCGACATCTTCGACATTGGTGACATAGCCATGGCGGACGCCATGGGATTCGGCTGTGCCGATCCCCAAAATTTTTGGAAAACCTTTTTCATTTTTTTCTTTTGCGCTGGCAATGACAACCTTGACATGGTAAGTGCCGATATCGATGCCGGTAATAATATTGCGTGACATAAGTTGAGTAAATAACCAATAACCAAGATCCAATAACCAAAATTATTAGTATTTGATCAGTGGTTATTTCTAAATATTGAATTTTTGTCTGAGCTGCTCCTCAAACTTCTCCATCTTACTACTATGGTCGTATCCTTTCAAATGTGCACAACCGTGGACAAAGAGAAAGGCTAAAAAGTTCTGGTAATTTCTTCCAAATTTTTTCGCTTCTTTGCGCGCTTCCGAAAGGCAAATATGGATTTCGCCGGCATTGGGAGCCAAAGGAAAACTCAAAATGTCTGTGGCGGTGTCGAGGTTGCGATATATGAGGTTGAGCTTGCGAATTTCTGTTGGAGGAGTTATGACCACACTCAAATCATATCTATCGCCCAAAACAGCCTCTTTTATGGCTGCAAAATCTATTTTCGGTAGAGTTTCTTCAGTTGTATTCTCTATGGATATTCTCACTATTTCCTAACCGGCTTTACCGGTGCCTTGCCAAGCTTGATCAGTTCTGCCATATTGGCGCGGCGTTTGAGGAGAGTGAGGCGGCGCTGTTTGACCTTGTAAGGCGACTGGGTACGGCCGCTCGAACGTAGAGACCTCATGCGCGGGATAACGCCGGAACTTTGGACCTTGCGGCTGAAACGGCGCAAAGCACTCAAGCTGTTTTCGTTCTGGTTGCGGGTGATTTCTACGTTTATCATGGCGTGAATATTAGCACGGCGAATCCAATCTCGCAATAGTGGGCTATTTGCGCCAGTAGCTCGCTTCGACTTTCTTCATATAATCTGGCAAATCGGCCAAGGAGACGATCTCTTGGGCATGAGTATCGGTTTTTCGAACGATTACGTTTTTTTCCACAGCCTCTTTTTTGCCCATGACGATAATATATGGAGTGTGATATTTTTCGATAGAGGAAACTTGTGCGCCCAAGCGATCTTTGGCGAGGGATAGATATAGTGGAATCTTGATCTGTCGCAAACTCTCTACAATGGCGAGCGAGGCTAGCTTGGATTCTGAGCCGAGTTGGATGAACGACGCAATCGGCCTTTTTACCTTGGAAACGGATTTTCGAAGTTCGGTTTTGTTGCTCTTGATCAAGATAGAAATGCCCACACCTTGGACGTCACGCTTAAAATTTAGGCGTTTAGCTACATTACTGTAACGAACGCCGATAGCCAACATTTTTTGAGCATTTTTGGGCAATTCTGGATCGGTATTAGTTATAGCAAATACAGTTTCATTGCAATATTTTTTATTGCCGAAAAGCGTATTGTTGAGCGAATAGGGGATCGACAGCGCTTCCAGATATTCCAGAACTTCTTCGAGGTGGCGGCGACTGTTTTCCGACAAGAAGTCGAGTGATTTTGGTGCTTTTTCGTTGATTTCTTTGCAGGATTCTTCTGTCGAAGAAAGCAGGTCAACCGGATCATCCTTCAAGAGTTGGCGGCTCTCTGGCGACATTTCATTGATATGTTTCCGATAATAAGAAGTCAATTCATGGATAAAGCGCGCTAGGGAATCTTTGTCACCGACGCTGTTAATTTCTACCAAGGTATTTTTGTAACCTTCTTCGCGTAACATCGCGAGTGCCGCTTGGATCAGCATTGCTTCGGCGATACTGCCGGACGAACCCAAAATTTCCAGGTCGGCATAACGGTTACAACTCTTTTTCGCGCCGCCACCGACATTGTTGCGGCAGGGATCCTTGAAATAAAGCATTACCGGCTGCGGCAAAGAAATCATATTTTCATCTTGATATGTGCGCACCAGTGCAATTTTTTCTTCGGCATGAAGCGGCAAACGGCCATGACTTTCTGTTTCGTCATCAATACTGTCGCCGGCAAGCAAATCTTTTGCGGCGAGGACGTCAGCTTTGCCTACGACCGGACTTTTTCGGGGGACGAAGCCGTAATAAACAGCAATCTCACCGATTTTATCGAGATGGTCGTAACTGACAAATTTTTTTTCATGCTCATTCTCGGCATTTCTTTCGGTCATAAATAAAAACAAATTAGAATTTCTGATAATGGTATCGTTCACAACTAGCGGTATTCACCCGGCAAAATTGATATCATATTTAATGGCAATAGTCGCACGAATGGTCGGCCGACGATGAGGTTTGCTGGCAAAGGTCCCCAAGCGCGCGAGTCGGAGCTCTGTGCGCGGTTATCACCCATGACAAAATATTGCGTGGGTCCCAACACCTCGGTGGCGCTGTCATGAGAATCATGGCTAGGCTCAACATAGGGTTCAGTCAATTGCAAGCCGTTGGGATAATCTACATTCACAATCGTAACAATGCCGTCAGAGATCTTCACGGTTTCGCCCGGTAGGCCGATAATCCTTTTTATGAAGTAAACACTAGGATCATTGGGGTATTCAAAAATGACGACATCGCCCCGCTGTGGTGGCGCGAAACGGTAACTCAAACGATCGACGATCAAAAATTGCCCGGAAGCGAAGGTGGGATCCATGGAAGCGCCAGAGACGATGAATGGTTCGGCGATAAAGTAGCGGATGGGCAGGGCAATGATGAGAGCGATGATGATAGTCTTTACCCAATCGCCCAGAGTAGTCCAACCGGAAGATTTTTTTTGTTCTCCTTCGGGATTCATTGGGGCATTATAGTACAAAAAAAGGTTATGAGCAAGTTTTTGAATAAAGTAATAAAGTTATTTAGGCACGCCCTTCCCTCGGCACGACGAAAGGGGTTCGCTCGGCTCGCTACACGCTGTTAAACGCTTCGCCGAGTTCACCCCTTTGTCGCTGCCGAGGGCGGCTCGTGCCAATGCGATGTTTTGGGTATTGGTTATTCCTTGGTTATTGGTGTTTGGTTATTGGTTATTTGTTTGATATTATTCTCCTGCTATGTCTTACATCATCACTGGTCTCGGTAATCCCGGAAAAGAATACGAAAATACTCGACACAATACTGGTCGAATCGTTTTGGATGTGATACGGAAGGAATATGGCGGAGAGGAATATGAGTTGGACAAAAAAGCCAACGCTTTCATTGCCGAAGGGAAGATTGGCAAAGAAAAAGTGACTTTCGTGGCGCCGGAAACATTCATGAACAATTCTGGCAAAGCGATCGCAAAGTTCGTGAAAAGCATAAAAGCAGCGGAAAAACTGGTTGTAATTTATGACGATTTCAGTTTACCTTTGGGCCGAATGAAGATTTCTTACAATCGCAGTTCCGGCGGCCATAATGGTTTGGAATCAATCATCAAATCTCTGAAAACAGAAGCCTTCGTTCGCATCCGTATTGGTACCGCGCCGGAAAATGCCAAAGGCGAAGCAAAAGTGCCTCACGGCGACGAAAAGATCGAGAAATTCATTCTGGGTGATTACAAAGATGATGAAATGAAAGTACTAAAAAAGGTGGCAAAAAAGGCCGCTGAAGCGGTCTTAGTCATGGCTACAGAGAGTAGGGAAAAAGCTATGACGCTTTTTAATGCCAATTAAGTCATTGGGGTTTATTTAGAAATTAGATAATTAGGTCAATTAGAAATTATATTTGTTATCCACAGAAAAGGATGGGTTATTTTGGCTGGATCTTGTTACAATGTAACCGTAGACAGCAAAGTTCTTCATGGATACCAACTACAATATAGGCAAAGATTTTCTAGACATGCCAAAACCGCATCACCACGTTTCGCGGCTATTGGTGCTTTTGATTATCTTGGGCGTAATCGTTGCGGCCGCAGCGAGCAGCTTTTATTTGTTTACGCCTTCCTCGGTGCCAGCAACGGCTGTGGTACAGCAGATAACAAAGAAGGATCCGCTAGCTCCGGCAACGCAGTTGATCGCAGAATATAAGTCTGCCAACAGCAATGTATCTGCGAAACAGCTCGATACGCTTGCGTCCACATTCATGAAAAAGCAAAAGATCGTTAGTGCGTCTGATCTGCAGGAAGCAGACTCTTTATTACTAGAAATGCAAAAAAATAATTATCATTAATAACCTAATAATTATGAAAAAACTTTTTACAACACTTTTGGTCGCAGTCGCAGTCTTCATGGGAGTCTCCACACTATCTGCTCTTGCAGGTGGAGGTGGCTGTGTTACACCGCCAAACGGCTGGTCTGGCCCCGGAAGTACGCCGCCAAATGGCAACGTTTGCCCGCCAATTAACACTGGAACATCTTGGCAGTCAAAAGATGGCGCACTGGGTGTTGGAGTTGGGGTAACTCATCAATCAGGCACAGTTTTCGATGTCTTGGGTGGTGCAGTTATCGATACTCTGGCTACGATCAATTTGGGGACGAACAACCTGACAGTCAAGGGCGGTTCGCAGCAATTGGGAACAAACAAAGTTCTAGCTGATGTGAACGGTACTGGTGTCGCTACGTGGCAACCCTTGAGTGCGCTTACAACTCCCGGCGGCTCAAATGCCATTTCCGCGGTTTATGGTCCGCTCGCTGATACCAGTGCGGGCAATACCAACCTGATGACCCGGACGGTTTCTTTCACCCTTACCGGACAGCATAATGTAATGATAATGGCATATGCTAGAGTACAAGTTGACACGCACGATAGCACTGGAAGTGTTGACCTAGTTAGAGATGGTAGTATTCAAATAGACACCGTGAGACTTGCTTCGGTGAGTACGAACGATAGCGGTGGCGTTAACAGCTATTTCCCAACATTAATATACGGAGGGTCTCTTGCAGGTGGCCCGCATACATTAACGGTTACAGTTCATCCTCAAGCGGGATCATGGACATCGCTTTTGAGAAACGGTAATTCTGTAGGTACTACCGCACCAGCTAACGACGTTCAGTTCGTGGTGTATGTATTCTAACCAACGTACGACAGCGCCATTTTTTGCTCTTTGGGATCAAACAAGGAGATTTTGAAGTTA
>CAYTUZ010000049.1:0-6315 GCA_964441635.1 uncultured Candidatus Saccharibacteria bacterium
TTCGAAATGCCAGAATTGCGGCGTTCTGCACCGGAGCCACACCGTCTGCATGAATTGTGGCTGGTATAATGGCAGGAAGGTTATTGATTTGGCAGCGAAAGTCGCGAAGAAGGCCAAAAAAGTCGCAGAAGCGAAGAAATAAATACGAAATTCGAATATCGAAATCCGAAACAAATTCAAAATCCAAATGAAGCATATAAGTTATTTTGAATTTTGAATTTGGGATTTGTTTAGAATTTCGATATTCGGATTTCGGATTTATAATTTCATGTTATCAACCGTTCTTTCAAACTAATATGGCAAATCGCCATCTCTCACGTTCAATAGTCTTACAATCTTTATTCGAGTGGGACTTCTGCGGCCAAAAAGACGCGCAAATTGCCGCAATCATTGACCGAGACATGAAAGAGTTTGCTCCCGGCGTGAGCGATTTTTCTTTTGTGCAAAATCTGATCCAAGGCATTGTTGCCAAACGCGGTGAACTCGACAATATCATCGAAAAAGCCGCGCCAGACTGGCCTATAGATAAAATTTCACCGGTTGATCGCAATGTCTTGCGCCTTGGTCTCTATGAATTGCTTTTTTCTGACAGGAATGAAGTGCCGGCCAAAGTCGCGATCAACGAAGCCATCGAATTGGCCAAAACTTTTGGTGGAGACACCAGCGGCCGTTTTGTGAATGGCGTCCTCGGCGCGGTTTACAAAGAACTGGGCGAACCGGGCAAGGACGCGATCACCTCTCGCAAGAAAAAGAGCGAAGTGCCTTACGAACAAATGCCCATCCAACATTTGGGTGGCGTGGTGGTTTTTGCCCGTGAAGGCAAAGAGATTTATTTGGCCTTTGTCCATGACGTTTTCGGCCACTGGACTCTTTCCAAAGGCAAAATCGCCGAAGGCGTCGACCCACGGGCCGGCACAGTCGCCAAAGTCAAAGAAGAGATTGGTCTAGAAGTAAAAGTCACTGCCGATCTTGGTACCAATGAATACATTGCCAATGATCCGCAGGTTGGCAAGATCCGAAAGCAGGTCCATTATTATCTTGCAGAATCTCCGTTTAATACTTTGGTACTGGCAAAAAAACCCGGCCTTGACGATGCTAAATGGTTCAAAATGACTGACATTGTCGAACTTAACTTTTACAATGATATTTTACCGATCGTGACGAAAGCAGTTACTTTGCTTAGTGAGACAAAATAAATCCGAAATCCGAATATCGAAATCCTAAACAAATCCGAATGTCGAAATCAAAAATCCAAAACAATAAATCACATCTCTCAGGGTTTCGGTATTCGTATTTTGAATTTGTTTAGGGTTTCGATATTCGAATTTCGGATTTTAATTACAAATTAATGAAATCTTCGATAGAAACATTTGAGAAGCGAATCGGCGTAAAATTTGATGACATGAGCCTTTTGCGCATGGCCGTGACGCACCGCTCTTACTTGAATGAGAACAAAAGTTCCGGACTTTTGCATAATGAACGCTTGGAATTTCTCGGCGACGCGGTTCTGGAATTGGTAGTGACTAGTTTTCTTTTTAGGAAATATTCCGAAAAAGCCGAGGGGGAACTCACTGCTTTCCGTTCGGCTTTGGTAAACACTGTCAGTCTAACAAAAGTTGCCGAACATATCGGCCTAAATGATTTCATTATGCTTTCTCGCGGCGAAGCCAAAGACACCGGCCGTGCTCGCTCGATCATTCTCGCCAATGCCGTGGAAGCGGTCATCGGTGCCATCTATCTCGATCAAGGTTACAATGCCGCCGCCAATTTTATTTCCGATCATTTGTTGAACACTATCGATATCGAAGAAATTGTCAAGAATAAAAGCTGGATCGATGCCAAAAGCCGTTTCCAAGAAAAAGCGCAAGAGAAGGTTGGTAAAACTCCATCTTACAAAACCTTGAAGGAAACCGGACCCGACCACGATAAGCAGTTCACGTTGGGTGTTTTCCTCGGTGATGTGCAAGTCGCGACAGGCAGTGGTCCATCGAAACAAGAGGCCGAGCAAAAAGCAGCAGAAAAAGCGCTGGAAATAAAAGGGTGGTAGAATATTCAAATGTACCTCAAATCCCTCGAGCTTTCCGGTTTCAAGTCTTTTTCCAAGAAAGCAAAACTCGACTTTAACACCGCCATTACTGGCATTGTGGGCCCAAATGGCTCGGGCAAGTCAAATATTGCCGAGGCGTTTCGGTTTGTATTGGGCGAGCAATCCATAAAGTCTTTACGTGGCAAAAAAGGCGAAGACCTGATCTGGAACGGTGGCGGTGATGCCGGCAGGGCCAATCGCGCGAGCGTCAAACTAACATTCGATAACCGCCAGCATCTTTTTTCTAGCATTGAATTTGACGAAGTTTCGATAGAGCGCGTGGTGCACAGAGATAATAGCAATGAATATATCTTGAATGGCAGTACCGTCCGCCTGAAAGATATTGTGGAACTCTTGGCTAGTGCGCATATCGGTGCGACTGGCCACCAGATCATTTCACAGGGCGAAGCTGATCGAATACTTTCGGCGTCATTCCGGGAGCGCCGTGAAATGATAGAAGACGCGCTCGGCCTGAAAATTTACCAGTGGAAAAAGCTAGAAAGCATCCGCAAACTAGAAAAGACCGAGGAAAACATGGGCCAAGTCGCATCTTTGCGCCGAGAAATCGCGCCGCATTTGAAATTCCTGAAAAAGCAATGTGAAAAAGTCGAGAAAGCCGAACAAATGCGCGTGGAATTGGTGGCGCTTTACCTCGAATATTTCGCTCACGAAGATTTTTATATTAAGAGTGAAAAAGAAAGGCTGGAAAAAGCTTTGAGCGGACCAAAAAAAGAGTTAATGGAATTGGAAAAAGCTTTGGAAACCGCAAAAGGTGTTTTGGTTGCTTCGAGCAATAAAGATAAAAAGAGCGAAGAGATAATCTCTTTGGAAGGCGCGATAAAGCAAATCCGCCAAGAAAAAGATGGTATTACTCGCGACTTGGGCCGCATCGAAGGTGAGATCAGCGCCAATAAGCGCGCGATTGAGAAAGAAGAAGTTAGAATTAAGAATGAAGAATTGAGAATGGTGGCACTCAAAGACGTAGAAGACGTTGTAGTGAAGATTGAATCCTTGAAATCCATTGAAGATGTAAAGTCTTTGTTCAATCAAGTTCTGCAAACGCTCAAAGACTTTGTGGCGAGGCACAAGGCCGCCAAAGATTCGCTATTGATCGCAGATGTGAAAGAAGATGTGGCAAAGTTGAGCAAGGAAAAAGAAGTTTTGGAGGCAAAACTCAAATCTTTTTCCGAAAAAGAAGCTCGGCAAAACGGGGAATATGAGGAACTCAAAAGCAAAATCGAAAAGGAAAAAGACACAAATCGCGATGCAGAAAAAGACGTTTTTCGGATTATTGCCAAGCAAAATGAAGTTAGGAATATACTAAACGGCTTGAATACGGAGTTGAATATTGTCTTGCACGATGAAGAAACTTTCAAGCGCGATCTAGGTGAAGCAGGGATTGTTGTTGGTAGAGAAGCTGTGAATTTTGAGGCTGTAACGGCCAGCCGCGATCGAAAAATTCAACAAGAAAAGCGCCACCAAATCGAAAAAATAAAAATTCGTTTGGAAGATGCTGGTGGTAGTGGTGGCACGGAAATGCTAAGGGAATATAAGGAAACCGAAGAACGCGATACTTTTTTGGGACATGAACTGGAAGATTTGGAAATAGCTAAAGCTGAACTGGGGAAACTGATTGCCGAGCTCGATATGCGCATTGACGTGGAATTCAAGAGCGGCATATTGAAAATCAACGCTGAATTTCATAAATATTTTACTTTGATGTTCGGCGGCGGCAAAGCGGAATTGATGGTCGTGAGAGAAGTAGCACGAAAGAAAAGGAGTGATACCGAGGAACTAAATGGCGTACTTACGAATGAGGAAGAATCTTTTGACAACGAAAGTGATCCCGATGATGCGGCCGAAGGTCCCGAGCGCAGCGAGGGACTGGATGTAAATATCTCCTTGCCCAGAAAGAAAATAAAAGGCCTAGCGATGCTTTCTGGCGGTGAAAGGGCATTGACCTCGATTGCGCTTTTGTTCGCGATCTCGCAAGTAAATCCGCCGCCTTTTATTATTCTGGACGAGACCGATGCCGCGCTAGATGAGGCCAATTCCAAGAAATATGGCGATATGATCGAAAGTCTTTCCAAAGAATCGCAACTGATCTTGATCACGCATAACCGCGAAACCATGTCGCATGCCGGCGTCTTGTATGGTATAACCATGGGCGCAGACGGTGCGTCAAGACTATTGTCCATTGCTTTTGAAGAAGCTGTGGCCGTAGCGAAATAAGATCATGAATATCCACCCATTTACAATATTACTTAGCCATTTGGAAATTTGGGCCACACATGGCGGCTATCTTTTCCTTTTTTTGGCTTCGATTCTGGAAGCATTGCCTCTCATTGGTTCGACCATTCCCGGCCATACCATAGTCATTTTGTCTGGCTTTCTGGCACGCGTGGGCATATTTAACATCTGGATTGTTATGGCACTCGCATCCTTGGGCGCGATATTGGGCGATGCCGTCGGCTATTATATTGGCCGGTTTTATGGCGTAAAATTCATCGAGCGTTATAAAAGGCATTTCTTTTTCAAAGAAGAATATATCGACAAAGCTAGAAAGTTGATCGCCGAGCATACCGGCAAAGCATTGGTTGTCGGACGATTCAACCCGATTACCAGGCCCTTCATGCCGCTTCTAGTCGGCTCGAGCCATGCGCATGCCGCCAAATTTTGGATCTATGACATTTTGTCATGCATTTCCTGGTCGGTTTTGTCGGTAATGCTTGGCTACGTCTTTGGCATTGGCTACCATAATGCCGCGAAAGTCTTCGGTCAAGCGGCCTTGATTGCTCTCATTGTCGCCATAATCGCGATTTGGGGATATAACTTCGTCAATAAACGCTTTCATATTTTCAAAAAATACGAACTTTTTATTTTGACCTTGAATCTGTTGGCACTCTGGGGACTCGTCGAAACCATGCAAGATGCTTGGGCGGCACATTCATTCATGGCCAATTTTGATATCTGGGTCAATGTTTTCATGGCAAGTCACGTGACGCCGACAATGGCGACTGTCGCGAAGATTGTCACAAATTTGGGCAGTGCGGCGGCTGTCTCCATAGTGGGTGTGCTCGTCGCTGTCTGGCTCTTTGTCATTCGCAAATGGCGTTCGGCAGTGATCATGGCGGCGTCGATCCTGTCGACCTCGCTTTTCCTTGAATTGATGAAAGCTTTTTTCTTGCGAGCACGCCCCGTGAATGCTCTCCAACTGATCGTGAATGATCCCAGTTTCCCAAGCGGCCATGCCGCTCTCGCCGCCGCCTTTTTTGTGGTAGTTGCGTATCTCTTGGCACCGCGGATCCACAATCAAGTCAAAAGGGAATTGGTGATCGTAGTTTGCGTACTGGCCACCATTGCGATCGGTCTTTCTCGTATCGTCTTGAATGTCCACTGGGCGTCCGATGTCGTTGCCGGCTGGGCACTTGGAGTCTTTTGCGCGACTACGGTCATATTGCTCGTTCGCTACGTCGGCGCACTCGTCCTAGCGAGAGTAAACCATTGAAAATTTTATTTGTTGTGTTCTAATTTTATATGGAATTAGACCATTGCCAGGAAGCTAGATTTTGAGCTGTTATATTGTGATACATATTGACTTATCGTCAAGAGTATTAATAAAAAATAGAAGGCTTGAGTGCTCGGGTATAATAGTGCCTAGCAGGAGTTAATCCACCTGCGGCAATAAAATGGCAGACAAGCCAAACAAGCCAAACAAGCCCGTCGAGCCGATGACTCCGGCTCCGGAAGCACCTGCTCAGGCTTAACGAATAAACGCTCCCCTCGGAGCGTTTTTCGTTGCGCGGAAATATTTACTAGCATTGACTCTTTTTCCGTGCAGCACAACAGCCCGTTTGAGCGGGCTGTGTGCATAATGGTTACGAACGTAGGAGATAGATTCCGAAATTTAAAGTGGTATCCGTATCTGGCGCGAAGCACAGATTTGTGTTGGACCCTTTGTAATATGTTTTAAGGATCTTCTCCGTAGTAATGTAACCTGAGTTAATTTTAATTCCATGTTTAAAATAAGTCAAAGGCCTCGCATGCCCTTTTCTGGGTGTAAGTTGTGCAAAAGCTGTGCATAAGTGACAATTTTCGGTGGAGTACTTTTTAGGCAACAAAAAAAGTTTTTATTCAAGTCAATTTCAGAACGGGGGCACTTATTTTTTGTTGTCGAGGATTTCTCCCGCGTGGTAAATACCGTTGCATTTTCCAAATGGCGGCTGAAT
>CAYTUZ010000050.1:0-6171 GCA_964441635.1 uncultured Candidatus Saccharibacteria bacterium
ACAACAAAAAATAAGTGCCGCCGTTCTGAAATCGACTCGCCACTATTTATTATTCAATTCCTCCTCAATACGCAAAAGTTGATTGTATTTTGCCACGCGTTCGGTTCGAGAGAGCGAACCGGTTTTGATGGCGCCAACGCCGGTACCTACGGCGAAGTCGGCGATAGTGGTGTCCTCGGTTTCGCCGGAACGGTGGGAGATGATCGCACTGTAGCTCGCTTTACGCGCCAAAGCTATCGTAGCCAAGGTTTCGCTCACAGTACCGATCTGATTTAGTTTTATCAGGATGGAATTGGCGGCGTGCTTTTCTATGCCCATGGAAAGCCGCTCGATATTGGTGACGAAAAGGTCGTCGCCGACTAGCCGACACTTGCCGCCGAGCTTATCGGTCAAAAGTTTCCAGCCATCCCAGTCATCTTCAGCCAAGCCGTCTTCGATGGAAATAATGGGATATTTAGCGATCAGGCCTTCGTACCAGCCGATCATTTCTTCGGTGCCAAAAGTCTTGCCATCGCGAACTAAGGTATAAGTTCCATCTTTATAGAGCTCATTTGCCGCAACATCGAGCGCCAGCGAAACTTGTTTGCCGCTTTTGTAACCGGCTCGGTCGATGGCTTCAACTGCCATCTCGATAGCGGCTTCATTGGAAGCAAGCGCCGGTGCAAAGCCGCCTTCATCGCCGACGGTAGTCGTAAGCTTCTTTTCATCCAGAATCTTCTTTAAGCTATGGAAAATCTCACTGCCAGCGCGCAAAGCTTCTCGGAAAGTGGTAAAACCTTGAGGTACAATCATTATTTCCTGTATGTCGCTGGAATTTTCCGCGTGCTTGCCGCCATTCAAAATGTTCATCATTGGCGCTGGCAAGCTCATTTCAACTTTTTTTTCTGCCACAGAGCCAGTTCTTGCGGGATCATTCACGAGCACATTGAAGTATTTGTAAAGCGGTACACCCTGACTCTGTGCTGCTGTTTTTGCGAAAGCCATGGAAACGCCGAGAATGGCATTGGCGCCAAGCTTGCTCTTGTTGTTTGTGCTATCAAGCTCGATCAAAGCGTCGTCAAGTTTTTGCTGGTCAAATTCTTTGTCCTTAATGGCTTCCGAGATTGTATCATTCACATTCGCCACAGCTTTGAGGACGCCTTTGCCACCATAACGCTTCGGATCGCCGTCACGAAGCTCTATAGCTTCATGGCTCCCCGTCGAAGCGCCGCTCGGCACAGCCGCGCGACCAAAGGAATTGTCGGACAGAGTAAGATCGACTTCGATGGTGGGGTTGCCTCTGGAATCCAGAATTTCTCTCGCGCGGATAGTTTTTATTTTTGCCATGAATGTTATGCGGTTCTTATGTTATGGGTTAATTATAGGGTTTTCGGGGGGAATTGCAAAAAAGTAATATGATTTGGCAATAAAAAAGGTTGGAGAGAGAATCTCCAACCTATGAACCGAAAGATGAATAAATTTAGACTTGGCCGATGTCGGTGCGGTACTGCATACCTTCGAAACTGCCGACTCCACACACGGGGTGTTGGATTAACTCATACAAATCTTTACGGCGGTGAGTGGGCCCGTATTTTCTGGCCCATTCGGTGCTAACACTAAAGATTCTGCCACCACTCGTGATAATTTCGCCGTTAGACCAGTAAGTACCAGCGTGGAAGATAATAACATCGTCAGGGCAATAGTCTCTAAGATAGGTTCGGCCCCAAACGTGGAGGTTTTTCTTCGGATTGTCCGGATATCCCGGCGTGGCCAAAGTGACAACCATGCCGTAAGTGTCATTCCATTGGAGTTCGATCTTGTCTAGCCTGCCTTCTGTACAAGCTGACAGGACTTCGATCAAGTCGACACTTTCGTGCAGATGCCTCATATACCACTGACACTCCGGGTCGCCCCAGCGGGCATTGAATTCGAGGACCATCGGACCTTTTTCGGTGAGCATTAGTCCCGGATAAAGCAGGCCGACGAATGGCGTGCCTCGTCCCGAAAGTTCTCGTAGAACTGGCAGTATGATTGTGTTACGGATCGTTTCCATAAGCTTCGCGGAAACATCTATTGGTCCAAAGACGCCCATACCGCCGGTCATCGGACTGTCTGGGTCAGCTGTTAGCTGTTTATGATCGCGAACAGGCGGTAAAATGATAGCGTGTTCGGGGATGCCATCGCAGAGGACGTGGATGGAGAGCTCCTTGCCTTCGAGGAAGTTCTCGATCAGGATTTTCTCTCCGGCCTTGCCGTGGATTTTCTTGACCATGAAGTCGTCAATGGCTTGGCGGGCTTCACTTTCGGTGCGGCAAACTCGAGCACCTTTGCCTAGACCGAGTCCGTCTTCCTTGACTACCAATGGAAGAGCAATATACTGGCATCCATTTCGAGCGTGAACAGCTTCTCTGAAAACTGTAAAGTTCGCGGTCGGGATGCCGATATCTTTCATCAATTCTTTGGCATAAACCTTGCTCCACTCGATCTGTGCGGCTTCACGGCTGGGTGAAAAAACCGGAATACCTGCTTTGCGGAAATGAAACTCAATTCCTTCGGCAATGCAATTGTCAGGTCCTACGACTACCAGATCAATTTCTAGATGGCTAGCAATGAGGCAGAGCATAGGAAAATTCTCCGCCGTTGGTGCTATGGGAATGGTTTGGCACCCGTTCATCTGCATGCCCGGATTGCCCGGAGCGGCATAGATCTTGCCGGCTTGCGGCGACTGCAATAGCTTCCAGACGAGGGAGGCTTCGCGGCCACCAGAGCCAATAACTAACACATTTTTTGTTTTCATTTGATGAGCTTTCTGTTCGGGTTTGTCTAGGGGGAAGTATACTCATTTAGTCATGAAATGCAAAAACCAGCAAAGAAACTTTTCTCTGCTGGTGCGTGTTACTCAAACTGTCAGGCTTAGGCAAATGACGGAGTCCTAGCCACATCTCGGAGATCGTCTTTGAGCATTGTGCGGGCGATTTCAGTCGACACGAAGACCGGTATGCGGGCTGCGATGAACTGTTGGGTTGCGATGAGGTCGGTCGTCCTTACGAAAGGAACTACAATCGTATGTAATAGGTTTGTGTGTATCAACTCCAGTTCCACGTAGCTATTCTTGCCCAGCGACAGGTACATGCTAAGTGTGAGGCCGGAAATATCGAGACTCTTCTCGATCTCGTTGTCGCCGATGAATGCCGTACCAAAACTGCTACTCCAGATATCGAGCCAAAGCAGTTCGCAGCCTCCTATACTGACGCTTTGGCCATTGTTTTGTTCGATGCACAAGCCGCCGAGGAATTTGCAGCTCTGAAGTATGATGCAAGCGTCTGGTTTCTTGAAGTTGCGGATATGCACCATGCCAAGAAAAGTCATATTCTCGAGACGTATGGAGTCGAGACAGACTTCTTCATCGTCGATCGTAATGTCTCCTTGGATCAAAAGGATCCGATGGCAAATCGAATCTTTTTCTTTTTTGATAAGCGCAAGGAACTCTTTGCCATTCAGAGTTTGGTTTTGTTTCATTTACAATTCTCCTTCCATTGCCAATATTAGTGTAAACCCGCTTTTTGTCAACAAATTCGTGACTTTCTATTATTCCTGTATAATGACTTCATGCTCGACCCAAAAGAACTTTCGCAATTGCTCGAAGGCGATGTGGATGTCTCCACCGAAGCTCTCGAAGCCGCCAGCCATGATGCCAGTATTTTTGAAGTCAAACCCAAAGTTATTGTTCGGCCAAAAAACGTTGAAGATGTAAAAAAGCTGGTAAAGTACGCGAACGATCATACTGGTGTGAGCTTGACCGCGCGGTCGGCGGGAACGGATATGGGCGGCGGACCTCTTACCGAATCGGTTGTGGTTGATTTCTTGAAATATTTCAATCACATAAAAGAAGTGTCCGACGGCTATGCGGTTACCGAGCCGGGTGTCTATTATAGAGACTTCGACAAAGCAACCAAGGAAAAAAATGGCCAGATCCTGCCTAGTTTTCCGGCTTCACGCGAACTCTGCACGGTTGGCGGCATGGTCGCCAACAATTCCGGCGGTGAAAAAACGCTGACTTATGGCAAGACCGAAAAATACATTCGCAGGCTCAAGGCCGTGTTAGCCGATGGCAACGAATATGAGTTCGGGCCTCTCTCGAATCTCGAACTTGAAGCCAAGAAGAAGACAATCGGTTTCGAGGGGGACTTGTATCGCAATATGCATGCTTTGATCCTTGGCAATTACGAACTTTTGAAGCAGGCACAACCAGTCGTCTCAAAAAATTCTTGCGGATATTTTTTGTGGAATGTTTGGGACAAAATGACTGGCATTTTCGATCTGACCAAACTCATTGTCGGTTCGCAGGGCACGCTTGGTTTGGTGACAGAAATAGAATTTGCTCTGGTCAAGCCAAAGCCGCATTCGCGCCTTTTAGTTATTTTTTTGAAAGATTTGAAAATGTTGCCGGAAACTGCCGCTCATGTCATGAAATCGCATCCTGAGAGCTTTGAATCCTACGATGACCACACCTTCAAGATCGCGGTAAAATTCTTGCCACAGCTGATGAGGCAAATGGGCGGCAACTTGGTTACTCTGGGGCTAGAATTCCTGCCGGAACTCCTTGCAGTCATGGAAGATGGTGTGCCAAAAATGGTGCTTCTCGCAGAATTTACCGGCGACACGCCGGAAGAAGCATTGCAAAAAGCGGAGGAAGCGAAAGAGTCAATCGCGAATCTGCACGAAAAAATGAAGATTACCAAAACTGCGAAAGATGCGGCCAAATATTGGGTTATTCGCCGCGAAAGTTTCAACATGCTCCGCCAGCATGTGCAGGAATTGCGGACGGCGCCGTTCATCGACGATTTTGCGGTTCTGCCGGAAAAGCTGGCGGAATTTTTGCCACGACTCTATGCCATCCTAGGCCAGTACGACATAACCTACACGATTGCTGGTCATATTGGTGATGGCAATTTTCACATTATTCCACTCATGAATCTCCATGAAGAAAAATCGCATGAAATTATTCGAGAACTATCGGTCAAGGTCTATGAATTGATTCACGAATTCCGTGGCACGATCACAGCAGAGCACAATGACGGCTTGATTCGGACGCCTTTTATCAAAATGCAGTATGGTGAAGAAGTCTACAAACTCTTCGAGGAAACCAAGAAAATCTGGGATCCGAAGAATATTTTCAATCCCGGAAAAAAAGTCGGCGGAAGTATGGAGTATTCGCTGGCACACATAGTAAAATAACCAAGTTAGAGTTTAGAATTTAGAATTTTGAATTTAGATTTGAAGCTAGAATAATGAATCAAGAATTCTAGACTCTTAGATCTGGATTCTAATCTAAATTCTAAATTCAAAATTCTAACTTGGTTATTGGTTATTTATGACGTATAGTAGATAAATGAAACCTAATACCACCTCTTGGAGCAAAGTCGCCGAATGGTACGATGAACTCTTGGAACAATCGCCGGATTCATTCCAAGCGAAAGTCATATTACCAAACCTTTTGCGGATTATAGAACCCAAAAAGGGAATGAATATTCTCGATGTTGCCTGCGGCCAAGGATATTTTGCTCGCGCCTTTCATGAAAAAGGTGCAACAGTCGCTGGTTGCGATATTTCTGCTGAACTGATCGAACTGGCCAAAAAGCATTCGCCCAAAGAAATAGAATATTTTACCGCTGCCGCGGACCATTTTGCAGATGTCGGACATCTGCAAGAAGGGACATTTGATGCCATAACGATTATTTTGGCATTACAGAATATCGAAAATCTTGCCGGAGTCTTTGCGGAATGCGCTAAGGTGTTGAAACCAGAAGGACGAATATTATTGGTACTCAATCATCCGGCCTTCCGTGTGCCGAAAAGATCCTCTTGGGGTTGGGATGAAAAGGAAAACAAACAGTATCGCCGCATTGATGCCTATATGTCGGATGAGAAAACTGATATAGACATGAAGCCGGGCACAGACAAAAATTCGCAGAAAGAATTCACAGTCTCATTTCACAGACCTTTGCAAGTTTACTTCAAGGCTCTTTATAAAGCCGGTTTCTCCGTCACACGTCTCGAAGAATGGATTTCGCATCGGGCGAGCCAGGCCGGTCCACGATCGAGCGAAGAAGATCGCATGCGAAAAGAAATACCGATGTTTCTTTGCATAGAGGCTCACAAATAGTCGCCGAGACATTGTTTTTCTTTGTC
>CAYTUZ010000051.1:0-5768 GCA_964441635.1 uncultured Candidatus Saccharibacteria bacterium
TCATATTGCCAGACACCGTCGGAAATCTCTGCGCCTCTCGTAAAAGTATCGGTGTGCAGTATAGAAGTTCCAGTATCGGCATCTCCCAGCATGATATCGGCGCTGTAAGGTAAAGAATCTGGCAGCTCGATCGGCGCGATCTGATGGCCCTGCTTGTCCCATATTGGCAAGCAGTAATGGTTGTAAGTCGGTATTACTGTTACAAGCAGATCATAGATCGGTGTGACAGAAACTTTACCAACAATCTTTCGTTCATCTTGCAAAGTCTTCTTTTCAAAATCAGGATCAACAACCATGCTGATCTCCGGAGTTTGATTGTCATTGAAAGCTACCCCCGTAAATACACTGGTGCTATTGGAACATGACAGTATGTGCTATTAACCGTTTGAGCATGACCGAGCAACGGCACAAGGAAGAGGCTTGACGTGAGCAGAAATATCTTCGCTCTTTTCATTTGTAGTATTCTAACATGCCACAAAAGCGAATGTTGGGGATTTGCAGAAAAGTTCCCACAAACAAGAACTTTCAATTTTCGCCAAATACCAGTAAAATAGCGGCAATGAGCAATACTTCAAAGCCGGGCGTAATTTATGTCACGCGCGACATTGAACGCGCCTTGGGTACAAGGCCGTCGGCGAAATACCACATCGTCGCGAACAGCACGCCGTACGCCGAAACCATCAAAAAACAATATCCGGATTTCGTGCACTTGGTCGAATCGCAAAGAGAACTTTTGAGCACTCTGGAATTACTGAAAGAAGAAAAGGTATTAGAGCTGGTAAATAAACTGGCGGCGGGTATCGTCGTCTTCAAGAATAATATCCAGATCGAAGCCGTCGCCAAAGAGAACGGATGGAAACTTTGGAATCCGGCGGCGGAACTTGCGGAAAAAATCGAGAATAAAGTAAGCCAGATAGAATTCCTAGGCAGTGTGGGTAAAGAGTATTTGCCAGAAACCAAGATCGACAAAGCCAGCAATATCAAATGGACTGGCGAAGCTCATGTGCTCCAGTGGGCTCACGGCCATACTGGCGACAGTACCATTCTGGTCAATTCCGAAAAAATTCTTGCCGATCTGGCGAGTAAATTTCCCGACCGGCTCGCGCGCGTTTCAAAGTTTATAAAAGGCCCATCATTTACCTTGAATGTGGTCTTGAACGGAACGACGACACTTCTCGAAAATATCAGTTACCAAATCACTGGCGCTTTACCATTCACCGATAATATTTTCGCCACCGTGGGGAACGACTGGAGCCTGCCGCATAGCTTGCTAGATGAAAACGAGCTTGCCCTGATTGGAAAGATGGGCCATGCCATCACCGAAAAGCTGCGCAATGCCGGCTGGAAAGGTTTGTTCGGCATCGATATCATCCGCGATGACGAACTCCATCAGATTCACCTGATCGAGATAAACGCTCGCCAACCGGCTTCCACGACTTTTGAATCTCTACTTCAACAAGAAAATAGAAATCACGGCGTAGTTGGCGACACGACATTCGAGGCGCATATAAAAGCGTTGCTCGGTGACAGCAATACTGCTTCGATCATTCCAGTAAATGACGGCGCCCAAATCATCCAGCGCATTACCAAAAAAACTATTTCAATTTCCGAAGATGTGCCCGGTTCGCTCGAGCTCGCCGGTTATCAAACAGTGTCTTACGGGAATAACACGGAATACAATTCCGACTTGCTTCGTATCCAGAGCACGCGAGGAATCATGGAAACACATAATAAATTCAATAAGCGAGGCAAGGAGATTGTCGATATTTTGACGAGTAATTAAGCTAGAATTTTGAATTTAGAATTTAGAATTTAGATTCGAAGTTAGAATTAAGAAGTTAGAATTCTTGATTCTTTGTTCTGGATTCTAATCTAAATTCTAAATTCAAAATTCAAAATTCTATTTTATTATTGGTGTTCGGTTATCAATTATTGTAAAATCACTTTGTGACTACAAAAACTCTCACCAAAGAAGCTTTATCAGTAATCGACCACTACCAGCATTTCAAATTTGGAAATGCCGTTTGTTCGGTGCCCTATTTCAATAATAAAATCGCGCGCCAACGTGCTGGCCTGCGAGTGAATATCGGCAAAGGCAGTCCGGAAGAAATCCTCGATGAAGTCCAAACAATAAAACTGAAAAATCACGTCGACGCCGATCTTATTACGTCTGAAACACTAAAGAAATTGCTGGTGGACAATAATATCGGCATTGATTGTTCTGGTTTTGCTTATTATGTTTTGAATGCCGAAAGTGAAGCTTTGCAAAAAGGCCGTTTGAGCAGAAAATTGCGATTCATGAATTGTCGAGGCATTTTTGGCAAAGTCTACTGTTGGTTGCGGCCAGTTGCCAATTGCGACGTTGCAACTTTGGCCAATACTAAAAACAGTCGAGTGGTTCGGCTGATAGACATAAAACCGGGCGACATGATCACTATGATTGACCGAGAAAAAAGCAGTCGCAATCATATCCTGATTATTGATAGGGTCGAAATGGAAACATCAATTCCGAGCAAGGTTTACTATTCACACGCAGTTGCATATCCCGAAGACGGGCTCTACGGTTCGGGCATAAAACAAGGAATGATAGAGATAACAAATCCTGATGCATCTATTATTGGCCAGCGTTGGAGTGAAAATGGAAAGTTTGCGGAGGAAAACCGGATCTTCGTGCGCGCGCAACAATCTAATACTGAAATTAGAAGATTGAACTGGTTTTGAAGTTGAATTGGACATGATTTGCATGCTATTGTGTAACGAATGATAACCATCCTACAAGGCACGGCTGATCTGGCCAATATAATCAGTTTTGTGCTGGTAGGCGCCATTGTTGCCTTTATTTTGGCGCCACTTTTCATAAAAATCCTCTATAGATTTCACGTCGTAAAAGAGCCGAAAGTCGAGCTCATTGGTTTGGGTTCACACCGATACAAAGCCGTCACACCGGTCATGGGCGGTCTTCTGATCGTGATCACCGTTGCAATCGTAACCTATTTCTTCAATTGGTCACGAAGTTTCACTTGGGTACCGATCGGCGTCATGCTCATCTCCGCACTCTTGGGTGCAATCGACGATCTCATGAATGTCTACGGCACAGAACGTCGATCGCGCAAACTTGCGCATATCTGGACATTGGTTCATGTTCACAAAGATTGGAAAAAGCGAGTCTGGTATTTCATCACGATTCCATGGACCGCCTTCAAAAGGCTTTCGGTTTGGTTCGGCTCGCAAACTCGCCGCGGCGTCTTCGTTCATGAAAAACTAGTCTTACAATTCATCGCTGGCGCTGTTACCGCCTACTGGATCTACGCCAGACTTGGTCCCGCTTGGCACTATATCTATTTCCCTTTTGGTCTTGCCGTGAATGCCGGCTGGCTCATTGTGCCTATCATGGTCTTTGTGGTTATGTTCACAGCGAACGCAGTCAATATCGCCGACGGCATGGATGGTTTGGCTGGCGGCATGCTGGTCATCACCTTTTCCGCTCTGACATTCCTAAGCTGGATCAATGGCTTTGGCGAAATCGCGATATTGAATGCAACAACTGTTGGCGCACTCGTCACCTATACTTATTTCAATATCAAACCTGCACGATTCATGATGGGCGACGTCGGCTCACTCGGCCTTGGTGCACTTCTTGCCGTGAATGCCATGGCGATCGGCGAGATCTCTTCGCTTTTCTTCCTCGGCTTTATGTTCTACATCGAAGCAATTTCGGTCATCATTCAGGTCACTTCGCGCTATTTCTTCGGCAAAAAAGTCTTCGCCATGGCGCCATTGCACCATCACTTTGAGATAAAAGGCTGGAGCGAAGAAAAAACCGTGATGAGGTTCTGGGTTATTCATTTCATCTTCGTGGTATTCGGTTTCTGGCTGGCATTACACTAATGAACTACCTTCACTGGGATCAAAAAACTATCGACGACTTTTCGGACCAAAATATCGAAAAGCTGTATTCAGAGGGCTTTGTCTTCACTCGTCTCGGACGTGGCGTCATACAGCAGACTCGAAGTGCGCGAATTAACTTGGAAAAATTCCAGCCAACCAGCGAAAATCGCCGCATTCTAAAAAAAGTTAGCGATCTTACACTAGAGCTTTCCGGCTTACCCCTCAAAGAATACGACTGGAATATCGGTAAGCTCGCTAAAGATTTTTACGATTCGAAATTTGGCCCCGGCATTATGAGCGCGCAAAAGATAAAAGAAATGCTGACCGACGCGGCTCTTAGCAACTTTAATACTCTTTTTCTTTATACACATTTGGGACATGTGTCGCGAGGTTACACGATTTGCTACAAAAACCCCTTACTTCTTCATTATTCCTATCCTTTTTACGATCTGGATACATCGCCAAAAGACATGGGCCTTGGCATGATGACTATGGCGATCGAGTACGCCAAGAAGGCTGGTATGAAATACATATATCTAGGATCATTACAGAGGCCTGCTGACACTTACAAGCTGCAATTCCAAGGCCTAGAATGGTTCGATGGCAAGAACTGGCAAACAGATTTTGAAGCAGTAAAAGGGCTCTTAAAGACATCCCGATAGCTATATCCGATATCGCCATTAAGCCACGTTTTGTATCCTATATCGGATATAGCATCAAAAACACTATGAATCTCCCAAATAAAATCCATGTCATCGGTATCTGCGGCGTTGCGACAAGCGCGATCGCTATCGCTTTTCACAAGCGCGGAGTCATCGTTACCGGCAGTGACAAAGGCTTCTTTCCGCCGGTTTCGACCGAGCTAGAAAAGCAGGGCGTGCCTTTTTATGCCGGCTGGCATCCCGAGAAAATGGTTGAGGGCGGTGTGCCAGATTTTGTTATGATCGGCGGCTCCGGAACCAGTCCTTCAAACCCAGAAGTAGTTTACGCGCGCGAGCATGACATTCCCGTCATGTCATACCCGGAAGTCCTGCAAAAATATTTTATCAAGAAAAATTCCATCGTTGTCGCCGGCACTTGGGGCAAGACTACATCTTCGGCAATACTTTCTTTCATACTTGAAAAGGCTGGCATGAAGCCCAGCTATTTTACCGGCGGCCTGTCGCTTTCACATGGTACTGGAATGATTTCCGATTCCGACTGGAGTGTTGTCGAAGGCGATGAATATCAGGTTTCGATTTCGGATAAGAGACCGAAGTTTGTCTATTATTCTCCTACTCATTTGATGGTGACTTCGGTTTCTTGGGATCATGCCGATCTTTATCCGACAGAAAAAGCATACTTTGATGAGTTCAGGAAGTTGGTTTGTAATATTCCAAGTGACGGTTTGATTATCTCTAATGCCGATCAGATGGGAGTGAAACAGGTCGTTGGTGAAGCAAAGGCGAAAGTCGTAACTTATGGCACAAAAGACGCTGACTACGTTTATGATTCGGTGAAACCTTCCAGAGAAGGGCTGGATTTCACAATTCATCATGGTGAAAGCTCGTGGCATATTCATTCGCCAATGTTGGGCCGTTTCAATGCCGAAAATATCGCCGGTTGTTTCGCTATGGCAAAGGAAATTGGGATAGAACCGGCAGTTATAATAAAAGCGATTGCCGATTTCAAAGGTATCAAGAGGCGTTTTGAAAAAAGGTTTGAGGGCGATTATACGGTTTTGGATTGCCATGCGCCGACACCGGAAAAAGCGGCTTCAGTTCTCCAAAGTGTCAAAGAAGTTTATTCTGGCAAAATTGTCGCCGTCTTCGAACCCAACATTGGTGGCCGCCAAAGAGAATCAATCGCCAAATATGATGGTACTTTCAAGGATGCGAATA
>CAYTUZ010000052.1:0-5361 GCA_964441635.1 uncultured Candidatus Saccharibacteria bacterium
AGACAAATGTTTTGGAAAAAACGTAAGCGGTGCAATTAGAGTGCTAATCTACTAACTTATGATAGTATGGTTTTATGCAGAGACAAGTATATTTCGACAATGCTTCCACTACGGTACTCGATCCGGCGGTGCTAAAAGCCATGATGCCGTATTTCCAAAAAGAATATGGCAATCCTTCAAACCTCTATGAATTGGGCCGACAAGCTCGCCTAGCTATTGCACGTGGAACCTTGACGATCGCCACTGCTATCAGTTGTCGTGCCGATGAATTTATTTTCACCGGTTCAGCTACCGAAAGCGACAATTTGGCTATTATCGGCGCGGCCAGAGCTCATAAGAAAAATGGCAATCGCATTATCATTTCCAATCTGGAACACAAGGGTATTATGTCTGCTTGCGAAGCGCTGGAGAAAGAAGGATTCGAAATTATCAAATTGCCGGTTGGTAAAAATGGTCTTTTGGATCCGAGCGAAGTAAAAAAGGTCTTGAATGAAAAGACGATCATCGTTTCTGTGACTATGGCAGACAGCGAAACAGGCACACTCCAGCCGATAGCAGAAATTGGTAAACTTATAAGATCATTTCGAGGTGATAAAACTCTGCCATATTTCCATACTGATGCTAGCCAGTCGGCAGCTTATGCCGATATCAATGTTCAAAAGTTGGGAGTAGATCTCTTGACTCTGTCAGCGCACAAGCTCGGTGGGCCAAAAGGCATTGGTGGCCTTTTTGTCCGTCATGGCGTCAAACTGGAGCCGCTCATATACGGCGGTGGCCAGCAAGGACGCTTGCGTTCTGGCACGGAAAACGTGCCTTGCATTGTCGGTTTTGGTGTGGCTGTTGACTTGAATGAAAAGCGCAAGAAGGCCGGAATGGCTAAGGTAAAGAAGATGCGTAACGCTCTCGAGAAGGGCATTTTCAAATCTATTTCCAAGGTTGTGCTGAATGGCCACCCCACCAAAAGGCTGCCAAATTTCTTGAACATTTCTATTCTGGACATTGAAGGCGAGTCCATGCTCTTGGAACTTGATCGCCATGGTATCATGATCAACACCGGCTCAGCGTGCAATTCCGAGAGTCTGGAGCCGTCGTATGTGCTCACGGCCTTGGGCAATCCGTACGAATTTGTACATGGCAGTATCAGATTCACTTTAGGAACGGAAAATAACATGGCGGATGTCAAATATGTTTTAAAGCATTTACCAAGAATTGTAGAACGTTTGCGTCGGATCTCGCCACTTAACCTCTCAATAGATCAAAACAAAGCTATGTCAGATCCGCGGGCATTTATTGGAAATCAAACACCACATTTCCTTAGAAAAAAACATAAAAATGAAAAAGACAAAATCAAAACCCAACAAGAAACCTGATGTGGTAAATAAGCATACCGGCGGTTCCTGGGCTTATTCCGAGGAAGTGCGCAGTCATTTTTTCAAGCCTAGAAATCTATTGTGGGAAGATCCGAAAGTCGCTGCTTATGACGCCGAAGGCGTCGTCGGTTCGCCGGCCTGCGGCGATGTCATGAGAGTCTGGCTTTCGATTGATACCAAAAAAGATGCCATTACCGCCTTCAAGTGGCGCACCTTCGGCTGTGCCAGTGCTATTGCCGCGACTTCGATGCTCTCGGTCATGATTACCGAAAAAGGCGGCATGAAGATCGATAAGGCGCTCAAAATCACACCGCAAGACATCATCGCGCGCCTTTCCGGTTTGCCTGATAGGAAGATTCACTGTTCTGTCTTGGGCGACAAAGCTCTGCGGACGGCGCTAAATTCATGGTTCAAAAAAACTGGCCAGCTGGAACGAGTTATGATTGAAGGCGGAAAGGTCATCGACCCGAATACCAAAGTGACCGAAGCCGATATCGAAGAAGCGGTTCTGGAAGGTGCTGTTACGCTAGAAGCGGTTCAAAAAAGGACCAAGGTTGGCATTGGGTTTCCGGAATGCATTCCACAGGTTGAGGAATTGATTCGTTTTTACCGTGAAAAATATTTTGGTCCGGAAAGCAAATAAATATGCGAAAACTATAATTATGCCCAAAAAACAGTCAACAAAAGAGCACGTCGAAACGATTATTGGCAAAATCCGTCCTTATATCGAGATGCATGGCGGCGGAGTCGAGCTCGTCAGTGTGGAAAGCAATAAGGTCAAGCTCCGGATTTACGGAACTTGCAAGGATTGTCGATTGGCGGATTTGACGTATAATAATCTCATTGCCGGCATTCTCCGAGAAGAAGTGCCCGGAATTCAGGAAGTCGTTTTAATAAAATAATAAACAAATTATGGCAAATATCAAAGAGTATCCGCGCACGAGGAGTGATTCGAAGATCGGTAAGATAGCAGTAGATCGCGACCTCTGCATTGGTGCGGCGTCGTGCTTGGCAGTCTCTGGAGCGACTTATGAACTTGATGGAGAAAATAAAGCCGTCGTGATCGGTGCAGACGCAGTCGACGATGCTACACTCCAAATGTCTGCGGAATCCTGTCCGACCAAGGCTATCCTATTATTCGACAAAGCTGGCAAACAAGTCTTCCCGAAGTAGAAAGCATGGAAAATTTTAAGTATTTAATCGTTGGTGGCGGTGTCGCCGGCGTAACTGCCGCCGAGATGATCAGGCAAAATGATCCAACTGGCACAATCGCGATCGTGAGCGATGAACCGTATCTTTTGTATTCCCGAGTCATGCTTTCAAAGCCTTATTTCTTTTTGGGTAAAGTGCCATTCGACCAAGTCTGGTTGAAAGGTGAGCAATGGTACAAGGAAAAGAACATAACTTTTCTTGGCGGCAAAAAGGCTACCGGTTTCGACGTGTCTGCCAAAAAATTAAATTTGGCTGATGGCAGTGCGATTGCTTATGACAAACTGCTGATTGCGACTGGTACTGCGACTCGCAAGGCCAAAGTGCCCGGGGCAGAGAAGAAAGGTGTTCATTACCTGCGTTCTCTAGAAGATGGCAAAGGCATAATGGAAGATATTAAACACGCGAAAAGCGCGGTCACGGTTGGCGGCGGATTTATTGGCTTCGAAATGGCTGATCTCATGCAATTGGCTGGGCTCAAAACCACGGTGGTACTGCGTGAGCCGTATTTTTGGGATCCGATCCTCGATCAAGCCTCCGGTTCCATTCTAGAAAAAGCCATGAATAAAGCCGGTGTGGAAATCTTGCATGAAAAAGAGATTGTCGAAATTACCGGCGACGACAATGTAAGCGGCGTAGTTTTGAAAGATGGCAAGAAAATGCCTTGCGAGGTAGTCATTTTTGGCATCGGCACAGTAAGCCAACTGGACTGGGTAAAAGCTTCGGGTGTGGCCGTGAATCGCGGAATTATAGCCAATGAATTTATGGAGACTGGCGCGAAAGACGTTTGGACGGCCGGCGATATTGCCGAGTACAAGGATTTGATATTGGAAGAAAACGTGCAGATGGGCAATTGGGTTTCGGCGCACGAACAGGGCAGGATTGCTGGTCTAGGCATGGTTGGCAAGCGCGAACCTTTCAAGTTTGTCTCTTTCTATACCACCCAAGGCTTTGGCAGTACAGTCGCTTTTGTTGGCGACGCTTCGCCGGGTTCGAATAGGGTTATTATCCCGCGCGGTTTGGCCGAAAAAGATTCTCTGGGTCGGATATTTGTTGTTGGCAAAGAGTTGGTCGGCGCCACGCTCATCAATCGCACCCAAGACATGGGCACTATTTCGAAGATTATTGAACAAAATATAGATGTCTCGGCTCATCATGTAGAGCTTGCGGATCCAGATTTTGATTTGAAGAAATTATTGTCCTAAATTACCACTCTAGCGTCGACGATGACGGCATTTTTTGCGTCGACTGTCACGGGATTCAAGTCTATTTCTTTGACTTCCGGATGTGCTAGGGCGAGCGCGGAAACACGCTCGATAGTTTCGGCCAATGCTTCAAGGTTTACGGATGTCTCGCCGCGCATACCAGAGAGAATCTTGCTGCTGCGGATTTCTCGGATCATTTCTAAGGCCATTTCTTTTGTGACTGGTGCAATTCGCAGGGAAGTATCTTTCAGTGCTTCAGCGAATATGCCGCCCAAACCGAAGAGTATTGTCGGTCCAAATACGCTATCGTGCTTCATGCCAATGATCGTTTCTTTTCCCGGCGGCATCGATTGGATCAGCATTTCATGGATGACAATATTAGGATTCTTGGCACGGACATTATCTATATTTGTTTGCCATGCCGCTTCGGCTTCGGCGAGTGACATCAAGTTGAGTTGTACGGCACCCATGTCGGTTTTGTGGACAATTTCTGCGGACATGGCTTTCAGGGCATAAGGTGCGCTACCAGCTTGCCGAATGGCTTCGGCTAGGTTAGCTTTGTCTTTTACCAAAACACCACCCGGCTTTAGACAATAATTCTTGAAAAGCGAGGTTGTTTCTTCGAAGGTCAATATTTGTTGCTTGGTCGAAATTGCAGAAGTCGGACTTCTGACAGCTTTTTTGATTGTGTTTTGTGCCAAGTCTTCCAGCGCTTCAAGGGCGTCTTTGGGGAAATTGAAGTTTATTAGGCCATTCTTTTTGAGTTCGATAAGTCCATTTTCGATCGCGGGACCGCCTATAAATACCGGAATTATGGGTTTTTTCTTTTTGTATTCAGCTAACAATTTTGCAGTTGCTTCGGCCTCGGTCATCATTTGCGGCGTAAGCAAAACTATTATCGCGTCAGCTTCTTTTTCTTCAGTCAGGATCTTGAGAGCGTTCTCATATCTTTCGCTCAAAGCGTCGCCGATAATATCTACTGGATTGCCAATTGCTGCCATTGTTGGCAAAACCTTGCGCAAAGATTCTTTTGTTTTATCACTCAATTCGATGAGCGAAAGAGAATGTGATTGGTCGATCTGATCCGTGGCGACAACGGCTGGCCCGCCGGCATTGGTGAGCACGATCAGTTTCTGGAGTGGTTTCATTATGCCAAGCTGAAACATCTTGGCGATATTAAAGAATTCCCGGATGGATTCTACGGCAATCACACCCGCTTGGCGGCAAGCCGCGGAAAATACTGCGTCTGCCGGCGCGAGCGATCCGGTATGGGACATGACCGCTTCTCTGCCGCGTTCACTCCGGCCGGCTTTGAGGACGACGATCGGCTTGGTTCTACCAATTTTCGCCGCCAATTCCATGAATTTTGGCCCATCGGAAAGCCTTTCGACATACATGAGGATCGCTTTCGTTTCGTCATCGTTTCCCAAATATTCCAGAAATTCTATTTCCATAAGGCAAGCTTCATTGCCAAGGCTTACAAACTTGGAAAAACCAACACCTTCGGAAAGCGCTCGGTCTAGGATGGCTGAGCCGAGTGCGCCGGATTGGGAAATAAAGCCGATATGGCCAGAGAG
>CAYTUZ010000053.1:0-5241 GCA_964441635.1 uncultured Candidatus Saccharibacteria bacterium
TCAAAACAGTTATGAAATTTTGCTGAATTTTTGATAAAAAAAGTATGAATTTTTTGTTTGGACTGCAGACATTTCTCCACAACATATCCCCTTTTTGGAATTTTTGCTTTTAATTTTTCCGCTCTGTTATAATGGATGCCATGTCCACTCTCTCGCCTTTCCTCAAAGCCAAGGATCTGCAGATTCCGCCGCATAGCATTGATGCCGAAAAGGCTTTGCTCGGTTCGGTACTCATCCGTTCCGAAGTCATGCACGAAGTCATAGACATTGTCCGCGAAGCATCTTTCTATTCCAATCAAAATCGTTCTGTCTGGATCGCGCTCATGGAACTGCATTCCAAGGGTTCACCCATTGACCTCCTCACTGTATCGGCACGGCTCAAAGAAAAGAATTTGCTCGACGATGCCGGCGGCATGAGTTATCTGACGGAACTCGTCAATATAGTTCCCTCTTCGACAAATGCAGTTCCTTACGCGGAAATCGTCGAAAACAAGTTCGTCATGCGCGAACTTTTGCGTGCTTCGGAGCAAATCCGGACTTTGGGCTACGAAGAAGAGACTGATTTGCATGAAATATTGGAAAAGGCTGAAAAAGCGCTCTATGCGGTCACCAATAAAACCGGTGGCCAGAAATTCGTGGCACTCAAAGACACTCTAGACGAGGCTTGGGAGCGACTAGAACACATGCACAAGACCAGAGATGAGCTTCGTGGCGTGCCGACAGGTTTTCCGGAACTCGACAACAAACTCTCCGGTTTGCAAAAGTCCGACCTGATCATCTTGGCGGCGCGGCCTTCTATGGGAAAAACTTCTCTGGCACTCGATATTGCTCGCAAAGCCGCAGTCAATCACAAGATACCCGTGGCAATCTTTTCTCTAGAAATGAGCTCACAGCAATTGGTCGACCGCATGCTTGCCGCGGAATCGCAAGTCGATTCTTGGAAAATACGCACCGGCCACAATCTTTCGGTCGAGAACGACTTCAAGGCCATCGGTGAATCCATTTCTAGGCTTGCGGAGGCGCCGATATATATCGACGATCAGCCGGGTAACAATATCTTGAAAATGCGCGCTGTCGCTCGTCGTTTGAAAAATGAAAAAGGTTTAGGATTGATTGTCGTGGACTATTTGCAACTGATGTTGCCGACGCAGACAAAATACAATGATAATTTGGTTCAACAAGTCACCGAAATCTCGCGTTCCTTGAAAAACTTGGCACGCGAGCTGGAAGTTCCAGTTTTAGCGCTTTCACAGCTCTCCCGCGCCGTCGAACAGCGCGGCGGCAAACCTCGACTTTCCGACTTGCGAGATTCCGGTTCTATCGAACAGGACGCAGATGTGGTCATGTTTATTCACCGTGAAGCCGACCAAGACCTAGGTGGCAAGAAGGAGGAAGCAGAGATTCTCATCGAAAAGCACAGGAATGGTCCGACGGGTACTGCCAAGCTATACTTCGACAGTAAGAAGACGACATTCCTCAGTATGGATAAGGGCACTTTTCAAGACTTTGAAGCAATATAGTAAATAACCAATAACCAAACACCAATAACCAAGGAATAATCAATAACCAATAAACGCCACAAAAAACAGCTTATTTGATTATTGGGTATTCTTTGGTTATTGTATCTTGGTTATTGGTTATTAATCCTATGGATTCTCAACGACAACTCGAAGAAATATTCGCCCATTTTCCCGGCATCGGTCCTCGCCAAGCGAGGCGATTTGTTTATTATCTGTTATCAAGATCACCAGCGTCTATAAGAGAGCTGATTCAGCTGATCGAAGAGGTCAAGAAAACTTCGCATGAATGCGACAAGTGCCATCGATTCTACGTGAAAAATGGCGCGAAAAGCATAACTTGCTCCATTTGTGCCGACGCCAATCGTGATCATTCCCTGTTAATGGTTGTCGCTCGAGATTCCGACTTTGAATCGGTTGAAAAAAGTAGTGCTTACAAAGGCTTATATTTTATTCTCGGTGGTAGCGTGCCAATTCTAGACAAAGAGCCGGAAAAAAGGATTCGCCTAAAGTTATTATTGGAAAGGATTTCAAATACCCTCGAATTAAAGGAAATCATTCTTTCTTTGAATACGACGCCTGACGGCGAACATACGGAAACGATCGTAAAAGACGCGATAAAGCAGATTATTGGCGATCGACCGATCAAAATGTCGGTACTTGGCAGAGGTCTGTCGACTGGTGCGGAATTGGAGTACGCCGATCAGGAGACGATTAGGAATGCGCTAGATAACAGAAGATAATTCGGAAAAGTTTTCCGCGACTTTGCCAATCAATATTGTGAATTATTTCAATGCGTCAATTTTGATCTTGAAAAAGCCTTGCCTGTGACCATTTCGCTTCCAGTAGCGAGACTTTTGCTTGTAGTGAGTAACGATAATTTTGGGTGCACGGCCGATTTGTGTGATCGTTCCCTTTACGGCAGCTTTGGGGATATAGGGTGTACCGATAGTCGTGTCAGAACCGTTGTCCCAGAGCAAAACTTTGTCGAAGGTGACCTTGTCGCCTTCTTTGTGCTCACCAGCGAGACGCTCAATCGAAATAACGTCGCCTTTTGCAACGCTATATTGCTTGCCGCCGGTCGTAATTATCGCAAATTCCATAATGTCGTATTCTCGCATAATTCCGCCAGCTCCGCAAGTGCCAGCAACAAAAAGAGGTGCAAGCATTCCTTCGCCCTCGTCTGCGTAACTCGTGTTGGAAATTGCAGCCACAAAAAGCTCTGCTGAGAACTCGTCGCAAACAGCCCTTTGCTCCTCGCTCTCCGGTCGCCCACTCGCTTTTTGTGGGCAATTTCACAACACTCAGACAGTCCTCGACTTCGGGCGAAGGAATACTCGTACCTCTTTTTTTGTTGCTGATACCGTTACCGATTTCCCGGTGTGACTTGTACCGATGAGTAAGTAATCTTTTTGGGTCCGAAAATTATATCGCGAATGTCGCCGGCAAATGAGCCCACGCCAGCAATAAGAGACTGGGCGGGTGTGCCGGCATTACTCACTGCTTGTGCCACAACACCTTTTGTCGCATAACCGATCGGACTGAATGAAGCCAACCAGAAGGAAAAAATAATCGCAGTAATGCCAAAAGAATACCAAAAAGCCACACTGCGGCGGACATGTTCCGGTTTGGCACGCAAACTTTCGATGTGAGATAGGAGCGACATAATTATTCTCTTTCGAGCACTACGACTTCCGCTTCTTTGCCTTCCAGATCTTTCTTCTTCAAGGTCAATTTTACCACCGGCGTAGGATTCTCGCCAGCTTCCTTCAGGAACGACTTTAGCGCATCTTTCAATCCCAAGTCGCCGTAATGGATCGGAATTATGATTTTGGGAGCTATCGCCACCGCTAGCTTATAGGCTTTTAATGGATCCAAGACACCATTGCCGCCGATCGGCACAAAAAGAATATCCACATCGTCAATCGCTTCATCGGCTTCTTTGGGCAATTCGGTTTGGTCCAGAGCACCCAGAAAGCAGATATTCATGCCTTCCAGATTGACAGAAAAGACCGTATTGATGCGCTTTTCATTATCATAATTTGAAACAGACTGCAGGCCTTTGATGAAAATGCCGCTGACTTCATATTCGCCGGGACTGGTCACGGCAAACGGCTTCTTCTCGCCGAAAGTAACCTGTTCGATGCCGTTCATGTCGGGATGATTGATGCTTGAGAGCACGATGTCAGCGCCAAACTTTGAGGCTTTTAACTGCGAATCCTTGGAAATCGGATTGAAGGCCAGAATGGTGCTGCCAAATTGTATTTTTACGAATTCCCCGCCTAGGTAGTTGATGATCATGTAAATATCTTAATCCATAATGGACAAAAAAACAATTATAAGTTAAAGTGGCGTGAAGAGCGGCAAGGTGCCGTTTTGAGTTTAGAGTCTTAGTAATCGCGTCATCCCGCACTTTGGTACGCCGTAGTCTCTAGGACGAAGGCGACCGTTTAACAGTTAAAAAGCGGAGCGCACCGCACGTACGCGGAAAATAATGTTCAATAAATTACGAGAAAAAATAGCTGGTGCGAAACACGCGGAAGTTTCGGAAGCAGAGTCGAGTGATAGCAAAGTAACCAAGTCGGCAAAGCCAAAGACAAAAGCCAAGACGGCCGCCGCAAAAGCCAAGCAAGTTGCTTTGGAAACTGCCGAGGAAGCAAAGAAAGCCACCGTCATGGGCCAGCTTTCTTTGACCATGAAGAATCCGCCGATGGCGGGAGACTTGGTAGAAGGCCCGGTCATAGCTGTCGAAAAATCTGAAGTCTATGTAGATTTGGCACCTTTTGGCACTGGTATTATTTATGGCCGAGAATTCATCAGCACGCGCGATGTAATCAAAAAGATCAATGTCGGCGATATTGTCGCCGCCAAAATCGTCGATACCGCTCACAAAGAGGGTTATTACGAATTGTCATTGAAAGAAGCCCGCCAAGCTCTGATCTGGAGCGAAGCCGAAATAGCTATCAAGGAAAAGAAGGTTTTGGACTTACCTATCAAAGAAGCCAATAAAGGCGGTCTTTTGGTGGAATGGCAAGGTATTGTGGGCTTCTTGCCCGCTTCCCAGCTCAAAACCGAGCACTATCCGAGAGTTTCTGACGGCGACAAGGACAAGATCCTCGAAGAATTGAAGAAACTTGTCGGCACACGCCTACAACTTTCGATCATTACCGCCGATCCCAAGGAAGGAAAGCTTATTTTCTCGGAAAAAGGTTCGGAGACAAAAGAAAAAGAGAAAATCGTCAGCAAGTATGAGATTGGCGATGAAGTAGAAGGCACCGTCACCGGTATTGTTGACTTCGGCGTCTTCGTGAAGCTTGAAGAAGGCTTGGAAGGCTTGGTTCATATCTCAGAAATTGATTGGGGCTTGGTTGATGATCCGCACAACTTCGTGCGTGTCGGAGCAAAGATCAAGACCAAGATCATTGAGATCAAAGAAGGCAAGATTTCCCTTTCGATCAAGCAACTCAAGCAAAATCCTTGGGTTGAAGCGGCTACCAAGTACAAGAAGGACATGCCCGTTAGTGGCGTCGTCATCCGCTTCAACAAGCATGGTGCACTGGCTTCGATCGAAGAAGGCGTGGCTGGGCTTGTGCATGTTTCGGAATTCGGTTCGGAAGAAAAACTAAGAAAAACTTTGGAACTGGGCAAGACGTATAACTTCAAAATATCATTGTTTGATCCCAAAGAGCAAAAAATGGCGCTGTCGTACGTTGGTTAGAATACA
>CAYTUZ010000054.1:0-5198 GCA_964441635.1 uncultured Candidatus Saccharibacteria bacterium
GAGCGGTTAAAAGCCCTAAAAGAGGCGATAGAACACCATCGCTACAATTATCACGTGCTTGATAAACAGGAGATTTCCGAAGCGGCGCTGGATTCGCTCAAGCATGAATTGGTGGAAATCGAAGGGCGATATCCAGAATTGGTCACGCCTGATTCGCCGTCACAACGCGTGGGTGGCAAGCCTTTGCCAGAATTCCATAAGGTTCGCCACGTGGTGCCACAGTGGTCTTTTAACGATGCTTTTTCGCCGGAAGAAATAGAGGAATTTGATGAAAGAGTCAAAAGATTTTTGGTTCAAAAAGGCGTGGCAGACCCAAAGCCCGCTTATACTTGCGAGCACAAAATCGATGGTCTCAAGGTGGTTTTGACTTACGAAAATGGTGTTTTGAAGCAAGCAGCAACTCGCGGTGACGGCACCGTCGGCGAAGATGTGACCGAAAATGTGAAGACGATCGAATCCATCCCGCTTAGGCTCAATACAGATGTCGGACTTCTGATCGTCGAAGGTGAGATTTGGATGGCAAAGAGCACTCTCGCACACTTGAATGAGGAGCAAAAAAAGAAGAATTTACCGCCTTTTGCCAACCCTAGGAACCTCGCGGCAGGATCAATCCGCCAATTGGATCCCAAACTAGTCGCGGAGCGACACTTGGATTCATTTATTTATGATCTTTCGACTGTTAGTGGGTCTTTGCCACCCCTCCTCTTTGAGGAGGGGGTAGGGGGTGGTGGTGACATATCTCACATCACCTCAGAATCTCTTCTTTTTCACCACCCCGCCTCGCGGACTCGGCACCCCTCCTCGGAGAGGAGGGGAGGAACGCAAGAAGGCGTGCCTTTAACTCAACACGATGAATTAGAATTTTTGAAATCTCTAGGTTTCAAAGTCAATAAATACTACAAAGTCTGCAAAAATGTTGAAGAAGTCATTGAATATTGGCGAGAATGGTCGCCTTCGCGCCAAAATGGCGCTATAGCGGACCGAAGGCAGAAGAATATAGATTATTGGTTTGATGGCGTAGTCGTCAAAGTTGATTTGCGAGAATACCAAGAACTGCTCGGCTACACCGGCAAAGCGCCGCGCTGGGGCATTGCTTTCAAATTCCCCGGGGAAGAAGTCACCACTATTCTAGAAGATATTGTCTTCCAAGTCGGCCGCATGGGTACGATCACACCAGTTGCTGTACTTCGGCCGGTTTCTATCGGTGGCTCTACGGTTTCGAGGGCGACTTTGCACAATGAAGACGAGATTAAAAGGCTGGACGTACGCATTGGCGATACCGTGATCTTGAAAAAAGCCGGCGACGTCATTCCTGACATAATAGGCGTGGTTCGAGAAATGCGGACTGAAAAAATAAAACCTTTCGCTTGGCCAACACATGTGCCGGCTTGCGGCGGCGATGGCGCGATCGAGCGCATTCCCGGCGAAGCGGCTTGGCGTTGTGTGAATAAAGAATCATTCGAACAAGAGAAACGCAAGCTTTACTACTTTACTTCCAAACATTGCTTTGACATAGATGGTTTGGGTCCGAAGATCATTGATTTACTTCTTGAACATCAGCTCATTGCCACTGCTGACGATATTTTCACCTTGAAGAAAGGCGATCTCCTGAATTTGCCTCGTTTCGCGGAAAAGTCGGCTGATAATTTGATTATTGGCGTGGAAAAAGCAATGAAAGTGACTTTACCAAGATTTTTGGCTTCACTTTCTATTCCACAAGTCGGTGAAGAGACCGCTTATGATGTCGCGCGACATTACACATCACTTGCAGACAATGTTTTGGAAGCATTAAAAATAATAACCAAGGCTTCAAAAGAAGATTTTGAATCCATTTACGGCGTTGGTCCGGTCGTGGCGGAATCACTTTCTTCTTGGTTCAAAATCGCTGACAATAAAAAGCTGGTTAGCAATCTTTTGAAGCATGTGACTATTGTAAAAGAAGAGGTGAGCGGCAATAAGCCTCTGGAAGGAAAATCCTTTGTCTTTACAGGATCTTTGCCAACCTTGGAACGTGAAGAAGCGCAATCCTTGGTTCGCCAAAATGGCGGCGATGTTTCCAGTTCGGTTTCCAAAAAGACTTCTTACGTCGTCGCTGGCGAAGAAGCGGGATCAAAACTCGACAAAGCGCGCGAATTGGGCGTGAAAATCATTTCTGAAAAGGAGTTTTTGAGTATGATTACATAAGAAAATCAGTTGCACACAAGTACTTTTCTTATGAAAAATTGAAATGTACCTTAAAATTGGTTCGGCACAAAGTTTCCATTTTTCAGAAGAAAAGTACTTGTGTGCAACTGATTTTCTTAGTTTGTTTCCTATGTTACAATCGCTCCATGATAACCCTTCCAGAACTCGAACATTTGGCGGTTTTGGCCAGAATAAAGCTGACCGAAGAAGACAAAAAGTCGCTAGTAAAAGAGTTTGACTCAATTCTCGGCTATGTTGACCAGCTAAAAAAGGTCAAGGTTTCGCTCGATAGTGCAGGCCGCGTTGGCGCGGTCAAGAATATTACGCGCGCCGATATTGTTCAAAATACCAGTGCTGAAGATCGCGAACGTTTGCTCAAAGAAGCGCCGCAAAGAGTGGGTGATTTTATCGCGGTCAAGAAGATATTCAATGATTAATCTAAAAGATCTGACAATCAGCAAAGCTCACGAACACCTGAAAAAGGGTGATTTTACGGCGGTTGAACTGACCAAAGCTTATTTGGACGAGATAGCGAAGAAAAATAAAAATATAAATGCCTATCTGGAAGTCTTCGACGATGCTCTGGAAGCGGCCAAGTTGGCTGATAAAAAAATAAAGGAAAATAAAAGTACTTTGCTTACAGGCATTCCTTGCGCGATCAAAGATAACATTTTGATAAAAGGCAAGATCGCCAGTTCAGCTTCCAAAATTCTGGAAAAATATCATGCAACCTACAATGCGACGGTTATTGCCAAACTGGGACAGGAAAACGCGGTCTTTCTGGGTCGAACCAATATGGATGAGTTTGCCATGGGCGGTTCGACAGAGAATTCGGCTTTTGGCGTTACGAAGAATCCGTTTGACTTTAGTCGGGTGGCTGGCGGCTCTTCCGGTGGTTCGGCGGCGGCAGTTGCTCTGGACGGAGCACTCTTTGCTCTGGGTTCAGATACTGGCGGCTCGATCCGCCAGCCGGCGAGCTTTTGTGGTGTGGTGGGTTTGAAGCCGACCTACGGCGCGGTTTCGAGGTATGGCGTCATGGCGATGGGATCTTCGCTTGATCAGATCGGGCCTATCGCAAAGACTGTTGGCGACGCGGAGATTATTTTCAATGTTATTAGTGGTAAGGATATTAAAGACAGTACAACTTTAGAGACTTCTAAATTCAAAATTCAAAATTCTAAATTCAAAATTGGGGTGCCAAAACATTTCCTTACGGGAGATGGGATTGATCCGGCGGTTATTAATGCGTTCAATAAGGCACTAGAGACATTCAAGGCCAAAGGCTATGAAGTGAAAGAGATCAAACTGCCAAATATAGCTTATTCACTGATGGTCTACTACATCGTTATGCCAGCAGAAGTTTCTGCGAACATGGCGCGTTTTGATGGCGTGAAATATGGCTTGCATGTAGATGGAAAAGACGTGATCGACGATTATTTCGAGACGCGCCGCGCGGGCTTTGGCAGGGAAGTTAGAAGGCGCATACTGCTCGGCACCTACGTTTTGTCTTCGGGCTATTATGACGCATATTACAATCGCGCCAATGCCGTGCGTCGGATGATTACGGATGATTTTACCAAAGCCTTTGAAGGTGTCGACGCGATCGCGACACCGACTGCGCCGTCTCCGGCATTCAAGATCGGCGAGAAGACCAGCGATCCAGTGGCGATGTATCTCGAAGACATATTCACAGTCACTGCCAATTTGACGGGCATGCCAGCTATCTCGATACCAATGGGCATAGCGAACAAAGACGGCAAGGAGTTGCCTATCGGACTGCAGCTTTCGGCCAATCATGGTTGCGAACAGAAACTATTTGACATTGGGAAGGATTTTTTGAATGAGTTATAATTAAGCGAATGAATCCTCTGACTAGCACTTCGCCTGATATAACTCCGGCACTAAACCAGATCCTCGGCACCATTGTAAAGTGGTATCCTGTCGTCCTTGCCGACATCAAGAGCTTTGTTTTCATCTTGGTCGGCATATCCATACCGCTATCTGTATTTTTCCTTATTGTTATCATCTACTGTGTGGAACAGTTGAAGAAAATCCGTAAAGCAGAAGTGGAAAAATATGACCTCAAAGTCGAACCGGCCTATGAGGCCACAGCGCCGGCAGGGAATGTTGTTATGGCGCAAAAGTGGGATAGTGTAAAAAAGCATATTGAGTCCGACAAAGAGAATGACTGGCGCCAAGCGATCATGGACGCGGATATTATTCTGGACGATCTCTTGACCAAGATGGGCTACCAAGGCGAAAGTATTGGCGAAAAGTTGAAGCGTGTCGCAACCGGCGACTTTGCTTCGCTCGATGACGCTTGGGAAGCGCACAAACTGCGAAACCGTATAGCGCACGAAGGCACGACTTTTTCCTTGGGTCACCACGAAGCCAAAGCGGCGATAGACCAGTATAAACGGGTTTTTGAGGAGTTTTATTATATATAAAACTTAGGTATAATTTACATGTAATGAATATGGTGAATGAACGTCATACTAGCTAATATCTAATATAGTCGTAGCTTTTTTAATAATCATTTAATAAAATGACAAATCAATATTTAGGTTCGAGTTTTTTGCGCAAATATCCCAAGCTAACGAAAGTCTATATTTCGATAACCATGGCCGCCTTGTTCGTAATAGGCGGTTTTTCTGTTTATATAGCTCATGCTAGCTCTGCTGTTCTGGGTGTCACGCAGATCACGGCGGTGCAGACATTTGCTACGGCGGATAATACTTTTGCCGATGGCTGGAAGTGGGTTTTTGATGTGACGGTCCCGACAAATCAGACAGTCTTGAAAATGAAATTTGCAGATTGGGTCAATGGCGCCAATATCATTCCGGCTGGAGGTAATATACAGATATACTCTGAACAATCCACCAATCTTGCTACTACCAACGGATTGCACGACATATACATCTTATTCAAATGCACCAACGGCGTGGGGAATTACGGCAGGATCCGGTTTGAGGAGCCTGACACCGGCATCCCTGAATAATAGAGCATCTTTTGAC
>CAYTUZ010000055.1:0-4125 GCA_964441635.1 uncultured Candidatus Saccharibacteria bacterium
ATCCATGGCTTTGATTTCATCGAGAAATGGAACTTCTGTGGGAATATCATTCAACAAGAATATCTTTTTGTTATTGATGTAAGCCTGCCCCATTTCCATGAGGCAATTGCCGCCGATATAATTCTTGACACCTTTTTTCTCCATATTAACGATCAGGACGGCATCACTTTCCAATATATGCTTATAATGCTGACGTATATAGTCATGAGCTCTTTTAAAATCTGCGTTTTCTTCTGTATCATCGGAATCCGGAAATGCTTTCTTTTCACCGCGAACATGAGCCTCATAGTCACTGTGAATCCAGCCCTCAAAGCCCAGCTCGCAGAGTTTGTCTTTACACTCCACCATCTTTTCCACAAAACTGTTACTGCCTAAGACATAGATCTTCATTTGGTTTTGACTTTTATGTGCTTTTTAATACTCTCGAGATCACCATTGAGACAAATCGGATCCATAGAAACGATTTCATCCATATAAGACAAGCCTGTCGGCATGCCATTCAAGAAAAAGATGCGTTTGTCATTCACATAAGCTTGGCCCATTTCGATCAGGACATTACCGCCAATGTAATCGGGGATTTCGCCTTTTTTGTCATTTACAATCAAAATCGCATCACTCTCGAGAATGTGTTTATAATGAGTTTTCAGATAGTTTCGCTCCTTCTTGATCGCGGCCTCTTCGCCTTTGCGCCAACGATCGATAATGTGCTGGTTCTCGCCGCGATAAAAAGATTCATAATCGGGATGGATCCAGCCGTCGAGTCCCATTTTCTTCATGGTATCCGAACACTCGACCATATGCTTCATAAAGTGGCTGCTGCCTAAAACGTAAATTCTCATGTGGTTTAATTAAATGATTTTAATTTCCTTGAACCATTCTTGCATAACAGGTTCCAAACGGTTCTCCTCTGCCATTTCTCTTATTTCCTCCACAGTGTACCATCCCGCATGTTTGGTTTCATCTTTACTTCGAACAACCTCGCCTTTTGCAACAACTTTGTAGAGTTTCCAATAATGCCAAGTTCCGCCTTCTCTGCGACATTTATTCTCTTTACGGCCTTCGGCGATAAGCTCTATTGACTCTGCATCCAAACCCACTTCTTCTTTGAGTTCTCTTTTGGCGGCATTCTCAAAAGACACATCGCCATCGACATGCCCAGCCGGCACCGCAAAACCTTCTGGAAATCTACGACGCTCGATCAAGAGGAGTTTATCGCCACTCCAGACGAACATTCCCACACTGGTGTGATCGCAGATTTTGGACATGGTTTTAAATTAGACATTCAAGGCATCGGTAGACGCATCGATAAAGGCTTCATATTTTCCCATTTTCTTTTGCCATTCTTTTATAAACGCCAACAGTTCTGATTTGGCAATTTTATCTGTTATTTTATTAGCTTTTTCCAATAGTTTGGGAGCGATGAGTTCTCGGTCTTTCCCCTTTAGGAGACCGTTGTAAAACTTATAATGAGTTACTTCCAGATAGTCTGCAATTTTGGCGATATGTGCTTCGTCTGATTCCGATTCGAGTATTTCTTTGGACAATGATTTCATCTCATCTTTATTGACAAAAAAGTCTGAAAGGAATTTTTGGTTCTCTTCCTCAAATTGTTTGGCGAACGAACGTGCCTGTGGATTGGCCTTGGCATAATACATGCCGATATCGCCGCCAAAAAGTTCTCCGATATCATGCAAAAGGCAGAATTTTATAACCTTTAATACGTCGACTGATGCGCCTTTTTTGTTTACGAGCACCGCAAGTTGCCAAGCAATCATGGTTACCAAATAATGATGCTCTGCCAGATTGCCAATACGCACGTTTCCACCAGCGACTGCGTAACCGTATTGGGGTTGAGCTCGTGTTATTTCCAAGAGATTTATGAGATTAATCAGTTTTTCCATTTCATTTTATTGTTACCCCAAGTCAATCATGACATCAATTGTTCCCTTAATTCTTCTATAGAGTGCGCAACTTCACATTTGCCTTCTGCAAATTCTTTCTCTGCTTGAGCAATAATACGTTTTAAATATGGGGTAGGTACAAATGATTCTGACTTTGATTTCTTATTTTTTGTTTTGTTTTTTGCTTTAATATTCATAATCAAATTATACCTCAATCTTCGAGAACAGCCAGGCGCCCACGGAAATAAAGACGATAATTATGCAAGAAAGCACGATAGTATCTGTCCAGAGACCAAACTGTGCCGCATTGGAAAGCGTGCCGCGCAAACCATCAATGCCGTAAGCCAGAGGATTGAGATATGCCACAACTTTCAATGCTTCCGGAGCGGTATCGAGTGGAAAGAGCGCGCCAGAAAGGAAGAAGACTGGCATGACCACGAAGTTCATAATCAGCTGGAAACCTTGCATGTCTTCGAGAACTGATGCGATACCGGTGCCAAGAGCGGTAAAGACCAAAGCAATGCCGAGCATGAAAAGGATTGCTCCGGGAATACCAGCGAGGATGGGATGGAAACCGATGAAAAGCGAGATAATTAGAACCAAAACACCTTGGAAAAGCGCCACGGTTGCGCCGCCCAGAGTACGACCGATCATTATGGAAATGCGCGAAACCGGCGCGACTAGTGTTTCCTTCAGGAAACCAAATTGCCGATCCCAGATGATCTCGATGCCAGAAAAGATGGCCGTGAATAGAATGCCCATGGCAATAATGCCCGGCGCCAAAAAATCGATGTAGTTGCCGCCGCCAGCTTTGGAGTAAACCGAGCCGAAGCCGAAGCCCAGAGCAACCAAGAATAGAATCGGCTGGCCGAGCGAACCTATCATCCTTGAGCGCGACCGGAAGTAACGCTTGATCTGTCGAAGCCAGAGTATGTAGATTGTGTATAGAGTGTTATTCATGATATTTAAGAATTTAGAATATAGAATTTAGAATTTAGTAAATGCATTTTGCGATTATTCTAAATTCCAAATTCTATATTCTAAATTCTAGCGACGCCTTCCCCACAACCTCGCATGGCTCCTCAACTGATCGACTCCACTAGCATCTTCCGCGCGAATATTGTGGCCAGTAAGGTTGATAAATGCCTCTTCGAGCGAAGTCGTGCCGGCTCTGGTGATAATATCTTGCGGTGAACCAGTGGCCACGATCTTGCCATTGTCGATAATGGCGACTTGGTCTGCGGTCTTTTCGACTTCATCCATGTAGTGCGTGGTAAAAAATACTGTCAAACCCTGTTCTTTGTTTAACTTTTTTATATAAGACCAAATGTGATTTCTGGTTTGCGGATCCAAGCCTACCGTTGGCTCGTCCAAGAATAAAATCTTTGGCGTATGCAAAAGGCCGCGCGCGATTTCGAGGCGTCGCTTCATGCCGCCGGAAAAGCTTTTGACTAGATGATCTTTGCGATCCCACAGCTCCACGAAATTGAGCATTTCCTCAATGCGTCTGGCGGTTTGGTCGCGCGGTACGTTGTAAAGGCCGGCATGGAAAAACATGTTTTCGTAGGCGGTGAGCTCATCATCAAGGCTCGGATCTTGAAAAACAATACCAAAAGATCTGCGCACAGCAGAAGCATCTTTGGTCGGATCGATACCATTCACCAAGATCGAACCTGACGTTGGTGCTGTCAAGGTTGTGAGCATCTTGATAGTAGTGCTCTTGCCAGCGCCATTAGGGCCCAAAAAGGCGAAGATCGTTCCAGATTGAACTTCAAAGGAAATTTTATTTACTGCCGTGAATTTGTGACCGTAGACCTTGGTCAGGTCTTTGACAGAGATGCGCGATTCAGACATAGGTTTTATACTATCATACCACCTTGTATGGTGCGACTCCGTCGTTTCCTAGAATGAATAAGGCCAAGGCAACGGCAAAGCAAACATCATGAGCACTGCGCCCAAAAGTGCTATATTCTTGTAAAAATTGACCTCTTCGCCCATTTTTTGCATTGGGTCAATCGCTTTCCAGAATTGATGCATTTTGAATGTAATTCCAACAAGGAATATTGCGAGTGCGATCAAGCCAACCCAAGGATAAACACCGAGAAACATAGAAATACCTCCAACCAAGATCAGTACGCCAGTGCCGAGAATTGCCGCCAAAGTCGCAGGCACACCTATCATTATTGCATAACCGATCATACCAACGGAGTTAAAGAGGAGGAGA
>CAYTUZ010000056.1:0-4087 GCA_964441635.1 uncultured Candidatus Saccharibacteria bacterium
GAACCTACGACCTTATCCTTAAGAGGGATCTGCTCTACCAGCTGAGCTATGGGCGGTTAACTTTCAAAAACGAATTGTAATATAACAGAGTTTTGGAAAATTTTCAATTTCTAATTTTGCAATTTTCAATGAATTTTCAAACTCCAATAATAGTTCTGTTTCGTTATTGAAAATTGAAAATTTATTGAAAATTAGAAATTGAAAATTGAAAATTCTTGCATGCTCTATTAAATTTGTGCAATACTACTTGCCATGAAACTATTGATCGTCGAATCGCCATCAAAAGCAAAAACTATTTCCAAGTATATTGGCAAAGATTTTGTCGTGCGCGCATCAGTCGGCCATGTGCGCGACTTGCCCAAGTCAAACAAGAAAGCACTCGACATTGAAGGCGGTTTTATTCCGCATTATGAGATCGTCGCAAAGAAGCAGGATATCATCGACGATATCAAGATGCAGGCCGAGAAAGCCGATGAGATATTGCTCGCAACCGACCCCGACCGCGAAGGTGAAGCAATTTCTTGGCATTTGAAGGAGTTGTTGGCCAACAAAAAGCTTGGCGGCGATATTAGTCCCAAAAAAATAAAGCGCATTACTTACCATGAAGTTACCAAAGAAGCAGTCGAGGAAGCCCTGCAACATCCGCGCGAGATCGATGAGCATTTGCGAGAAGCTCAGGAAGCACGCCGCGTCTTGGACCGCATTGTCGGCTACGATTTGTCTGGTCTGATCTGGAAAAAGGTTCGTTATGGCTTGTCAGCTGGCAGAGTCCAATCGCCGGCACTTCGCATCATCATGGAGCGCGAGCGTGAGATCCGTGCTTTCAAACCGGAAACCTTCTGGGTTATTTCCGGGAATTGGAACACCGCCAAAAAAGAGCCGATCACCCTCACCTGCAAAGATGAGCCACGCGACAAGAAAGAAGTTGAGCGAATCCTTGAGGTCGCTAAGAAAGAAAAGTGGAGCGTACTCGACGTGGAGGAATCCGAACAAAAGCGATCTCCTCGCGCGCCTTTCATTACCTCGACATTGCAACAGACAGCCAGCTCTCGCCTCGGCTTTTCCCCTTCAAGGACCATGGGCATAGCGCAAAAACTCTACGAAGCAGGTTATATTACTTACATGCGTACCGATTCGACTGTCTTGAGCCAGCAAGCACTCGGCCAAATAGGACCAGTAATTGAAAAGCAGTATGGCAAAGAATTTCTATCATTTCGAACCTATACCACCAAGAGCAAGAATGCTCAAGAAGCGCACGAAGCCATCCGTCCCACACACGCGGATAAGATGAGTGCAGGAAATAACGATGAGCAGAAGAAGCTTTATCGCCTCATTTGGCAACGAACTGTTGCTTCGCAGATGGCGGACGCGAGGATCGCGAAGACGAAAGTAGTCGCAAATGTTACCGGCACGGCTTCTCCCTCCTCGCCACGACGAAGTCCTCCGCTCGGCAAGCTCGCGGACGACTTGTCGCTGGCTGCGACGGTCGAAGCCACGCCGAAGAACACTCCCAATTCAATTCCTGACTTCGAAGCTATTGGTACACGAATATTGTTTGATGGTTGGATGAAAGCCGATCCCGAGTCCGAAAATGAGACTTTGATCCTGCCAAAGGTTGAAAAAAACGAGACGCTAGAACTTATTTCTATCGATTCACTGGAAAAGCAAACCCAGCCACCACCAAGATACACCGAAGCTGGACTGATCAAGGAATTGGAGAAGCGTGGCATTGGCCGGCCTTCAACTTACGCTTCGATCTCGAAAACCATCGAAGACCGCGGCTATGTATCAAAGGAAAATAAATCATTAAGGCCGACCGACACCGGCGAAGTCGTTTCCACATTCTTGGAAGATAACTTCCCCACTTATATCAGCGATACTTTCACCGCCGACATGGAAGATAAGCTAGACGGTATAGCGAACGGCACGCACAAATATTTTGATACCTTGAATGCCTTTTATGGACCTTTTCACAAAGAAGTGAAGTCCAAAGAAAAGATCGAAAAGTTGACTAACCTCGGCGCCGCCGACCCAAAATACAAATGTCCCAAATGCGGCAGTGCTATGGAGATCAAGCTTGGCAAGAATGGTAAATTTATTTCCTGCACCCGCTATCCCGACTGCGATGGCGCGCTCACCATCGAAGGCTTTGAGATCAAGAAAGACGAGCCTATAGGCAATGACCCCAAAACCGGCCTACCCATCTTCGTCCTATCTGGCCGCTTTGGCCCCTATGTTCAGCTCGGGGTTAAATTGCCTAAGACGACGAAGAAAAGAAAAGCTTCTAAGAAAAAAGATGGGGCTAATCCGGCCGAAACCCCGACCGTCGCAGCCCAGCTGACCGCGTCTTCCGCGAGCTTGCCGAGCGGAGGACTTCGTCGTGGCGACCCCCCTTCGCTCTCCCTGCGGTCGAGCTACGGCGGGGCAAGGGAGGGAGAAGTCGGTGCCGACAGTGTCGTTAAGGCAGTTAAACCTCGCATGGCCTCTATCCCCAAAGGCCTCGATCCCTCCAAAGTTACAGTCGCAGATGCTTTGAAATATTTGAGTTTGCCTAGAACTCTCGGCATCAACCCAAAGACCAATAAGGAAGTTATCGCCTCCATGGGCCGCTTTGGTCCATATATCATGGAAGATGGCGATTTCCGCTCGATAAAAGCGCCTGATGACGTTTATTCCATTTCACTCAATCGCGCCCTCGAAATGCTAGCTCAACCCAAAAAAGTCGGCCGCGGAAGATTCAAGAAAAAGGAAACAGTTGCGACCGCTTCGCCGAAATAATTTTATCAGGAATTATAAGGAAAAATTCTTTAGTGAGTACAAATCCTCATTTTCCTCTTTTTGAATTTCTTTTGGTGAGCGATCATCGAGTGCTTGAGAGGCTTCTTCCGGAGTCGCCGACACTTCGTGAGGCGAACTGGCGGAGCGTGCGATACTCAATCTCTCCAACAAAACCCTAAGGTCGTCTGCGCTAAAGAAATCAATCTTGACCGTGCCACCTGCGCCATTGTCCCGATCGACTTTTACTCGTGTGCCCAATGCTTCATTGAGTTTTTTCTCTATTTCCAGAATTGCCGGATCTAGATATTTCTCTCGGTTACGAATGCGATCTGTCGCCACTCTTCTTGAAGCCTGTTCCGCTTCACGGACAGTAAGCTTCTTTGTCATTATTTCCTTGAATAAGACTAGCTGCTCTTCTGGCCGGTCAACAAGCATGAGAAGCGGCCGAGTATGCCCTTCAGAAATCTTGCCTTCGCCCAAAGCATTCAACATTTCATCTGGAAGTGTAAGTATGCGCAAAGTATTTGCGACATATTCTCTGCTTTTGCCGACCTTGTCCGCGACTTGCGCCTGCTTCAGGCCAAATTCTTTGATCAGCTGACTAAAAGATCGTGCTCGCTCGACCGGATTTAGATCTTCTCTTTGTAGATTTTCAATAATTGCGATCTCGAGTTTCTCTCGCGCGCTTTCTTCACCATTTCGGATGAGTGCCGGCACTTGAGCCAAGCCAGCCAGCTTGGAAGCACGCAAACGTCGTTCGCCAGATATGAGCTCGTATTCTACCGTCATACCGCCGCCCTCATGTTCGACTTCTTTCCGGGTCACAACCAAAGGCTGCAAAACCCCATACATGCGGATCGATTCCGCCAAACTCTTCAAAGCGGCTTCGTCAAATTCTCGGCGCGGCTGATACGGGTTCGGACTGATCTTTTCGATCTCGATCCAAAAGATGGCGTTGTTAACATATGAGGTTGCCATGTTGTGATAGTATTGTAACAGAGGTTACGTATGAAAATCTATATCGTGAGTTATAACCAAGACTTCAACAAGAAATTCATCCGTTTCATAAACGAGCTCCTAAACGAGAAAAGCAAGCACGCAAAATCAAAACATGTCCGACGGACCGCCCCACGAGGGACGGCCCTTTTGTTGTAATTTTCCCTTTTTCAGTCTAAACTGTACTTTATTAGAATTTCAAATAAACAAAGTGTCTCTGCGATTATTCTAAATTCTAAATTCACTATTCTAAATTCTAACAAGCCGGGATGGCGGAATTGGTAGACGCACACGACTCAAAATCGTGCGGAGT
>CAYTUZ010000057.1:0-3854 GCA_964441635.1 uncultured Candidatus Saccharibacteria bacterium
GCCGCCGACCGCTTCGGTGTAAGAAGCGAAAAGTACCAAGGCTGCCAAACCAGCCGAGCCAATAGCGTAACCTTTCGTCACTGCTTTGGTGGTATTGCCAACTGCGTCCAGAGGATCGGTAACATCGCGAACTTCTTTGGGTAATTCTGCCATTTCGGCGATGCCGCCGGCATTATCGGTGATCGGTCCGTAAGAGTCGATTGCGACGATAATTCCTGCCATAGAAAGCATGCTCATAGCCGCGACAGCGATGCCGTACAAGCCACCGAAATGAAATGCTAAGAGAATTCCGATCACGATAGTGATCAAAGGCCACGCCGTTGATTTCATAGAGATTGCAAGGCCTTGGATGATGTTCGTGCCGTGGCCGGAGACGCTGGCTGCGGCAATGGATCGTACCGGCTTGTATTTCGTGGAAGTGTAATATTCAGTTATGAGGACGAGTGCAGCCGTGACCAAAAGGCCGACGAGCGTAGCGCAATAGAGATTTGTCGTTGTGTAAATCCCATTATTTGCCATGAGGTATTTTGTGATCGGATAGAAAGCGATAGCCGCTAGAATACCTGCAACAAACAAACCTTTGTACATGGCACCCATGATATTTTGTGAATTACCAAGGCGGACAAACCAAGTACCGATGATCGAAGCGATGATAGCGATGCCGCCAAGGACCAACGGATACAGAGCTGCGTTGGGGAACATGCCGTGATAAGTAACACCGGAGACAACCACAGTCTTTACGAAAGTGCTTGCACCCAAGAGCATAGTGGCGATCGTGGTCACAGCATATGTCTCGAAGAGATCTGCAGCCATACCTGCGCAATCACCGACATTATCGCCGACGTTGTCTGCAATGACGCCGGGGTTTCGAGGATCATCTTCCGGAATTCCAGCCTCAACTTTTCCCACAAGGTCGGTGCCGACATCAGCGGCTTTGGTGAAGATGCCTCCGCCAAGGCGAGCAAAAACTGAGATCAAGCTCGCGCCAAAAGCTAGGCCGATCAGGGAATTGATGTCTTTTGTAATAGCGTAAAAACCGGTGACGCCAAGCAAGGCAAGACCGACAACAAAGAGTCCGGTGACGGAACCACCCTTGAAAGCGAGCGAAAGAGCTGGAGCCAAACCTTGTCGAGCGGCTTCGGCGGTTCGCACATTGGTTCGCACCGAGACATTCATGCCAATATAGCCAGTCAAAGCGGATAGAAGTGCACCGACCAAAAAGCCGAGAGCGAGTTTTATTCCCAGTGCTAGCCAAAGAATTATAAACAGAATGACGGCAATTACAGCAATAGTGCGATATTGGCGATTGAGATATGCTTTTGCGCCGGCTTGAATAGCGGCGGCGATTTCGCGCATGCGGTCATTGCCTGTAGGCTTTTTCATTATCGAAGTTATCAAAAAAGCACCGTACGCTATGGCAATGACGGAGGCGATAAGAGCGAACCAGAGGTAAGAGTTCATTTTGATTTGTTTTGCTTTTTGCCGCGAATTACCAGCTAAAAAGTGTATTAATAATGCTTACTTAACAATGTGCGCATTCTAATAGAGCTTGGGAAATTATGCAATTTCTATTTCTTCTCTTCTTCTCCGGCCATCACATCGCCTCCAGCAGATTTGATATCTATTTTCCAGCCGGTAAGTTTGGCGGCGAGCCTGACATTCTGGCCACCTTTGCCTATGGCGAGAGACTGCTCATCTTCGGTGACTGTGACAATCGCGCGATGCTGTTCATCGATGAGTTCAAGGCTGACGACTTCAGCGGGGGAAAGTGCTTCTTCTATAAATAATGCAGGATCTTCATTCCACTCGACAATATCTATCTTTTCACCAGAAAGCTCGCTGGTCACAGTAGAAACACGCACACCGCGTTGGCCAACCATGGAACCGATGGGGTCGATATGAGGGTCGTTTGAGATGACAGCGATCTTTGATCGGGAACCGGCTTCGCGGGCAATGGCTTTGATCTGGACTGTGCCAGCGGCGATTTCGGGAGTTTCGGTTTCGAAAAGTTTGGCTAGGAATTTGGGATGGGCGCGTGACAACTTCAAGACAATGCCGCGAGGAGATTCTTCCACGGCGTAAAGAAAAGCACGGATGCGATCGCCGGTCTTCCAGCGCTCGCTTGGGATCTGTTCTTCGTAAGGGATCAGCCCCAGTGCGCGACCCATATTGATATAAACAATGCCACGTTCGACGCGTTCGACGGTGCCGGCGACGATTTCGCCTTCTTTGGCGCCAAATTCGCCGATGACGGAAACTTTTTCGGCTTCGCGGATCTTCTGGATGATAACTTGCTTCGCGGTTTGTGCGGCAATGCGGCCAAAATCGGCCTGTGCATCGAGAGGGAAGATCAATTCATCGCCCAAACTCGCGTCCTTCTTGATCTTCTTGGCGTCTTCGAAGAGCATGTGCTGTTCGGGATTGAAGCGGATCTTGATATCTTCGGCATCAGCCTCTTTCATTTCCTCATGAGTCATTTCCTCGTCACCTTCCATGATGACTTGGTCGCGGTCGACCACAACTTTTACTTGCCAGAATTCAACTTGGCCGCTATTCACATCGAAAGAAGCACGAATAATCTGGCCTTTCTTGCCGAACTCTTTTTTGTAAGCGGTGGCCAAGGCCATAGCGATGGCTTCCAAAGTTTTTTCACGCGGAATACCGCGCTCTTCTTCGAGCTGCTGGACAACGGAATTGATAACTTTTAGATCGAACATGGTAATAAATAATTAAATAACCAATAATCAAACATCAATAACCAAAGAATACCCAATAATCAATACCCTTATTAAAGAAAAGGTTCGCCTTTCGGGCGAACATGAGCGGGATAAAAGAAGTATACAACAGCTAAAAATAAATGCTATATTGACAGTATTAAATAGTAGTTGTAATGTATGACAAGAATAGTGCCGACTATTTTCGGATGCATGAAGTATTGCAACGCTCGTGAGGTGTTGCAATGGCCGAAAGCCCATGCTCCGCAAAAGGCATTCACAAATGAATAATGATCCATTTAAGGTTCTGGAACAGGCCCCAGAGCATTTGAGGACTGCTTGGGAAAAGAAAAACTTGGATGGCAAGACGTTCAAAGAACTCAAGGCTGATTTGGAACGCGCACGAAAGTTCGAGAATTCCTATTTTGTTCTGCTGTTTTTGATGGCGGTAATATTCTTCTTTGCCGTCTCCAACACGATTCATGCAAGCCGTATGTATATTACTGTTCTGGACGGGGCAGCGGTGGCTTTGTTGGCTATTACCTGGACATGCCTCATTGTGTATGTTTACCGGCAGCACGCACTCATGATGCGGGACACAAATAAGTACACTGATGCTATTCTAAAATTCGCCGACAGCATGCGCAAGCTCAATCCTCTCGACTATGTTGACCCACCGGCGTATTTCTATAACCCGATTTCGATCAACCAAAGGCTCATTGCCTGCGAATGTCGAGTTCTGGAGCTTGAAGCCCAATTCCTGCAACTATGCAAAAAGGTGGAGATTGTTGATGTTGAATCGATAATGTGCGTCGGGCATGAACTTTTGCAGGCACGGCAGCGAGTAGATGACATGTTCGCCGTGCTTCCGGATTTCAATCTGGACTTTGGGGCCAAAGAAGCGATCTTCAGGCTTGCTGAACAGCGAATAAAGGAAATGAAGTAGCTTCCGTATTCACCCGAGATGGCATAGAAAATCATCCGCACTACTTAACTGTAGTGCGGATTTCTGTTTATAAGCGATTTTGGTACTTACTCACAGCCTCACACACTCATATCTGCTATAATTCAAGCAATGTTCGTTGAAGATACCCAACTTTATAAGTTTATTCTTGACTCCGGCTTGGTTTCCAAGGAAGA
>CAYTUZ010000058.1:0-3579 GCA_964441635.1 uncultured Candidatus Saccharibacteria bacterium
CTCAAAGAAAGAAATATGACGGTGGAATTGGCACAAGATCTCTCAACATTTCTTTCCAATGATCCACACTACCAGATTTTCACAACCCGCGATCAAAATTCTTGGAATCCGGTTTTTGCTGATTATTTCAAGAATCACTGGGATGATATTACTGCTTGGGAAGATGCGTATAAGAACGAGACTTCAAACATGATCCGTCTAGGGCAAATCGAAACGACTACACCTGCAGTTTTCCACGCTGATGCGCCGGCAGATGTAGCTATGCGCCTTTACGGCATTGATAAATGGTCAAACGAAAACAATATTGACATCATGATCCATATTCACTTCAATGACTATCCGCGTGCCGACAATTCGACTCCGGGCAAATATACTGGTTTTGCGATCTACATCCCGCAAAAGGATTACTACAATAGCTCAACAACGGATGCTTTGGCACAGACAGTTTTCAAGCGGTTGGCGAAATATAACCCGGTTTCCAATTTGCCGGGCGAAAACAGTGGCATTGTGCCTGACCAAGACTTGATTGCTGTGGGTTCCTTCAATTCCGTGAACGCAGCTAGTATGCTTATCGAATACGGCTACATCTATGAACCGCAATTTACCAATCCGAACATACGTTCGTTAGCGCTAAAAGATTTGGCTTATCAAACTTATTTGGGCCTACAAGATTTCTTTGATCCGACAACCAATCTAAATTTGGCGAAAACATATGACACTTTGATTTTGCCTCACACATGGAGCACGCCGATTACAGAGAAATACTCTTCTTCTACAGAAGTTTATGCTCTGCAGACGGCATTGGTTGCCGACGGTATTTATCCGCCACAGCCGTCATCTTTCAACGATTGTCCGCGCACAGGCAAACTGGGACCATGCACGGTGTCGGCACTCGGCGTCTTCCAAAAGAACTGGAACATTCTTGGCGAGAAGGGGAAAGTTGGTCCGAAAACTATTGATGCGTTGAATCAGGAGTTTGGGGTGAAAACGATTTAAACTTATTGGTTCATTGTGGCAAGAGCATCCGAAATCCTTGTCTGCGTAACTCGCGCCGGAAGTTGCAGCCACAAAAAGCTCTGCCGAGAGCTCGTCGCAAACAGCCCTTTGCTCCTCACTCTCTCGGACACACACTCGCTTTTTGTGGGCAATTTCACGGTGCTCAGACAGTCCTCGACAAGGATTTCGGATGCTCTTGCCACAATGAATCTTATCAACTTAAACGTATTTGAGTTCTTCTTCGGCAACTTCCGCATCGCTCCAAGGCAACTTTGTTCCTTTTGGTCCCATAATAAAAGGATCGGTGCCTTTGCCCGTAATCAATACAGAATCACCAGAATTTGTCCGTTTGATGGCTTCATGTATGGCTTCACGTCGGTCCATAATTATTGTTGGTTTGTGAATAGCAATGCCTTCCGCGACTTGGTCAACGATTTGTTTCGGATCCTCATCGTAAGGATCTTCATTGGTCAGGATAATTTCATTGCAATATTTATCGGCGATTCTGCCCATCTCTTTGCGCTTCCAAGTGTCGCGCCCGCCGCCAGTGCCGCCTAGGACGCAGATATTCCTGGTATTTTTGAAAACTTGATAAAACTTTTCCAATGAATCAGGTGTATGTGCATAATCGATAACTACCTCAAAACCTTTATCAGATTTTATTTTTTGCACACGTCCGGGAATGGAACCAAATTTTTCGATAGCGCGGATTATGATTTCGTCTTTTACGCCTTGTGAGTGTGCGAAAGTTGCAGCAGCCAGAACATTGTATAGATTGAATCGTCCAGAAAGAGGGGAATGTGTAGAGTTGCCGTTAAAAGTGAAATCGATTCCTTCCTTTTTGATCTCATAAGGTTCCGCGTCTTTGGCACAATAGGATATTTTTTGGCTGGCATCATATTCAAGGAAACGAGCACTTTCCTTGTCGTCGGAATTGACGACCAGAACTTTATTGGCCTTGCTAGATTTCTCCAGTGCGGCGGCAATTGCCAGTTTAGATTTCACGTAATTCTCGTAAGAACCGTGCGCTTCGATGTGCTCGGGCGAAAGATTTGTGAAGATCAGAGCGTCCAAATCGATGAAAAGATGGCGGTACAAAAGCGCGCCTTGGGATGTCATTTCAATGATGGCGTAATCGCATTTCGCGCTAACCGCTTGTCTCAGTAAACGCTGAATAGAAAAACGCCCGGGCATACTCATTTTATGTAGATTTGGCTTTGAATCATTACCAACCTTCAAGCGAATGGTGTTTGATGCCGCGGTTTTATAGCCAGCTTCTTCTAAGATTGCGTTTAATATTTCAACGGTTGAACTCTTGCCTTTAGTTCCAGTCACGGCAACCACTTTTATTTTCCGAGAAGGGAAGCGATAAAGCAAAACCGCTAAAAAAGCTAGAGACCAGTGGTAAGCAGGCTGAAAAAAGCCGAATATGCTTTTGGGAATGATTCTTTTGATTGAGCTGAGAGTTTTTTCGAGCATGATAATTAAGAAGTTTGAATTTAGAATTTAGAATTTAGATCTAACTTCTAAATTCTTAACTTAGTAGTTTTAACGCTGCCTTCACCTTCGCGCCGGTGTCGGTAATTTTTTCGTCAACCTTCTTCAATGCCTCGCGGGCATCATCGGCATCATAGCCCAGAGCTTTCAAGGCTTCGATTGTGTCGGCATCACTCGACATTTCTGCGGTGGTTTCTCTACTGCCATAGCCGGCGAGCTTGTCTTTGAGCTCAAGAACGATCTTTTCGGCGGTTTTTTTGCCAATGCCAGAGACTTTCACGAGGTGCGCGACCGAACCGGTGCGAATGGCACTTGCCAAAGTTTCGCTCGCGACCAGCGACATGATGTTGAGCGCGCTTTTGGGACCGATGCCGGAAACAGTGATGAGGAGCTCAAAGAAATCACGGTCTTTCTTTGTCGGAAAACCATACAAATCCTGCGAATCTTCGCGAACTGCAAAGTGTGTCCATAACACAACCTCGTTATTCATCTTGAGGCCATGAATGTTGTCGTCGGTAACAAAGACTTTGTAGCCGATATTATTCACGTCCAAAATGACATAACGACTGCCAATATCCGAGATATTTCCTCGCAGAAATGAGATCATGCTTGCATAATAACATAGTTTCGTGTTAATTTAACCGTCACATATGGCTATCACATCTTCGGCTACAAAAGCGATCCGTGTTTCCGCAAGGAAGCGTGTTTTCAATCTCCGCCGCAAGGCCGAAATCGAAAGGAATATCAAGGCTTTTCACAAACTTATTACGGCCAAAAATAAAGCCGAAGCTGAAAAACTGATTCCTCTGGTCTACCAATCTCTCGACAAAGCCGCCAAAACTGGCTATATCAAGAAGAATACCGCATCACGCACCAAATCTCGCGTGATGGCGGCACTCGCGAAACTCTAGAATTTAGAATGTAGAATTTGGAATTTAGAATGGAAAATGGAAATAATAATAAAGAATTAAGAATGGTACAATAGAGTGTGTTTATTCTAAATTCCAAATTCTAAATTCTACATTCCAAATTCTTAGAAACGCCCTCGTCGTTCAACGGATAGGACGCAAGATTGCGGATCTTGTA
>CAYTUZ010000059.1:0-3419 GCA_964441635.1 uncultured Candidatus Saccharibacteria bacterium
TGCATAGATGTTTACTAGTGTTCTTGTTTTTGCTTTGATCGCCGGTCTAACACCTTCGCTGGTTTGGCTTTTCTTTTGGCTCCGCGAAGACATTGCACACCCCGAACCGCGCTGGCTTATCTATACTGGTTTTGCTGGTGGAGCAATAGCGGTGCTCGCTGCGATATTCGCGGAAAAATACATAGCGGAAGTCGTGAGCGATCAGAGTGTTCGTTACATTTTGTGGGCTGCCACCGAAGAAATCTTCAAACTGCTAGTGATTGCGGTTATCGCGCTCAATACCAAGTTTAATGACGAACCGATCGATGCCATGGTTTATATGATCACCATTGCCTTGGGCTTCGCTGCTGTGGAAAACGCCCTGTTTGCCTTGGATCCCTTTGGCAGCGGCAATATCGTGCAAGGCATAGCGACCGAAAGTATGCGTTCGATCGGCGCAACTTTGGTTCATACGGTAAGTTCGGCGCTAATCGGCTTTTCCTTGGGTTATGCTTTCTATCGCGGTCCTATAATCAAAACTATTTCTGTTATTCTGGGGATAACCGGCGCAATCATATTGCACTCTCTTTTCAATTTGTCTATAATTAACGCAAGTCCCGCAGGAACTGTCAGAATATTCATGTGGATATGGGCGGCAGTCGTGATTCTGATGATTCTATTCGAAGAAATAAAAACCATCAAACCAAAGTTAATAACCTCTCCACAATAAATATGGCAAACAAACAATCTTTCTTCGAGCGGCTCACCGGCGCAGTAAAAATGAACGGCGACGATCCTGAAATGAAATCATTAAAGAAAACTCTTGTACACCAACAAGATGAAAGTGATTCTTGGTTGGATGAAGAATCCGACAAAGATGGCGAACTCACTGTCGACGTCTACCAGACGCCGGATATGATCATTGTAAAAAGCATGATTGCCGGCGTTCGGCCGGAAGATTTGGATGTGACTATTACCCGCGATCTTATCACCGTTCGTGGCAAAAGAGAGGCAGAACGTGTCGAGGATGATGGTGACTATTTTGTACGAGAACTTTACTGGGGATCCTTTTCGCGAACCATCGAATTGCCCCAAGAGATCGACGTCGACGAAGCCGAAGCGGTCGAGAAGCACGGCCTATTGATCTTGAAGTTGCCCAAACTCGATAAGAAGAGACAATCAAAACTCAAAGTTCGTACAGTGTGATTGAGTTTGTTCTGCTACGCTAAAGCTTCGCAGAACTGCTTCGCAATTCTGCTTATCTTTTTTATATTTACTTTCATACCGTGCTTGCACTGCGTAGCTTGAACGCAGTGAAAGCGAAGCAGTGCCGAGGACCGGGATCGAACCGGTGACCTCTTCCTCTTCAGGGAAGCGCTACTACCAACTGAGCTACCTCGGCATTTTTATTTACTTCAAAAAACTCTGCAAGGAATTGGAAGCATTCTGAAAGTTCGTGACATTACTTCCTGCCACTTTCAGTAAAAGATCTGTGTAAGGCTGAATATAGTAATACGCACCTATAGAAAGCCCTATAATGACCACCCAGTAAATAACCCTCATGATGCTGGCAAAACGCTGTGAACGCTTCATCGCGCGCAGTAGTTTGTTATTTTCTTCCGCAAGCTCATGCGTTTCTTCTAGCAATGATCGCTCTTCTGGGGTCATTGCCACAATATAGCAAATTTATCTAAATCATGGAAGTATGTTATTGTAAATTGAAATCATAGATAATTATTAGCGCTGCCGTAGTTTAACGGATAGAACAGAGGTTTCCTAAACCTCTAATGCAGGTTCGATTCCTGCCGGTGGCACCAAATTTATGGATTCGCAAATGTAGTAATCAACACTTTTTCCACTTGCGTCAAGGAGAGGGATATGTGCTACAATAGGTTTGAAAAATAATCTTCATTAGCAGCGTTATTTAACAAAAAATATATTATGAAAAATATCACCATTTACTCAACCCCGACTTGCGTCTATTGCAATATGGCCAAGACTTTCTTCAAGGCAAATGATATGGCTTTTACCGATTATAATGTCGCCACCGACCTCGCCAAGCGCAAAGAAATGATCGACAAGACCGGACAAATGGGCGTGCCAGTCATCGATGTAAATGGCGAGATTGTTATTGGCTTCAATGAAGAGAAGCTCAAGTCTACGTTGGGGATAAAATAATTAGTTGTAACGCATCAGACTCTTGTTTATACTGAATCCACGCGGGTATGGTTCAGTGGCAGAATGCGTGCTTCCCAAGCACGATGCGCGGGTCCGATTCCCGCTACCCGCACTACTTCGCAACTCGGCTAATCGCCGAGTTGCTTCGAAGTGCAGGCACCTTGCTAATCACAAATATCATTGAGATCGATTGCGAAGTAGTCCTACGGAGCTCGCGACCAGCGAGCGTAGTAGGACATTTCTTGATATCATTCCGATATGTCTCATTATGTTTATATCCTAAAATGTCTCGACGATTCTCTCTATGTTGGTTCATCCGATAACTTGAAAACTCGGATTATTTATCACAACAAAGGATTGGTTAATTCGACAAAAGATAGAAGACCAGTTCAGCTTTCGTGGTACTGTTGTTTCAACAACAAAACAAAAGCTCTGCAGTTTGAAAAATATCTGAAGGTCGGCTCTGGCTTTGCATTTAGCAGAAAGAGGTTAGTTTGAACAATCCTAAATATGCCTTCAGTGTTGGCGCAATCGGTCTCACGCATCTTTCCATCCGGAGCCTCAAGTTTCAACTGTCTACAAATTGTAGATACTTCAAATCCATCGTCTTCTTTGACTCTTGCTTTCATTGCCACCCAATAAACACTAGGCCTGCCGCTATCGGTCAATGTCTCAATAACGTCCACAACAGAGAACCACCATTCATTTTCATGGATTCGTCTGCGGATTTTTTTTCTTTAAAAATAGCAATTTTATCCATCTGTATTTTGCCATTATAAACTTTCCATAGACGTGTGCAAGCAGATATAGTCGTCAAACGTATCTTTACCCCATGCAAATCCTAAAGACCAAGCGATTGAAACAATCTTCGCCACCAAGAAACTTTGACCGTAGTCGATGCTTCACTGACAGCTGCCACTTGTGTATCACCTACGATCACCGCGATGGACTCCCCATCTGCCGCCGCCCGGAATTTGGTGCGGATCTCGGATTCTATACCTTGATCGGTTGAGAGATACGCGACTTTGCTCGCCAAATCTTCTTTGTGTTGGTTCAGGTCACTCAAGGCCTGACGAGCTTGTGCCAAGCGTTCGTCGCTAATTTGTGCTTTTTTGTACATGCCCCAAACACTGCGTGATAGAAATATAAAAGCAACGAGTACGATGAGTAAAACCATCGGCGATCGCATGAAATGCTTCCAAGAATATTGTTTGCCGTATTTCATCATTAACAGTATACTATAAACCACTATGTTATTTCAC
>CAYTUZ010000060.1:0-3362 GCA_964441635.1 uncultured Candidatus Saccharibacteria bacterium
CAATGTCTTCGCGGAGCCAAAAGAAAAGCCAAACCAGCGAAGGTGTGAGACCGGCGATCAAAGCAAAAACAAGAACACTAGTAAACATATATGCAATTATATCTTTTTTTGCACGAAACCACATTGTTGACAACTGATTGTGTTTACAAAGACGCTTTTGAATCACCGAGCTTCATGGTTCCTCGGGCCTTGAGCAGTTTTGCTGCCTTTGGCTCCGTAAGTGCACCGGCAATCGCTATCATGAGAGCATTGTCGCCGGAAAGGTGTTGTGAGGGCATGAATATCGGAATAGCAAATTCAGTGGCTGTAAGAGTGAATCTTTTTCGTAAAACATGGTTTGCGCTTACACCACCACCAATGATTACCGATCGGGCCTTCGTAGATTCTATGGCCCTGCGAAGCTTGGCGTCGAGTGTATCAGTGACAGCTTGCTCGAATTCATAGGCAATTCCTTTCTTGAATGTATCTGTGAACTCCTTTTTTGTATCGGCTTTTTGCACAGCATAAAGAACTGCGGTTTTGAGTCCAGCAAAAGAAAAATTCAAATCATCACTAGCTATCATCGGTCGTGGCAGTTTTACCGGTGAAGATATATGCGCTTCATAAGCTTCATGCGCCATTTTGGAAATATGCGGCCCGCCGGGATAGGGTAGTCCCAAGAGCCGCGCGACTTTGTCAAAGGCTTCGCCGACAGCGTCGTCTTTGGTTTGGCCGAGAATTTTGTAATTAAACTGAGGCGTGGAAGCGTGAGAAGAATTTAGAATTTTGAATTTAGAATTTAGAGAACTGTTGAGGGAGGTTTCAGATTCAATTAAAATGAGTTCGGTATGGCCACCACTTATAAGCAGAGCAATAGCAGGCATAGGAGGATATATAAGTTCTTGCCAAGTGCCATATGGGACATCGGATTTGAGAAGTGAGCCGACGATGTGGCCTTCCATGTGGTTGATTGGCATTACTGGAATATTCCAGAGCGCTCCCAAAAAACGCGCGAAATTTATACCGACCCAAAGCGCGGGTTCTAGGCCGGGACCTTCGGTAACGGCAATGTGGTCGATATTTGGTATCCCTTTCAGGAAGTTGGCGCCCTCAATGGATTGAAGTAATTCAGGATTTTGGCCAGCCAATTCTTCTTGGAAATTAGTTACGGCTTTTTTGAATTCCAAATCGGATATTTTATTTTCGGTTTGCTGTTCAATTTTAATGAACAGTTTATGAAGTAGTGGCACCAAATTCTTGCCATGTTCGCGTTTTGCCAAGGAAGGGAAGACGCCGCCATAAGCGCTGTGAAGCTCGGCTTGAGAATGAACCAGCGACTGAATGACTCGGCACTCGAAATGGCCGTTATGAGTGCGGGTTTCGATCAGTGCCAGAGCGGTCTCGTCGCAACTGGTTTCTATGCCGAGGATGGTCATAATGTGCCTGCACTGCGAAGCTCTGAGCGAAGTTAAAAAGAAATTAATTCTTATTCAGTCCTGCTTCGCTAAAGCTACGCAGGACTGCTTCACTCTTCGCTTCGCTCAGAGCGAAGCAGTGCGCGTTGCAGGACTCGAACCTGCGACCCTTCCCACGTCAAGGGAATGCTCTACCAACTGAGCTAAACGCGCGGAACCTCTTTAACTTATCATTATTTTTTGGCAGCATCAAGGCGATAAATCGAGGCCATGAATACGATGCGACCAACATAAAACCGCCCTTCGGCTTTGCCTCGGGACGGCTTTATGAAGGCAAACTATGCCTTTGAGACGTTCTTGGCGCTCGGACCCTTGTCGCCCTGTACGACTTCGAAGGTGACGGCATCGCCGGTCCTCAATTCGTCGAAGGTAACACCTTTGAGATCGTTGGAGTGGAAGAAGAGGTCCTTCACTTCGCCTTCGCGAGCGATGAAGCCAAATCCTTTGTCAGTCAACGTCTTGATTGTTCCTGATTGCATTTTGATGAATTTTAATTTTGAAGAAAATCGACTAGTTTCTTGAGAATTTAAGACTAGCACGGAATAAGGAAAAAGTACACTAAAGATTGTAATTGGTAGCCCTACCGGGAATCGAACCCGAATTACTTGCTTGAAAAGCAAGTGTCCTAACCATTAGACGATAGGGCCGTTAAGGTAACGGACATATACTAACATTTTGTTATAAATTATTCAAAATCCGTATATATATTTGTTGAACTAGACATAGTATTTTGTTAAAATCTCTTAATGCGTTCGAATAATCTCATAAAGAAAAAAGCTATATCTCTTCGGAAGAGAGGTAAAAGTTATACCGAAATTTGTAAGATTCTCAACATAAGCTCCAAGGGGACATTAAGCTACTGGTTGAAAGATTTAGAACTATCTAAAAGCTCACAAGTTTTATTAGCAAAGAATGTGAGAATTGCCTATGAGAAAGGATTGTATAAGGCGAATCAAGTAAGAAACAATAGAATCGCGAATGAAAATAATTCATCAATAGAGGAAGGATATGATTTGATAGCAAGTATTTCAAAAAAAGAACTCACAATGATCGGAGCAACCTTGTACTGGGGCGAGGGTACAAAATCAGAAAAGAGAACTAGTGTGTCGTTGTCTTTCTGTAATTCTGATGCCTTGATGGTGCAAGTATTCATGAGATTTATCCGAGAAATATTAAAAGTGTCCGAGAAAGACATAAGAGGAGGTATACACCTGTACTCGTCAATCCGAATAAATGAGGCCAAAAATTATTGGTCGAAAGTCACCGGTATACCAATTGATAGATTTTATATTGTGAATCAAGTTAGTCGGTCGAGTACACGAAAAAAGCCTTTCAATATTCTGCCACATGGAACAGTTGTTATTAAGGCTAATAAACGTTCACATTTTTATAAGATAAAAGGAATGATAAAAGGGATAATATACAAGTCACTTCATTAGAAGACAAATGTCAAGGAAAATGATAAGGTATTCATGCCTCTGGAGGAGTGGCTGAGTGGTTGAAGGCACACGACTCGAAATCGTGCAGGGCCGCAAGGTCCTCGTGGGTTCAAATCCCACCTCCTCCGCTGATGATCTGTACCCCAAAAAGTGGACACAGTCCTTAGTTTTACTTTGTCTTCAAGAAAATATAAATATCCTCCAGCGCCTTGACCGCATCCCCGGCGGCAATATTGTTCTGGTGATAGAGCCCATCAGTGCAATCTCCAGCCGCCCAGACGCCTTCTGCCGACGTGCGCTGGTTTCGCGGGTCTGTAATGATACGATTGAATTCATCGAGTTTGACAACATCTTTGGCAAACTCCGTTGTTGGCAGGGAACCGATTTCCACGAAAATGCCAGTAACATTTAGTTCGATATCTTTCTTGCTCTTGGCATCGGTGTAAACTAAACTACTAACGAATTTGTC
>CAYTUZ010000061.1:0-3321 GCA_964441635.1 uncultured Candidatus Saccharibacteria bacterium
AGGAATAGGTTAGCGCGGCTCTTGGACACTCTGCCAAAACGAGCAATGTCTATAACATCAAGACCCAAACCGCGAAGCTTTGCGTGCTTTTTCTGTGCCATCAATATAGTCTATAACAAAGGAAGTTAGAGTGAAAGAAAGGCTAGCTATTTTCTATAATGTATTGTACAGTGAATTTAGAGAGGTGCTATGAAAGCAAAGAAAATCAGATCCACACCAAAACCCAAAGAACATGCGTCTTTTCCAAAAGGCCCCTTGCCACCGAAAAGATTCCTCAAAATCATTCGTACGTGCAGAAACCGCAAAGAATGGGGCTTCTGCAAAAATTGCAAAATCAGAGTCCGTGTCATCGAAGTTGATGGCCATATCATTGATGGAATAATCACTCTGACTGTCTTCAGCTCGGTGCAAATCGAAGGTCACATACCTGTAAACATTAGTCGTATCCGATCGATCGAGTTACTCCCACCATTTGCTCCGTGCACAGTGGTAGAATGGAAAGATATCGATCCGGAAGCAATTAACGACTCCGATGGTGATTGTGCGGATTGTGACTGAAAAGTCGTCTTTCGGAGCACCGAAGTACAAAGATGTCAGGACCGACCTGTAGGATGCCGAGTCTGCAAACCCGCCGTTTTTATCTTTTCCGGCGGTGAAGGCGAAAACATCATCAGGCGAGTAGCTCCGTAACCAGTGTTATCCAGCACTGGTTTTTTACAGCATAGAGTGGATGCTGAACTATCAGAAAAAGCCGATTAAGAAATAAGTTATTTGCTCCTTAAGAACATACAATCAAATTGTAATAAATCCTAGCCCTATCCGTCTTCATATTCAGATAAAAATTATGCAATCCGAAAATACTGCGGTTATTGAGCCAGTTAGGCCAATTATGGTTGAAAACAAGCACAGCGAACCAATCGGCGGTCCCATGCACCCCGATAGATTTCTGGAGCTAGTAAACCGTTGCCTCCATCGAAAAATATGGGGATTCTGCAACCGGTGTCAGATCGGTGTTCGCACCGAGGAAACAGACGGTCAAACAACAGAAGGGATTCTGGATAAAACCATTTTCCATTCTATTCAACTCGAGGGGCATATACCCTTCAACACAAGATACGTTAGATCAGTCGAATTCTTAGCACCGCACACACTCGGGCAATGTGTGCAATAAGTTTGCACGTGAGTCAGCCTTTCACAAAAACCCTCCTTCACGGCGGGTTTCTTTTTGGACACAGGAATACATCGCTGTAATAAAAAGCCTTATTCATCGGCTTTAATTATGAATCAATGAATTATAATTGGACCATGTCTTTCTATTTATATTCCCAAAGCCCATATGTATTTACCGCCTTTTACAAATCACGAGGTGCGAACTTTGAAGCCACTTTTACGCACCTCAAAAATGGATCGCGTCATGATCCGAATCATCACGTGGGCTTTTGTGATTGATATGATCATAATGCCGTTACTATTTTTGAAACTTTTTTTCTCTCCGATCGTAACGCCGATAGCAATAGCTAACACTGTCGATCAAAATACTGTCTTGGGACCGGCAACTACATTGTTCGTGCAACAGCTAAAAAATGATGGCTATACTCCGATAGTGCTGGGCGAGATTAGCAGATCGTCTTTTTCGGTTTCCGGCAGGATCATTACGCTCAACAATGACAATATCCAAGCTTTCGAATACGCCGATCATGATAGTGCGCTCCATGACGCTTCGATTTTGGCAGATAAATATACATCTAGCTCACGACCTATCGCGTGGAAAAAGAATATGCATTTATATGTGAACGACAAACTTGTAACATTTTACATGGGAAATAATGCTTATATACTAAATTCGCTCGACCAAAACGCTGGTTTGTCTCTCTTAGAAACAGCGACCTCCTCATCTGCTCTGACATCTATAATGCGCTAAAAACGCGCTGGTCTCTGAACCAACGCGTCGCGTAAAGAACTTTTTGATTTCACTTTTCGATGAGTTCCGTAAGACTCTTGTCAATCCCGTCTAGAATATCCTTGAATAAGGATTGGAGCGACAAGGGTGGCGTATCACTAGCCCGCGGGTCGAGTTCGTACTGTCTTCTCCCGCCCAGATAGAGCTGCCGGAACTTGCGTTGGACAGCTTGAACCAAAACTTGGTCTTCTAGGTAATATTGTTCCTTATGGAACCACTCCACCCAGAAACAGTGCCACAAAGATAAGGGATCCGTGTCGAACTTGACCAATTCGACCCAGCCGCATTCGCAAACCGTAAAAGTCAGCTTGACCGGCCGGCGAATGAACCAACGAAACTTACCTTTTGGATTGTAAAAACAATCCAAACTTCGAAAGCAAGCTGTTTCGTCGGGCGGCAACAGAATCTTCGATACCCTTCTCACATTGACACTGCCACAATCTTTATTGCGACAGCGGCGTCCGATACGCTTGTAAAGGCGGTAGAGTACCGAGTAGAGCACGATGAACCCGAAAAGAACCAAGTCAACAATGAAATGAACACTCATACTGGCAACTAGTATATACTAAATTGCCATAAAAGGCTCAAGCGAGCTCTGGGGCTTTCAGCACTTTGCCTTTGACAATGGTATAAAGAACACTACCCGGGAAGGTCACGCCTTCGAAGGGCGACCAACGGCATTTGGTTTTGAGCATTGCTTTGGTGACCGTAATGGGCTTGTTGGGATCGATCACGGTGAGCGAACCCATGTAACCGACTTCGATGCGGCCGTAGCCGTTGCCAAACCGGTCTCTCGACAAGAACTGGTTCAGGAATTGCGCTGGCGCAAAACTACAAACACGCGCGATGTCCATAGCCGTGAACCGATGTTCCTTGACCAGCCACGTCGTAAATGGGCCTAACGTGTCGAGTTGCGGAAAACCAGAGGCACCTTTCAATTTGTCGTACTCCGTGTGAGGAGCATGATCCGAGGCAATCATGTCGATCTCGCCGCTTCTCAAAGCCTCGATGCAATAATAGCGGTCACCGACAGAACGCAGTGGCGGATTGATCCGCATCCACATGTGATTTTCCGGCGTGATCATGCTCTGATCGAAGTAGAGATGAGCAGGCGTTACTTCACAAGTTACCTGCACACCTCTCTTTTTTGCAGCCACGATCTTGTCGACCCCGACAATCACCGAAACATGGCAGATTTTGCCCTTACCAAAGTACTTTTCGATGAGATGAATGCCGTGGTCAACAGCTACGACTTCCGCTTCAGGCGGCCGACGCAGTTCGTGGGTTGGAGCGCCTTTGCAGCTCTCCAAAATCCCATGATCTTCAGAGTGGAGACTGACATGCACTCCACGATACCTTTG
>CAYTUZ010000062.1:0-3167 GCA_964441635.1 uncultured Candidatus Saccharibacteria bacterium
CAGTTGCTTTGCCATCAATCTCCAAAATAAAATCTCCAGTCTTTACACCAGCCTTGTCGGCAGGGCTGCCCTTTATCGGTGCCACAACCTGTAACTGTTTATCTTTGATGCCGATCTCCATGCCTACGCCTTCAAAATCACCGGCAATGTCTTCTTGGAACATTTTGGACTCTTCCGGCGGAAAGAAAACCGTGTAAGGATCGCCATAAGCAGCAGCCAAGCCGGAAATGGCACCCCAGATCTTGTCTTGTGGCGTAGTACTCGCGGCATTGACTTGTTTTTCATCTAATATCTGCCAAGCCTTCCAAAAAGAGTCGAATTGGTCGGACTGAACCTGCGTGAGGTCGGTTAGTCGAGAATTGGCAGCCGCGGCTGGCGATCGGCCTTCACCTACGGAAAGTCCAATAATAAAAGCGATGATTATCGCTACAACGCCGATAATCGTATAAGTAGTCTTTGTTTTGGAATTCATTGCCATATTATTGCATATATATTTTCAATGTCCAAGAAATAATATATAATGGGCTCATGACCAAAGCTCATGCATACCGCGGACTCGCTTGGATCGATATGGAATCGCCGGACGATAACGAGATCGGAAATATCGTCAGGCGATATGACTTGCACCCGTTGGTCGGTGAAGAGTTAAAAAGCTCTTCCACGCTGGCAAAAATTGATTTTTACAAGGACTATATTTTGGTGGTGCTAACTCTTCCGGTGCGCACTCGGGAAAATGGTTTTTCGACGGTGGTTGACCGCGAAATCGACTTTGTCATCGGCAAGACTTTTCTCATCACCTCGCGATACGAAAACATCGATCAACTCGAGTATTTTGCCAAGATTTTCGACACCAATTCCATCATCGACAAAAACGAAAAGATCGAGCATGCCGGCAATCTATTTTACTATATGATCAAAAGGCTTTACGCTGGAATGTTTGAAGACCTAGAAAATATCCGCGACGCATTACTTCAGGCCGAAACCAAGATCTTTAGCGGCGATGAAAAGCCGATGGTGGAAACACTTTCCAAGCTTAGCCGCGAGCTCATCGACTTCCGTCAGACGGCGCGTATTCATCGTGATGTTTGGGAAGCAATGATCGCTGGCGCTGAAGATTCGCCTTTTGGTCGCGATTTTATGCCTTATATTCACGATATGCGCGATGAATTTAACCGCGTGCACGAACTCATTGGCAATTGCCGCGAATTGCTGGCTGATCTCCGCGAGACCAATAGTTCTCTTCTCACCACCAAACAAAACGAGATCGTCAAGATTCTTACTTTGGTAGCGTTCATCTTTTACCCTTTGACTTTTATCGCCAATCTTTTTACTATTCCCTCCCCCTTTACGCCGCTCATCAATAAGCCGCAAGGCTGGAATATGCTGCTGGTTCTAATGTTGCTTTTGGCCGGAGCAATGTGGTGGTATTTCAAGCGCAAACGATGGCTGTAAGACAGAATAGAGAATTAAGAATTGAGAATCATGAATCTGATAAAACTTTACAACACTCTCTCAAGGCAAAAAGAAGAGTTCAAGCCAATTAAAAAAGGCGAGGTTAGCATGTATAGTTGCGGTCCAACTGTCTATGACACGCCACATATCGGAAACTACCGAACTTTTGTGATGAATGATATCGTTCGTCGTGCTTTCGAATATGTCGGTTACGGGATGAATCAGGTCATGAATATTACTGACGTAGACGACAAAACCATCAAAAAAAGCCATGAAGAGAAAGTGAAATTGAAGATTGTTACCACAAAATACGAAAAAATGTTTTTGGAAGGTCTTCAATCATTAAATATAATTCTTCCCGAACATTTACTTCGAGCATCCGAAAATATCGAAGAGATGATTGAGTTGGTTGACGTTCTCCTAAAAAAGGGAGTCGCGTACACCGCCAGTGACGGAATCTATTTGAGCATAGCCAAAGTTAAGAATTACGGTGAATTGACCGGTAGCCATTTTGCAGAGACTAGCGGCAAAGAACGCATTGCCAATGATGAATATGACAAAGAAAATCCGGGTGATTTTGTGCTATGGAAGTTCAAAACAACCGAAGACGGCGAAGTTTCTTGGAAATCACGATTCGGCGAAGGTCGGCCCGGCTGGCATATCGAATGCTCCGCCATGGCGATGAAAATATTGGGATCCACTATCGATATTCACACCGGCGGCAGCGACCTTATTTTTCCCCACCATACCAACGAAATCGCGCAGTCAGAATCCGCAACTGGCGTTCGCTTTGTCAATTACTGGCTTCACGGTGGTTTTATGAACATAAAGGAAGAGAAAATGTCAAAGTCAAAGCATAATATAATCAGACTTGATGATTTGCTCGACAAATCCATATCACCACTTTCCTATCGTTATTGGTTGCTTACAGCTCATTACCGATCACTTGTGAATTTCTCCTACGAAGCCGTGGAAGCCGCTCAGAACGCGCTTATACGCTTCATAGCCACGGTTGCAAGCTTTCCCGAAGGCGGCAAGATCATAAACTCCTATCAAGAACAGTTTGAAACCTTCATCTCCGATGATTTCGACACGCCAAAAGCCATTGCCTTGGCTTGGGAACTTCTGAAGGACGCCAATCATGTACCTGCCGACAAACGTGCCACGATTCTGGATTTTGATAGAGTTTTCGGATTGGAAATAGCCAAAGTGAAAAAAGTAGAGGAGCAACATATTCCCGAAGAAGTTGTTGTCCTGGCCGAGGCGCGCGAACAGGCACGCCTCAATAAAGACTGGAAAAAAGCCGATGCTTTGCGCGTCGAAATCGAAGGCAGAGGCTTTGAAATCAACGATACTGACCAAGGATTCAAACTCAAAAGTAAGAACGCTTGATTTCTTCTTCTATATCTCCCAATCGACAATAAATCCGCGTCTCTGCGCCATCCAAACGCTCTTCTAGACGTTCTGATGACCGCTGTGAAGCGATTGTGACATCGTCACTTACTTTGCGAATAATTGACTCAATAACCTCTAGGTCTTTTTGTTCTAATGACATAATAGTAATTTTACGCTGATAATGCGGACTGGGAGGCGCAGCACTTGTTTTCATTTAAAAAATTGAGCGTGAACTCAAATATAGCTAAGCACGAAGTTTCCATTTTTTAAATGAAAACAAGTGCTGCGCCTCCCAGTCCGCCTGCAAACGTATCAAAACA
>CAYTUZ010000063.1:0-3125 GCA_964441635.1 uncultured Candidatus Saccharibacteria bacterium
TTTTTAATCAAACCCATTCCGCCCATTTCCCCCGCAATATAGATCCCCTGCACATTCGTTTCAAAATATTCGTTTACATGAGGCAAATCAACTCCCCTTGCATCCGTCCCCAAATGCAATGAAATCGCTTTTGACAAATGATCAACTTTACAAAGACTTGAAAGGTGAGTGTGAGAAGCAGGCTGCTAGATTCAGTTGGCAGAAAGCGGCGCGAGAAACCGCGCGTGTTTACGAAAACTGCCGTTATAGTCTAAAATCATGAACAAAAAAGGATTGCCACTAATTCATGGAAATATTTTGAGAATTCATAATTTTACAACATGGATCCGCGGTTTGTATTACGCATACATTGTTTTGTCTTGGTATTTGTTTACAAATCGGCCGCTTCCGGACGCCTCCAAATTCCAGAGAAAAATGCATCTTCGTTTCCGCCGGGAATATTCCCAGAATGGCGAAGACGGCATCGTCGAAGCGATTTTCCGCAAAATCGGAACGACCAATAAATATTTTGTGGAATTTGGCGTCGAAGATGGCATGGAATGCAACAGTAGATATTTGGCCCTGCACAAAGGCTGGAAAGGATTGCTCATGGATGGAGCAGAACATCCCGGAACGGACGTTAAAAGTGAATTTATTACCGCCGAAAATATCCAAGCGCTTTTCAAAAAATATAATGTGCCGGAAACACCTGACCTTTTGTCGATCGACATTGATGGCAACGATTATTGGGTTTGGCAGGCGATCAATCATTACAAACCGCGCGTTGTAATCATCGAATACAACTCTCATATTCTTCCGGAAGAAACCAAAACAATACCTTATAATCCGCGATTTCATTGGGATGGCACAGACTATTATGGAGCGAGCTTGGGTGTTTTGGATTTGCTCGGCCAGCGCAAAGGGTATACGCTAATATGCACGGATAGGAATGGCGTGAATGCTTTTTTTGTGAGAGCAGATCTGGCGCAGGGGAAGTTTGCACAGAGAACTCTCGGAGAAATCTACCATCCTCCGGCATTCAAGGGGATTATCGGCAAGAGGCATGCTCCAGACAATCTGAACAGGTCTTGGGTTACGGTCAAATAATGAAAAACTACTTCTACAACTTTCTCCGAAAAAGCGAGCGCTATTTCAAAACCGACATGATCTATGCCGCGATTTCCGGCTTTTGGATGTCTTTGGGACAAGGCCTGTCGATAGCTACTGTTCTGGTTTCGGCGGTGGTCTTTGGCTATTTCTTGCCCAAAGACGTTTATGGCAATTACAAGTTTATTCTTTCAGTCGTCAGTATTTTGGGTTCGCTTTCTCTCGCTGGAATGGGTACGGCGGTCATCCAGTCGGTTGCCGCCGGTAAAGAAGGTGTGCTCCGCGATGCCGTTCGGACCAGTTTGCGCTGGGGAATTATTCCTTTGGCGGTGGCGCTTGGCCTTGCTGGATATTATTTTTATTTGGGCAATATGCAGTTGGCAATTTCGATGGCAATAGCCGGCGTGGCGACACCACTCATCAATGCCTACGGCCTTTCAAACTCGCTTTTTGCCGGCCGCAAAGACTTCAAGCGCTCGACTCTGTACGCGATCTTTTCGCAAATAATCACGACAGGGCTGCTCGTCCTCACGGCGATATTTATTCATGACGCAGTCACATTGGTAGCCGTGAATTTTATTTCCGCGGCTTTGATCGCGGTATTTTTGTATGCATATGTTCTCAAAACCTTTTCGCCGAACAATGTGACCGACGGGGAAATGATCGCTTATGGCAAACATGTTAGCTATATGAACTTTTTTGGTACTTTGGCAAACCAGCTCGACAAGGTCCTCGTCTTCCACTGGATGGGCGCAGTCGAGCTCGCCATCTACTCTTTTGCTATTGCTATACCAGAACAGTTGAAGGGTAGTTACAAGAACCTTTTTAATATCGCTCTGCCAAAAATGTCTTCGGCCGATCCGCGACTCCTGCGTGCGAGTGTGCTCGACAAATTTTATCGTTTGACAGCGATCACGATTGCGGGTGTGGCGGCTTATTATTTTCTAGCGCCGTACATTTACCACATATTCTTTCCGAAATATCTCGACTCGGTTTGGTATTCACAGATCTACATGCTTGGCTTAGCGACCGTGCCGGGCATTTCGCTTTTTAGCAACTATTTTCAGGTCAAGAAAGACACTGTGACGCTGTACAAGCTCACTATTGCCGGCAACGTTGTCACCATTGCGCTAACAGCGATCCTGATCTACTCTTTCGGCCTCGCTGGCGCGGTCATTGAAAACGGGCTTTCATGGCTTACGATGCTACTTGTGAGTGCGTATTATTTCTTGAAAAGTAATAATGATGTATAATAATATTATGAAAATATTGCTTTCACGAGTTTTCGTTATTCTTTTCTCTGTTGTCGCTATAGTAGTCCCTGTCCAGATCCACCTCCAACAAGCCGAAGGCCGCACCACCACCATCACCGCCGCTGGCCACACCGTCATCCGGCCGGGCGCGACTGGCTACAATGGCACCGGCTGGGTCAGGAACTCCTCCGGCTCCGGTTCGACGCCTTTGAGCATGGCGAACTGCCAAGCCGCCGGTATAGCCAACTGGGCATGGTTCAGTGATGCGAATGGTAACGGTATTACTAGCGACCCCGAGGACGGCGAATGTGTCAAGGTCGTGGCGGTCACGCCCGCCGGCACCAGCTGGAACGGCGCACTGCGCCTGGCTTCGACCACGCTCGCCGATACCGCGGCTACTGGCGGCACGTCCAATACCATTACCACCGCTACGACGCTGACCGAAGGCAAGTACATCGGCGAACTGATCAAGATCAACACCGGCACGGCCGCTGGCGCATGGGGGCTCATCAAATACAACACGCCCGGCACCATCACGCTCTACGGCTCATGGCTGGAAGGCAACTTCAGCCCTTATGCGGCAGCTTCCTCGACACCCGACAGCACCTCGCATTTCCAGATTTTCAACGATAACCAATACGACAACAGCTTTATCGGCGACTACAGCTGTACTGGTAATTTTCCCAGCGGCACGGTCGTGAACGGCTCCTATCCTTCCTCCGGCGAAACATCGGCCCTAGCCACGACCGACTGCTACGACGGCAAGCGCGACCTCCTGCCCAACGT
>CAYTUZ010000064.1:0-3089 GCA_964441635.1 uncultured Candidatus Saccharibacteria bacterium
GCCGAGGTATTATTTCGCGTCATGGGAGAGGCACTCGCCAATACAGAGAAAATCGCAAACCTCTGCAATCTCGAATTGAACTTGGGCAAATGGGTTTTTCCCAATTTCATCATCGAAGGTGGTGAGACTTATGATGACGGTCTGCGTCATCTCGTCACCGCTGGCATTGCGAAGAAAAATTTCACAGAGACTCCTGAAGCAAGAAAGCGTATAGAATACGAACTCGATGTTATCAAAAAGAAAGGTTACGCGCCGTATTTCTTGGTCGTGTCCGATCTTCTTCACTTTGCACATGACCATTCGATCCTGACGACTATTCGAGGCTCGGTCGCCGGATCGCTTGTGACGTATTTGGCAGGTATTACCAATGTGAATCCATTGGAATACAACTTGCCTTTTGAACGCTTCTTAAACCCAGAAAGGCCATCCGCACCCGATATCGACATGGACTATGCCGATAACCGCCGTGATGAAATGATCGCTTATGCCAGAGAAAAATACGGCAAGGATAACGTGGCACAGATCGGTACCTTCGGAACCATGATGGCTCGCGGCGCTGTCCGCGATGTAGCCCGCGCCATGGGATTCCCCTTCGAAACCGGCGATCGCATTTCCAAACTGATTCCCATGGGTTCGCAAGGCTTTCCCATGACACTGAAACATGCCATGGAAATGGTTCCAGAATTGACCACGATGTATAACAACGACCCAGAAACCAAGAGAATCATCGATATGGCGAAAAAGATCGAGGGTTGTGCGCGACACATTTCCGTACATGCCGCTGGCGTCGTTATCGCGCCCCGGCCGCTTATCGACTTTACGCCACTACAATTCGATCCCAAAGGTGAAGGTAAAGTTATCACCCAATACGATATGCATGCCATCGAAGATGCTGGCCTTCTGAAATTCGACTTTCTCGGTATTCGCAACCTTTCCATTCTGGCCGATGCCGTGGAACGCGTGCACAAGATCGAACTGGTTACAATCGATATTGAAAATATTTTTGTGGATGATAAAAAAACCTTTGAAATGTTAGCCAAGGGCGAAACGATCGGCCTCTTCCAGCTCAATGGTTCGGGCATGACCAGATTCCTGGTCGACTTGAAGCCGTCAACTATTCACGACATCAATGCTATGGTCGCCCTCTACCGTCCGGGTCCTATGGAAGCCATTCCGCAATACATCGAGCGCAAACATGACCATAGCAAGATCAAGTATCTCGATCCTCGGCTAAAAAATATTCTGGACATGTCTTATGGCGTGATCACCTACCAAGACGATGTGATGATGATAGCCATCAAGCTCGCAGGCTATAGTTGGCTCGAAGCCGACAAGTTGCGCAAAGCCATGGGCAAGAAAATTCCGGCAGAAATGCAAGGTGAAAAAGACAAATTGATCAAAGGCTTCATCGCAAATGGCATGTCGGAGAAAAAGGCGCTGGAAATGTGGAAGCTGATCGAACCCTTCGCGGCTTACGGCTTTAACAAAGCGCATGCGGCGAGCTATGGCAAAGTGGCTTATCAGACAGCTTACATGAAAGCCAATTATCCGGAGATCTACATGTCAGCGGTACTCACGGCGGAGTCTGGCAATATCGAGATGATCGCTGAGATCGTCACCGAATGCAAACGCATGGGCATTCCGGTCCTGCCGCCAGACGTGAATGAAAGCTTTAGTCAATTCACCGTTATAAAAAGCGAAAAACATCCGTACCGCATCCGCTTTGGCTTGGTGACTATCAAGAATTTCGGCCAAGGCGTTTCCACGGCTATCATTGAGGAAAGGAAACGCGGCGGACAATTCAAGTCGCTTGCGGATTTCTTGGATCGTGTCAAAGACCGGAATTTGAATAAAAAATCGTTGGAAGCATTGATCAAATCCGGTGCTATGGATTGTTTTGGCGAAGATCGCGGTATTATGATCGCGAATATAGACCGACTACTGGAATATAATAAAGAGAGCGCAGCTCGGAATGGCAGCCAAGATTCGCTTTTTGGACTGATGGCTGACTCTTCGAGCGTGCCGGCGCTCCGGCTGGCCGATGCACCACTCGTCGATATGATGGACAAATTGGCTTGGGAAAAAGAGCTTCTAGGTTTGTATATTTCGGGACATCCGCTGGAAAAATTCCGGCAAATGATCGAGAAAAAGGATATCAACATCAAGAAGGCGTTGGAGGATAAAAAAGAGGGTGAATCGGTTATTATAGGCATTATTGTGAACGAAGTGCGCACGGTGCAGACGAAAAATAACGAAACAATGGCGTTCGTAACAATTGCCGATTTTTCCGGTACGGCAGATGCAGTGGTGTTCCCCAGAACCTATCGCGAGTTTCGTGAATTGATCGCTATCGACAAATGTCTAGCGATAAAAGCAACAGTAAATGCTAGGAATGGAGAAAAAGGGTTTTTGATCGAAAGAATGAAGGCACTTTAAAATTAATAACCAATAACCAAACACCAATAACCAAATGTGATTAATTTATTGGCGTTAATTGGTTATTGATTATTCCTTGGTTATTGGTGTTTGATTATTGGTTATTTGCTATAATGCTTAAATGACATACGACCTAGCAATCGTGGGTGGCGGGCCGGCAGGAGCGGCGGCGGGCGTTTATGCCGCCAGAAAACAGTTAAAAACACTCTTTATCACCAAAGATTGGAATGGCCAGAGCGCGGTTTCGGAAGGTATCGAAAATTGGATTGGCACGGTCAAAATTTCCGGCCTTGAATTGGCCAATAACCTCAAAAAACATCTGGAAGCTTATGCGGGCGATTTTGTGGACATTCACGAAGGCGAATCTGTGATAAAACTTGAAAAGAAAGGCAACAATTTTCTCGTCACGACTTCAAAGGGCAGTTACGAAGCCAAATCAATTCTGATAACAACCGGCAGCCACAGGCGAAAACTAGAAATAATCGGCGCGGACAGACTGGAACACAAAGGCCTGACATATTGCGCGTCTTGTGATGGTCCAGTTTTCGCCGACCAAGATGTGGCAGTCGTCGGAGGCGGCAATGCAGCATTTGAGTCGGCTGCGCAGTTATTGGCTTACTGCAAGAGTGTCACGTTACTCATTCGCGGCGACA
>CAYTUZ010000065.1:0-3019 GCA_964441635.1 uncultured Candidatus Saccharibacteria bacterium
GCGGGCGATGAGGGAATCGAACCCCCGACAGCGGTTTTGGAGACCGCAGTTATGCCACTTAACTAATCGCCCCCTCGCGATATAGTATACTATTTCTTGGCTTCTTTGAAAGCTACGTGTTTTCGAAGTTTTGAGCTGTATTTCTTGAGTTCAATTTTGCGCTCGACTTTCTTCTTATTCTTGCGCGTCCAATAGACTTCGCCGGTGGATTTATTTTTGAGTTGTATCAGCTGATTTTGTGACATGGTATTTTTGCTATTTCGGTAACTTCTGTACGATATCTTATAAATGAAGCTATTGCAAGCGGTAGAAAAAACCCCGCCGAAAGCAGCGGGGTTATGGGGACGAAACGGCAGGATTATGTGCCGATGGGACATCGACGGCTTTTTTCCGACTTGATTGCGCGATTCATCTCGGGAGTTGAGTCCTCCAACTGAAGTGTGAGACACATGCCTTCGGCAAGTATCTCCAACTCCACGATCAACATGGCGGTTCGTGGATTTACGTCGGCGTTCCTAGCGTTGACGATGAAGCTCTTCGCACTGTCCAGATGCGAGGGTATTGTTTGTGCCAGATATCGAATAACTACGTCATGATCGCTGTCATGACCGAAGTCGAGTCGAACAGTTCCGTTACTGTCCGTGATTTCAGAGAAGTCTGAGCTAGACGTATACGTGCATACGCTGTTGTTTGTGTTCGGCATAGTTTTACTTGGGGGTTAAGTAAACCTTACGCCTCCTTGTTGCTTCTTCCGTGTGCATCTTAACATATTTTTTCATCAGGGAAAAGGTCTCGAGATAGAGCGGTTATTTTACTGCTTGACAAATAGGTTAACCTAGCTTAGAATAAAGATAAATATGAGCACATTACTAAAGAGTTTTGGATACCAGCAGAATCGCTTCAAGGTGCCGCTTATGAGGCCCGAAGAAGAACAGGCCTTCATCGAATTGGCTTCTGAAGCTAACGTTCGATTTCTCGAAAATGAGGAATTCAGCGGGCGAGAGTCGATGATGATACCTGTTTCCAAGCCGGGCGTCACGGAAACCGTCGTTCGGAAACTTAAGGGTATGATCGAACTCACTGGGTTTGACGCCAAGGTCTGCCGGAGAAACGGTTCGTGGGTGCTTAGCGTCACAAGCTAACTGCCCAATTGTTCTTTTCATCCGCAGGAGATCCATTCTCCTGCGGGCTTTTTTTATGCCAAAAATTGTTTGACTCTCGCAGTAATATTTTCCAGATCGTCCGGTGCAAACCAAACAATTTTTTTATTCCTTCGGAACCAAGTCTTCTGCCTCCTCGCGTACTGCCAGATCTTGGTTGAAAGCGTTTCGGTTAATTCTTCTCTTGTTAGCTTTCTTTGAAGAAATTGTGCCAAGTATCTATATTCCAAACCGAGCTCGTTCATTCGTTCAAAGGAAAGTCCTGCTTCATTCAATCTTTTTGCTTCCTCGATCATTCCTGCATCAAGGCGCTTAATCAATCGATTATGAATGCGAGTTCGGAGTTCGGCATCTGGCAATGTTATGCCGATCTGGAGCGAAGTCGGACTTCGTCCAGAAATCGAGTTTTTATATGACAATGTCGGACTTCGTCCAGTTTGTGCAGAAGTCGGACTTCTGCTGGCGACGATAATCGCCCTTGCCAACCTTCTCTTATTAGCCGATTCACCATTCTGTTGCATTGACTCGGCGCGTTTGGGATCCAATCTTTTTAGTTCAGCAATCAATTCCTGCGCAGTTTTCAATTCCAGCTTTTTATGTTCCTCGGGATCGCTTGGAACTTCTGGGAAAATCTTATTATCGACTAAAGCGGAAATATAATAACCGGTGCCGCCGCAGACGATGGGTAACTTGCCGCGCGCGCTGACTTCTTCTATAGCTTTTATGGCGGCGGATTTCCAGTCGACCACAGTAAATCTTTTATTCGCATCGACTATATCTAGTAGATGGTGCGGAATGCTTTGCATTTCTTCGGTTGTAATTTTGCCAGTGCCAATATCCAAACCCTTATAGACTTGTCTTGAATCGGCAGAAATGACCTCGCCATCAAAGATTTTAGCCAGTTTTACCGCCAAATCGCTCTTGCCAGTCGCTGTAGGACCGGTTATCACCAGAATTTTGTGTGAGTTATCCATAGTCTTTTATTGGCTAGTGCTTTATAATATACAACATATGATGAATCTAGAAAGTGTAGCGGCCAAAAGAAGTAAAAAGTTATGCGCAAATAATAGAGGTTTTACACTTGTGGAATTGCTGATTGTCATCGCAATTATTACGATCTTGGCCGGAATTGTTTTAGTTGGAACCAATGCCGCGCGCGAGAAAGCGAAGCAAGCAAAAGCATCCGCTGAAGTTCGCAGTTTAAGGCAGGCAGCAGATCAGCTCTTCATAGATACTGGAGCTTTTCCCGGAGGATGTGCGCAGGCAAGTCTCAAAGAGCCTTATGTTACTGTGGATCCTGAAGTTAGACTGGATTTACCTTCAGCAGGCTTAGCCTCTAAGCCGACAGCGGGTGATAATAGTATTTGTAATTCAGTTCTTGTTAATGGTGTTCTCACTGCTCCAGTTGGACAATTATATTGTCAGTCACAATGCAAATGGACTGCAACAGAGGTGGCAAGATGGCATGGGCCCTATATTTCAGCATCTCAATTGGTAGATCCTTGGGGAGTACCATATATAATGGATTATGATTATTATGGAAGAGGGCTATCTCAAGAAAATGGCGGGATTCCAGGATGTGACGGGCATCCCGATGGCGCAGCGATAGTATCTTACGGCGATTCCCTAATGCGCCCAGGCAGTAATGGCATAGCAGATGAATATGGTTGCACGGATATACAATCATACCTTTGGAGTGGAATAGATAGCACCTACAATGGGACCGGGTGGACCCATGTTCCACCTCAAATAGATTTATAATTTTCAGTTTGTGCCGGGAGGGAGAATCGAACTCCCATGGATTACTCCGCACGATTTTGAGTCGTGTGCGTCTACCAATTCCGCCATCCCGGCTTGTT
>CAYTUZ010000066.1:0-2948 GCA_964441635.1 uncultured Candidatus Saccharibacteria bacterium
TCGACGATGTCCGCATCTACAATCGAGCGTTATCGCCGGGGGAGGTGAAGCAACTGTATAACATGGGAAAATAGTATTTAGTATGAAGTATTTAGTATATAGTATAAACACACAGTAGTATTTAGTATGAAGTATTTAGTATATAGTATAAACACAAAATAACTTTGCGATTATACTATATACTAAATACTAAATACTTTCTTCATCAAGCCATTAACCAGTTTATGGACCAACACTGACAAACACGCCGCTTCTTTGAATTTTTCTTTTGTTATATATTCAACATCCCTAGCGACCATTAGCTGATTTTGCAATTCAGTTATCGAGCCTCGTGCCATGGAATAAAATTGAGCTTTCTCTTTGTTGGTTTTTCTGCTGAATCCCTCGGCTATATTAGATGAAATCGAGACTGCACACCTCCGCATCTGGTCACCGAGAGCGTAAAGTTCCTCTTTTGGGAATTGTTTTGTAATTTTGTACACGAAAATCACCAGTTTATGAGCTTCTTTCCAAGCGATCAGATCTGTAAAAGATCTTATTTTTTGTGAATTTTCCATTTGCGCTTATACTAAATACTATATACTATATACTAAATACTATAAATACCATGCACTCGCGAATGTCCTCCTATTTCTTCTTCATACTATTACTCGGCGCTGTTGCCGCGACCGTTTTCCTATTCTGGCCTTTTATCACACCACTGGTTCTCGGCATTGCTACGGCGGTTTTAGTTTTTCCAGTTTATGAAAAACTGGCAAAAATCCTCGGCTATGGCACGTGGGCCAAGCGCGCGGCGGCTTTTATTACCGTCTTGGGAGTTTTGGTTGTGGTGTTGGTGCCGCTTTTCTTCCTCGCTGGCAGTATTTATTCTGAAATCCAAACTCTGTACGCCATGCTGACCGATGAAGGCAACCGCTCGCTGGTTATTAGCGCCTTGAATAATTTCTCCGCCGGTTTTTCCGACTTGGTCTTTGGCGTGATCCAGCCTTACTCTTTTGACACTTTGAATATCACCGAATATCTGAAGACCGCTCTCGCGTGGCTCTTTGCTCACCTCGACACGGTCTTTACCGGCATGGCGGTCGTCGCCGCTTATGTTGTCATTTTCCTTTTGTCGCTTTTCTACTTCCTGCGTGACGGCGCATCGCTACTTCAGCGTTTCCTATTCTGGAGTCCGCAACTTCATGAGAATCAAGAATTCATCATTCGCACCTTGAAGCGTGCCATCCAGTCGGTCTTTATTGGCGCGCTCTTTGTGAGCTTGCTCGAAGGACTGGCGACCGGCCTCGGTTTCCTCGTCTTCGGCATTCCTGCGCCAGCATTGTGGGGAACTATCGCTGGTGTTGCGGCACTCGTGCCCGGCTTTGGTACCAGTATCGTGATCATTCCCGCCGCGGCATATCTTATTCTCTCCGGAAATTATCTCTATGCTGCCGGACTTTTGGTTTGGGGATACACTTGTGTGATCGTGATCGACCATATTGTGGGACCGAACCTAGTCAATCGGGGTCTTAGGTTACATCCATTGCTCGTGCTACTATCAGTCTTAGGCGGCATTATTGTTTTTGGCATTATTGGTTTTGTAATGGGTCCGATTGTGCTTGCGGTGTTGTTTGCTCTTCTAGACATTTATAGGTTATCGAATAAAATAACCAATAACCAAACACCAATTAACAATTAATTTTCAATTTTCAATTTAGCAATTTTCAATGAATTTTCAATTTTCAAGAAGCCAACATTCACATTTTGCAGTTTTCCTTATTGGAATTTGAAAATTCATTGAAAATTGAAAATTTTACTAAACATTATGGCTTTCATCGACGAAATATCATTCCACGCCAAAGCCGGAAACGGTGGTGCCGGCGTCGTGCGCTGGCGGCATGAAAAAGGCAAAGAAATGGCTGGCGCTTCCGGCGGCAATGCCGGCAAGGGTGGCGACGTTTACGTCAAGGCCGTTCGCGACTTGAATATTCTGGCGCGGCACAAATCGGTCAAGAACTTTGAAGCTGGTAAAGGTTCAGATGGTTTGAGTTCTAGTCGGCAAGGCTCGGGCGGCACGGACTGTATTATTGAACTTCCTATCGGTTCTGTGGTGACAAATACAGAAAGTGGCCGAGTCGTCGAGCTCCTCGAAGAAGGGCAGATGCTCAAAATCCTTCATGGCGGCAAAGGTGGCATGGGCAATGAACACTTCAAGGCCTCAACCAATGTGCGGCCGGGACAATCTACCGGCGGATTTGCCGGTGAAGAAGCGGATTTTCGGGTCGAGCTCGACCTCATCGCCGACGCGGGCCTCATCGGTTTGCCCAATGCCGGCAAGTCTAGTCTTTTGAATGCACTAACCAACGCCGATGCCAAAGTCGCGAGTTATGCTTTTACCACGCTCGATCCCAACCTCGGCGCTCTTGCTGGCGGCTTTATTCTGGCAGATATTCCGGGACTGATCGAAGGTGCCGCAGAAGGCAAAGGCTTGGGGCACAAATTCTTGCGGCATGTGAAAAGAACGAAGCTGCTGCTGCATTTGGTGTCGTTGGAAAAAACGGACCTCACCCCAGCCCTCTCCTCAGACGAGGAGAGGGAGAACGCGACGGGATTGTCTGAAATTGAGAGTAATTATTTGACGGTTAGGAAAGAGTTGGAAAAGTTTGGCGAAGGGCTCACAGAGAAAAAGGAGGTGATAATTCTGACAAAGACTGATCTTGTTGACGCGAAAACTGTGGAGAAGGCGATCAAGGTTTTTTCAAAATTAAAGAAAGAGGTACTGACGGTTTCGGTGTTGGATGATAAGGCGATAAAGAAGCTCGGCGAAGAGTTGGTGAAACTTCTGAAGTAAAATTTCTTTCGCGTGTCATTCCCGCGAAGGCGGGAATCCAGAAGCACAAACCTCATAGACACCATTAACGTAATACAATTTCCAACCATTCTGGGTTGGTTTTTTCGATCAATTT
>CAYTUZ010000067.1:0-2733 GCA_964441635.1 uncultured Candidatus Saccharibacteria bacterium
ATCGCCCTCATCATCCTCGGTTACTTTGGCTTCAACCTGCGCACAATACTGAACTCCCCTACGGTGCAAGATAATTTGAACTATGCAGGGGAGATCGCATTGAACATTTGGAATCAATACTTGAAGGGAATAGCGACGGTCATCTGGAACTTCATCTCGACAAAGTTGTTATCGTCATATCCGTGGTCTACGCTTACAAACGGTCAAGCACTACATTAGATTCAATATAATTAAAAGGTTCTGATTGCACATAACGTATATTGTGCGACATGGTATATCTTGGAATTGCCCTGTATAAGCACCGTCACAAGAGATAAACAAAAAGACTCCCCTGTTACAGGGAGCCTCTTTGTCGCTTGTTATAGAATAGATTTTTAATTTCTCTCTAACTTATTTTCTGGCAAGCTCGCTTGACCAACATTTCGAGGATGAATTCCAAGGATCGGTTCCGTACTTTTGGTAAAGATATTTAGCAAAAGTCACGTTGCCCTCGGTCGAATAGATGTTGATGCCCATGGCTTGCGCTTCATCGGCATGATAATGCTCATTGATCTGCATTACGCCGACGTCTTCTCTATCCACGATGCCGCGGACAACGGTGCCAATATCTGTGAATTGATGGAAGCGAGATTCGCATCGCGCAACCTCGATCAGGATCGGCGTGTTCACATATTCCTTGCGGATATAAGCTTCGACGCTGGTCGTGGCACTATCGTCTGCATTTGTCATAGAACTGCTAGTAGTTGACGCCTCCACATTGTCGATTGCCATGGCGGCAGTTGCAAGATTTACGTTTGTCTGTCCGGCGCCATACAACGATGACAAGAGGAAGATCACACCGGTTGTAAGTTCAGTCATAAATTAAAAACCAGCTTCGCGAAGTATGAACCTCACTAGCTGATTACGCATCCAGTATAGCAAATAGCGCTCCAAAAGTCAAGCTTTTTATAGCTATAATATGGCTCAGCAGAGCCGTATTTAGTACATGAAATACCTATATTTTAAGCCGTATATTCCCTTTAGGCACGCCCTTCCATCGGCACGACGAAAGGGGTTCACTCGGCTCGCTACACGCTGTTAAACGCTTCGCCGAGCTCACCCCTTTGTCGCTGCCTCGGCGGGCGTGCCAATGCATCATATTAGTTATTATATTGCTGGTTGCATCAAAAATATGCCTGTGTTAAGCTGTTTTCACTATGGCACATAAGAAAGCAACCGGCTCAACCAAAAACGGACGCGATTCTAACCCCAAATACCTTGGCGTAAAGGTAAATCATGGCCAAGCGATTTCGGTTGGCGAGATTATCGTGCGCCAGCGCGGTACTACTGTTTTGCCCGGCAGGAATGTTGGCATGGGCAAAGATCATACCCTTTTTGCACTCAAAAATGGCGTTGTGGAATTCTCGACCAAGCGCAAGACGACTTTCAATGGCGACATTGATAGGAAGAATATCGCCCACGTTGCTTAAACTAACTTTCAATAACCAAAGTAAACTTAGCCGACTTTCCTTCCGTTTTTACTTCGATAGTGTGCTCACCCAAGTCTTTGATAGGTTGATCGAGCATAATGTTACTCGGATCAATTTCTATGCGCGTTAACTTTGCGATTTGCTTGGCAATTTCTTCACGGTGTAAGCCGGCAAAGAGATGACCTTTTTTATTGGCTTTTTCTTTGATCGTCAAAGTTTTGCCATCTAGTTCAGCAAGATTTTTGATAAGAAGCTCTTCTTGGACTTTCTTCTCCCCTTCTGCTTTCTTTTTTTGCACGTCGAGACTCTTCAAGGCTTCAGCCGTGGCAGCAATAGCAAACTTACTAGGAATCAGAAAGTTGGTCGCGTGGCCAGAACTGACGTCTTTTACATCAAAACGTTTGCCCAATTTCGCGACATCTGTAAGCAATATAACCTTCATATTTACCAAGTTACATTATTAACGGCCATTTAGCAACTGAACAGCCTTATCCATGATCGGATCGGCGCCATTCTTTGTATTCTGATCGGTCACGTCGACTGGATAATCTGGATCGAGACCATCATGGGATAGATTGTGGCCGTTTGGCGTGAGCCAACGGGCAATAGTGACCTTGAGCGAGGTATCAGGAGTTATCGGTACCAATTCTTGGACCGAGCCTTTGCCGAAGGTTTTACTGCCTACAAGCTTGGCCACACCATTCTCTTCTAGAGCACCTGCCAAGATTTCCGAAGCTGAAGCGGAGCCGCCATCAACCAAAATCATCATTTTTAGATTTGTGTTGGCGAAAATGTTATAGCCTTTGCTGTAATAAACCTTGGGAGCGCCATTCTTGCCAAAATCTTCCGTAACTACTGTCTTCCCTGCTGGCAAGAACCAAGAAGCCATGTCCCAAGCCGCATCGAGATAACCGCCGGGGTTGCCACGCAAGTCCAGAATGAGCTTATGGTCGCCAGAGAGCACAAATTGGCGCAAAGCATTTCGGAACAAATCGGCGGATTGCGCCGTGAAACTATAAAGTTGGATAACATAGACATCGTTGGGAGTTTTTGCGACTGTACTTGTGCTATTGCCTGATGAGGTATTTCCCGATTTTTCTTTCGTATCTATTGTGGGAATATTGATTATATCGCGAGTGATCGATTTGACTACAGGTTTTGAGGTATTAATTGGCAGAAAATTTATCTTGACCGTGCTGCCTTTCGGACCCCGAATCAGCTTCACGGCCTGATCTACAGGCATATCTCCAGTTGCTTTGCCATC
>CAYTUZ010000068.1:0-2634 GCA_964441635.1 uncultured Candidatus Saccharibacteria bacterium
CTCGTAGATCCGCCCAACGTTCCAAGGTCAACCAAGGTATACATCTGTGTTTGATTTTGCCCTACGGAGTGCATAACCGATACCAATAGCGCAAAAACGCTCGTTACCGACATGTTTAGTGTGACATTCATTTTCATACTGTTTCCTCCCATTTTATTTTGTTTTCAAAGACATTCGCTTCATGCGAATGTCGCGCTAAATTTACTTTATGTTTACTACAAAATTCGCTCGCTGTCAACTTTTGGGATGTGAGCGCTATTTACTCACCACGGTTTTCATTGTACACTCGTATCATGTTTAACCGCCGAATATACCTCGACTACGCTTCTTTGACGCCGATCGACAAGCGGGTCATGAAAGAGATGAAAAAATACTCTAGTTCGGCTTACGCCAATGCTTCTTCGTGGTACAAGGAAGGTGTGGCGGCAAAAAAGGCGCTAAATGAAGCTAGGAAAAAAGTCGCTGGCTACATTCATGCCAATTCTGCGGACGAAATAATTTTTACTTCAGGCGGAACCGAAGCAAATAACATGGCGATCTTGGGTTCGATCGAATGGTTGCATGAACAAGGCGTGGAATACGAGGCTATGCACGTTCTCATAAGCGCGATCGAGCATTCCTCGGTGCGAGAATGTGCCAATCATCTGAATGACAAAGGTGTGCAGATCGACACGGTGAATGTGAAAAGTAACGGGATCGTTGATCTGGACGATCTTCGGAAGAAAATCTTACCAAATACAGCTATGGTTTCGATAATGGCAGTGAATAATGAAATCGGTTCTATTCAGCCTATACGTGAGATCGCCAAAATCATTCGCCAATCGCGCGCCAAGAATTTGCAAGCGAAGGCTGGTGTGACCTCAATCTTCAATTTTCAATCCGAAATTAAATATCCGCTTTTTCACACTGATGCGGCTCAAGGGCTGCTTCTAGACCTGAATGTGGAGCAGCTCGGCGTAGATTTTTTGACACTGGATGGCTCGAAAGTTTATGGCCCGCGAGGCATTGGCGCGCTGTATCACCGCCATCATATTCCGCTTGCGCCTATTATTTACGGCGGCGGACAGGAAAACGGCTTGCGATCGGGCACGGAAAATATCGCTGGCATCATGGGTTTTGCTAAGGCGCTAGAACTTGTTCACGCCAATCGTTATCGTGAAAACGCGCGGCTGGCTTCACTTCGAGCATATTTTGTAAGCGAATTGAAGCTGATAAATAAAGATATTACTGTGAATGGCGATCTTGAAACATCTTCGACTCACATTGCGAACATTTCTATTCCGGGAATTGACAGTGAATTCTTTGTCTTGCAACTAGACGCGCGCGGCATCGCTTGTTCGACCAAGAGTTCTTGTTTGCGCGATGAATCGGAATCTTTTGTTTTGAAAGCTATAGGCGCGAATAGTAAAACTTCGATCAGGTTCTCTTTTGGCAGGAATACTAAAATCAGTCAGATCAAGAAAACTATTCGGGTCATTGGAGAATTATTGCGAGCGAAGTAGTTTCGGATGAAATCAGGTTTTCATTTCAAAAATGGAAACTTCGTGGGCAAGTAAAAGGCGGGGCGGAACTTACTTTTTGATTCAAAATATTAAAGAAGTGCTGGGCAATTTTTTGAGATAAAAGGGATTTTGAATCAAAAAGTAAGTTCCGCCCCGCCTCTTACTTGAAGTCGTTTTTTCTTTTGCTTAGGCAATTTTGTACCTGCCATTGTATTCCGATATTATGCCGAGAAGTTCAAGTTCGGAAACAATTGCGTTAAATTTTGATGAAGCAAAGCCAGTTTTACTTATCAAGTCAGTCGAAGAAAGAGGTTCAATCTTCAAATAGTCAACAATTGTCTTTTGCTCAGGCGAAAGAGACATCTCCGCAAAATTGGGCAGAGCTTGATTCATGCCGTCGGTACGAATAACAGGGAAGCCGAGAGCTTGCAAGATATCGGCAGATGACGCGACTGGCGTCGCACCGCGGCGCAGGAGCATATGCGGACCGTATGATAATTCGTCAAATATCGAACCTGTGACAGTCAAAATATCACGCCCGAATGTGCCGGCATAATCCGCAGTGATCAAGGTGCCAGAACCTTTCGCTGCCTCAATGATCAGAGTCGCGTGACTCATGCCGGCCATCAGGCGATTTCTTGTGGGAAAAGTCCACTCTGCACCGGGCTGATCTAGTTTGAATGGCGATAAGAGCGCGCCGCCAGCCTCAACGATCTTGGTGGCCAAGTGCTTGTGTGACGGAGGATACAAGGCATCATAAGAAAGGCCCGAACCGGGAAATGAAACTGTCGTTAATTTTGCGTCCAATGCAGCTTCGTGCGCTATGGAATCTATTCCTAACGCAAGTCCAGAAACTATGACAACAGGATAGCCAGCGAGACCGCTTATGAGCTTCACGCATGCATCATGGCCGTATTTGCTGTTCAACCTTGATCCAACAACGCACAAAAATTTATTATCGTCGGACGGCAATTTTCCAGCCATATGCAATTCTTCTGGCAAATGCGGTATTTGCCTTAGTAGAAAAGGATATTGTGACTTATTTATTTTTGTTGTAGTGTTTTTTTGATACATAAATGATTATTCGAATGGTGAACCAGCGGGACATGTTTTATTTTGCGTAAAAAATCCC
>CAYTUZ010000069.1:0-2316 GCA_964441635.1 uncultured Candidatus Saccharibacteria bacterium
GCTACACGCTGTTAAACGCTTCGCCGAGCTCACCCCTTTGTCGCTGCCTCGGCGGACGTGCCACTGCAGCTTATTGGTTATTGATTATTCCTTGGTTATTGGATCTTGGTTATTGGTTATTTACTCACTCCGCATCATCTTCACAAAAACATCTTGTGAAATACTGACTTTGCCATGCTCCTTCAGACGTTTGCGACCTTCTTTTTGTTTTTCGCGCAATTTCATTTTACGGGTGATATCACCGCCAGAAAGCGTGCCGGCGGCGTCTTTTTTCATGCCAGAAACAGTGCGTGAAGACAGGATGCGTCCGTGCGCTTTGGCTTGAATTTTGAACGTGAATAATTCTCGGGGCAAAAGGTTATGGAGGCGTTCGACGGCTTGTTCGGCATCTTCGGCCACTCTTTTTCGCGAAACGACTCGAGCAAAGGCCGGCACGGTTTCATCGGCAACCAGAATATCCATCCTGACCACGTCGGCTTCCCTGCTATCGGTAATATCATAGGAAATCGAAGCATAACCAGAAGAGACGCTTTTGACTTCATCAAAGAAATTGCGCATCAATTCCCGGAGTGGCATATTCAAGGTCAAAATCGTACGGGTTTCGCCAAAATTATCCGTAGCTAGAACATCGCCTTCGTGGTCATAAATGGATTTCATCAAACTGCCAATGTATTGTGGTGGCGTGATTATCTTCATGGTGGTTATCGGTTCGGAAATTTTCAAGATTTCATGTTCATCGGGAAAAAGTGATGGTGAATATATCTTGCTTTGTTTGCCATTTTTTAGGGTCACAGTATAGATGATTGTCGGCATAGTCACTATCAATTCGAGGTTGAATTCGCGATGTAAACGCTCGGTGACAATTTCCAAGTGCAACATACCCAAAAAGCCACAACGATAGCCCTTGCCGAGCGTGCCAGAAGCCTCCTCTTCAAAGGTAAATGCTGAATCAGATAGTTTTAGCCTGCCCAAAGCCTGTCGGAGCAAAGCGAGATTGTCTTGGCTTTCGGGGTACAGCGATGCCCAAACGACCGGTTTTGGGCTCTGGTAGCCCTCCAAAGGCGGTTCTGTGTCTTTTATTGAAGAAATAGTGTCACCAACCGAAGCAATGCCCGGTTCTTTGATGCCAGTCACGATATAACCGATTTCGCCAGCATTCAATGATTCTGTAGGCGTTTCTTCGGGCATGAAGAAGCCCACGTCTATGGCTTCAAATTGGCGGTTGGCGATTTTGAAAGTGAGCTTGTCACGGCGCTTGGCACTGCCGCTCATAACTCGAACATAGACAATAACACCAGTATGGTTTGAGTATTGAAAATCGAAAATCAATGACCTGAATTCTTTTTTATCGGGATTCGCTGGTGGCGGTATGCGTTTGACGATTTCATCGAGCAGATGTTCGACGCCTTCGCCGGTCTTGCCAGAAACCTTCAAGACCTCCTCTGGACTGCAATTGATGAGCTGACTGATTTCTTTGACTGTTTCATCAACCTGCGCCAAGGGCGAATCGATCTTGCTTACCACAGGAATAATGACCAAGCCTACTTCCTTGGCCATGTTCAAAGTGGTCAATGTCTGCGCTTGCACGCCTTGGGTCGCGTCTACGAGCAAAATAGAGCCTTCCACGGCCCGAAGTGCGCGAGAGACTTCATAAGAGAAGTCGATATGACCCGGAGTATCGATTAAATTGAGGATATAGTTTTGTTTAACAGCCTGGATTCCCGCTTTCGCAGGAATAACACAAGACCACTTCATTCTGACGGGCTGCAATTTGATGGTAATGCCTCTTTCTCGCTCTAGTTCCATAGAATCCAACACTTGTTCCTGCATCTTGCGCTTTTCGATCGTTCCAGTCAGCTCCAACATGCGATCGGCCAGCGTAGATTTGCCGTGGTCAATATGAGCAATTATCGAGAAATTTCGAATACTTTCTGGCTTCATAAGTATTGAATATAACAGTTTTATGACAAATAACCAATAATCAAACACCAATAATCAAGGAATAATCAATAACCAAAAAATCGCAGCGGCCCGCCCGCCGAGGCAGCGACAAAGGGGTGAGCTCGGCGAAGCGTTTAACAGCGTGTAGCGAGCCGAGTGAACCCCTTTCGTCGCGCCGAGGGAAGGGCGTGCCTTAAAGAGCATTCTTGGTTATTGGTCTTTGGTTATTGGTTATTTACAAGTGTTCAACTTCCGCGGGCGGAATAGTGACTTTCCAGATTTTGTGGTGAATGGCGCGCCAAACTTCCTTGAGTTCGCTGTTATCGAGCAACATCAAAATAATTATGCCCACCGCCAAACCCACCATTCCCGCGC
>CAYTUZ010000070.1:0-2315 GCA_964441635.1 uncultured Candidatus Saccharibacteria bacterium
GAAGGTTGAACCAGCGTGACATGTTTTATATTGCTAAAAAAAACCATTTTAACAAAACGTTATGCAAGGCAAATTTTAGGATTTTTTACGCAAAATAAAACATGTCCCGCTGGTTCACCATTCTACCACCCCCTAATGCAATTGAAAATATTTGTGCTAAAATAAACCCATGTTAGACATCAAATTTATCAGGGAAAATAAAGATGTTGTTGCTGCGGCAGCGAAGAAAAAGCACATGCAATTCAAGGTTGAGGAGCTTTTGGATATAGACGAGAAGCGCAAAAACCTGCTTTTTAGTGCCGAAAAGAAGCGTGCCGCGCAAAATAAAGCGAGCGAGGCAATCATGAAAGCCGAAAGTCCGGAAGATAAAGAAAAACTGATCAGTGAGATGAAACTGGTCAAGGCCGAACTCGAAAAGGATGAAGAAGCACTCAAGGTTGTGATGAAGGACTGGCAAAACCTAATGTTGCGCGTGCCAAATATTCCTGACATGTCTGTGCCAGAAGGCAATAGTGATGCCGATAATGTCGAAGTAAAAGTTTGGGGTGAAAAGCCGCAGTTTGCTTTTGCGGCCAAGGATCATGTCGCTATCATGACCAAACTTCACATGCTCGACCTCGAGCGCGGCCAAAAAGTCCATGGTTTCCGCGGATACTACCTCACAGGCGATGCTGTCACGCTTTGTTTTGCTATTTGGAATTACGCTCTGGAATTTTTCTCCAAAAAAGGCTTCACGCCCATTTTGCCACCGATTGTCGTGCGAGCCATCAACCTCTATGGCACCGGTTATTTACCGGGCGGGGAAGAAGATTTGTACAGGACGCAGGACGGCGATTTTCTCGCTGGCACGGCGGAAGTGCCGATCATGGGTTTTCATGCCGATGAAGTTTTGGCTGCTGGTGAATTGCCCAAGAAATATCTCGGTTTCTCTAGTTGTTATCGGCGTGAAGCGGGCGCGCATGGCAAAGACGTCCATGGCCTGATCCGCGTCAATGAATTTTACAAATTCGAGCAAGTGATACTCTGTGAAGCCAACCACGAAACTTCGGTAAAGTTGCATGAAGAATTGAACCGGAATACCGAAGAATTCATCGAGAGTTTGGGCATACCGTATCACACGGTGGTCAATTGCGGCGCCGATTTGGGTTTGGGCCAAGTCAAAAAATACGACATCGAGCTTTGGGTGCCCAAAGAAGGTAAATATCGCGAAATCGGTTCCGCTTCTTATTTCCACGACTTCCAGTGCCGCCGTTTGAATATCCGCTATCGCGACCAGAGCGGCGTTATGCGTTATGCTCATTCCTTGAATGCGACCGCTATTCCGACACCGCGCATTTTGGTTTCTTTGGTTGAAAACTTCCAGCAAGCAGATGGTTCGATCAAAGTCCCAGAAGTGCTGGTCAAATATCTTGGCAAACAAGTTATTACATAATGTGCACGTGACGACGCTCTCGCGCCAGTCGGCGAAGTTTGCGGTCAATCGCCAGCGTAAGAATGTTTTGCTGGCAATACTTTTTGCGGCGTCGTTTTTTTGTTGGATGTATGTGATATCAAAAGTGACATATTTGAACACTTTTACGATTCAGACTGTGAAGGTGGTCGGCGCGGATGCTGATATTACGCCAAATCTCAGCGCGGCGGCACTGGAGTCACTTCAAGGTGACTATCTCGGCATATTTTCCAAAGCCAATACTTTTTTGTATGCCAAATCCAGAATAGCGGCCGCGATCAAAGCTTTGTCGCCTAGGATCGACGAAGTGAGTGTCAGCCGCGAAGGCTGGACTGGCTTGAATGTCAGCGTGAGCGAAAAAAGTCCAGCGGCTCTTGCGTGTACGAACCTGCCAAACTTTAACTCTGATCCGAACGATACTGGCAAGTGTTACTTTGTCGACAGTTCAGGGATGTTATATGTGGCGGCGCCGTCTCTTTCAGGAAATGTCTATAATAACTATTTCGTGCCAGATTTGGATGACAATTCCGTGGACGCTGATGATAGTGGCAAATATTTGGCGACAAGCACGACCTTCAAGGCGCTACAACAGTTTTATGATGGCGTGCGTAAAAGCAATATTAGTCCTTTAGGAATTTTGCTGAAAGGTGGTGGCGAATACGAACTTTACATCGCCAATCCGCATATTGAACAAAGCGCCGACGCAACTTCGACACCGGTTGATACGGCTGTGATATATTTTAACGAGCGAAATGATTTTGATAATGAGCTCGCCAACCTCGTTTCATTCTGGTCACATATGAGTGCAACTGCCGGTGCAAAGAAAGTGCCGCCAGCATTTGATACTATCGACTTACGTTATGGC
>CAYTUZ010000071.1:0-2251 GCA_964441635.1 uncultured Candidatus Saccharibacteria bacterium
GTGGAGGAACTCACAAAGAAAGCCAAGATAAAATTTGATCATCACATAGACCCGATCCAGCTCGGCGCGCAATTCTTGAAAGTGACTGAATTGAAAGATTACCCGAGAATGATTGCGAAAGTAGATGATTTGGCTGTGCAGGATTTTTTTATGAAAGAAGCAAAAAGATTATCAGAGGAAATACTAGAGTAATTACACATGTCGGACATGTGTAATCGTGTCAAAATGATACGATAAATATGGTAAAATGATACGATTAGTCAAAATAAAGCCTTAAATTCAAGAGAATGAATAAAATGAACAAAAGAGAACAACAAATCGTCAATTTCATAAGAAGCTGCGAAAAGGCGCAGTCTTCGGATGTACACGAATATTTGGCTAAGAATGGCGAAGAGATTTCGCTTGTCAGCGTAAAAAGGGCTCTATCAGAGCTAGAATCTGGTGGCGTGCTAAAAATTCATGGCGCTGGCCCAGCGACTTCTTATACCCTTAGCGAATACGGCAAGCTCATAACGCCGGTTGATGCCGCGGCTTATAATGCCATTGACCCCGACCGGCGATATGGCGCGAAAAGCTACGATTTTGAATTGTTCGCCGCTTTGAATTTCGACTTATTTGACGATGAAGAAAAGAAGGTTTTGGACGCGGCTACGGATTACTACAAAAGCCGGCTTGTTGGCGTTTCGGAAACTATACACAAAAAAGAGCTTGAACGTTTTGTGATCGAACTGTCTTGGAAATCTTCCAAAATCGAAGGTAATACCTACACACTTCTTGATACCGAAGCCTTGATCTTGCGCGGACAAAAAGCCGAAGGCAAGAGCGAAGAGGAGGCTAGGATGATCTTGAATCACAAAAATGCTTTTACATATATTTACACTAATAAAGATCAGTTCAAAGAGCTTAAGAGGAAAAATATCGAGGAAGTGCACAGGCTACTGGTCGAAGGCTTGAATGTGCAAAATAATTTTCGCGCCAAGCCGGTCGGCATCGCCGGTTCGCTCTATCGGCCTCTCGATAACCCATTCCAGATCGCCGAGGCGGTGGAGGCTCTCATTGCCGCGGTCGCGCGTGCGCAATCGCTATATGCAAAAGCTCTCATCACTCTATCCGGCACGAGCTACATCCAGCCATTCGAAGACGGTAACAAGCGAACAGCACGGCTAATGGCGAATGCTATCCTTTTTGCTAACGATTTGGCACCTGTCTCTTATCGCAGTGTTGATGAAAAGACCTATCGTGAGGCGACGCTCACATTCTATGAACTCAATTCGCTAGTTCCGCTCAAGAAAATATTTATCGAGCAATATGATTTTGCCGCTAGGAATTATTTGATAGGCGTTAGTAACTAGAAGTTAGAATATAGAATTTATAATTTAGAATAGACTCCAGAATAAAGAATCCAGAATGAAAAACAAAAGCAAAAAATTAAGAACAACTTTTGGAATTTTGTTTGTTTTTGCGCTTCTTCTAAATTCTAAATTCCAAATTCTAAATTCTGTGCCTTCGGCCCACGCCTCCGTCGTCGCCGCTTCTCTCCCAGTCTCCCTCAAAACCGGCCTCGTCGGCTACTGGACCTTCGACGGCAAGAATATGGTCAATAACGTGGCGGATAGTAGCGGGAGTGGGAATAATGGGGATATGATCGGGTTTACTTCGACCAGCAGCGCGCAGGTGGCGGGGAAGGTGGGACAGGCGTTGAGTTTTAATGGGGTTAATAATTCCGTAAATGTTTCAAGTCTGTCATTAACCAATAAGACATACACATTTTCGTTCTGGATTAAATCTACACAAAAAGGTGAAGGCAATTTAAACACTGGTTATCTTTTTGATTCTCAAACAGGTAGATTGGTGATTGGGTTTGTAGACGCAAATCTTGTGGCAAACAAGATTGGTTATTATGATGGATCTTGGCATGATTTGGCTACCACACCAAGTGATGGCTTGTGGCATAATCTTATTTTTGTTCTTAATAACTCAAATTCACAAGGATCTTATTATAAAGACGGTATTTTTGTTAATAGTGCGGCATATACAGGCACTAATATAGCAGGTAGCTCCGCTTTGGCTTCACGTTATGACAACACAAGTTCTCATTATCTAGGTCTCCTCGACGACGTCCGCATCTACAACTACGCCCTCTCGACCACCTCGATCATGCAGCTCTACTCCATGGGTTCCGCCACCCACGTCGCTACGAGCCCCTCGTCGCGAGGCTCCTCGGGACAACTAGCCAGTGGGCTAGTTGGCT
>CAYTUZ010000072.1:0-2080 GCA_964441635.1 uncultured Candidatus Saccharibacteria bacterium
CTCTCGTCAAAGGCACTAGTGTTGCTGTAACCGGCAGCTCTGTTGCGGCTAGTGGCTACACTTGGGCTCCGGTCAAGCTCTCGAATGGCTCCGCTGGCTGGGTGGTCTCCGCATATCTTTCATATGGAGGAACATCGGTATCAACGTCAAAACTTACAGTGAATGGCAAAGCCCAGACAATCTCGAAAGTAAACCTAAGATTGACTCCGAGTATTTCCGGCACTATTCTTTACATTGCTCCGCTTGGCACCGCACTTACGGTAGTCGGCGGACCTATATCGGCGAACAATTATGCTTGGTGGCAGGTCAAGCTTACTGACGGCACTCTCGGATGGATGGTGGGGAATTATCTTGCGGCTAAATAAAAAAAGAGAATTGAGATTAGAGAATAGAGAATAGAGAAAAATGAGAATTGCGGCAATTCCTCTTGTCAGTTATAATTGATGCATGATAAATCAACGTGTTTTTGTGTCTTGGTTGCCGGTTGCCATTGCCACCACCATCATCTTGGGGACGGTTTATGCTGTGGTTCAGCAAAATTATCGCCAAAGCGCCAATGACCCGCAGATCCAGCTCGTAGAAGATTCTGCGGCCGCATTAAGCCAAGGTTTGCCGCCGGAACAATTGGCGAGCGGCGCTTCGAATGTAGATATAACCAAAAGCCTCGCTGCCTTCGTTATGATTTTTGATGACAAGGGTAAGACTTTGGTCTCGTCGGCTGTTCTCGGCTCAAGTTCGCCGACTTTGCCTGTTGGCGTGCTCGATTCTACACGAAATTTAAATGTGAATAAGATCACTTGGCAGATTCCTTCCGGTCAAAGGTTTGCTGCGGTCATAAAGCACTGGAATTCCACAAATGGCACATCTGGTTTTGAGCTAGTGGCACGTTCGCTCCGGGAAATAGAAGAGCGTGAATTCCAACTCGAGATGATCATAGCGGCGGCATGGATCGTCGCGATGGTTGCGACCTTGATCGCAGAATGGCTGAAATTTCTCTATCACAAAAAATACATCTTGAGCCACAACTAGATACATGAAAAAAGTCGGCTATTACTTTGATATAGTCCTAATCGGTGCTACCGCTCTTGTGTTAATAGCATCAATCTTTTTTAAATCCGCGTGGATAAATTCCACGCTGATGATTTTTTCATTCGTTGGTTTGATTCCGGTTTTGGTGAGTGCTGTCCGTTCGCTTTTGGCTAGAACTTTGTCAGTGGATCTTTTGGCTTCGATCGCTCTAACATTCTCGCTTTTAGCCGAGGAATGGACATCAGCGGCATTTATTACTCTGATGCTGGCTTTTGCTAGGCTTTTTGACTACGTCACACAGTCGCGTGCCAAGAAAACCATTCAAAGCCTGATGAAATATCATGTCGAGCGCGTAAGGATTCTTGTAAATGATAGTGTCAAAGAAATTCCCGCACATGATGCCCGACCGGGCGACCTTGTCGTCGTCGAAGCTGGTGACCGTATGCCAGTTGACGGCATTGTTTTTTCCGGCGAAGCTTCCGTGGATGAATCGTCTCTGACAGGCGAGAGCGAGCTTGTCTCCAAGAAAAAAGGCGACAAAGTCTTTACATCAACTTTCAACGATTCCGGTTCGTTAGTCGTCCGGACTTCGCATGTTGGCGCCGACACCACGCTTTCGCGCATGATCAAGCTGGTCGAAAATTCCAGCCAGAATAAAAGCCGGGCTGAACGCGCCGCAGACCGCTTTACACAGTGGTATATTTTCATGTCACTCGCGGCCTCGATAATAATGTATGTTCTCGGCCTTTCCACGCACGAAATCTTGGCAGTTCTTCTTGTCGTCTGTGCCGACGATATCGCTGTGGCGGTGCCTCTGGCTTTTACTATCGCGACGACCTATGCGGCCAAGCGCGGCGTGGTGGTAAAAGGCGGCAGTGTGTTGGAGCAACTTTCCAAAGTGAAGTTTATCCTGACCGACAAAACCGGAACATTGACGCGCGGCAAGCCGGTGATTGTAGATTTCAAAGCCTACGGTGCCTATTCCGTAGACGAAGTTGTCGCGCGCTTCGATGAGGTGACGCTCGAACGACGCCGCCGTGAAGATGCCACG
>CAYTUZ010000073.1:0-1737 GCA_964441635.1 uncultured Candidatus Saccharibacteria bacterium
TCTCATTGATGGACCAAGGCGGCAAGCGCAACGTCAAGCTCAAGGAAAAAGCGCCTTCGGGCCTAGTGCTTGTGGATGGCTTTTCTGTAGGCGATGTCCAGGATGTCGTCATACGCGATCGCCAAATGCTAGCCCAAGACGGCATATTCATCGTCTTCGGCATCATCAATGTCACTACCGGCAAGCTGAAGAAATCCCCCGATATCATTTCCCGCGGCTTTGTATATCTTCGCGAGTCGCAAGAATTGTTGCACGAGGTCCGGCTATTGATCAAAGAGACGACCGAGAAAGCTACACAAGGTCAAAATCCGATCAATATCGACTTGGTCAAAGATGCTATTACGGACGCTGTTAGCCATTACCTATTGCAGAAAACAGCGAAGAGGCCGATGGTCATACCGGTTATTCTGACTATTTGACAAAGAAATCTTGTGGCTAATTCCTTAATATTTGAGCCACACCAAAACACCTTGCATGACCATAACAATTGGTATAGCATTTAGGCATGATCACGTCATTTATAAACTCCAAACTTGACTATGCTATTTACAAAATCCTTGAAGATGGAACCTATTTCGGCGAAATCAAAGGCTTGAGCGGTGTCTGGGCAAATTCTCACACTCTTGAAAGTTGCAGAAAACAGTTGGCTGAAGTACTCGAAGACTGGGTCGTATTAAAGATAAAGTGTGGTGAAAAAATTCAGGGATTGAGCATCAATTTCGACCGCCGAGGTCAGTTCCGAAATGCTTAAAAATATTTCTCTCCGCAAACTGATATTTGGAATGCGCCAATTTGGTTTCGACGGGCCATTTTCCGGAGGGAGACACCTCTTCATGATAAAAGGTTCCCTGAAAGTACATATACCAAACCCTCATGTTGGTGATATTTCTATTGCTTTGCTAAAAGAAATACTGAAACAAGCAGCTATTTCAAAAGACGAATGGAATAAAAAGTTGTGAGACTAGTACTATAGAACCAATATTGACTTTACAAGTCTGGTAACCTAAAATTCTCTTATTGCTGAGAAAGAGCTAACTGCCGCGAGTTCGAACACAATCCGCTTCGGCGGATTTTGTGTTAAATATAAAAAAGACGCCCTTTTTCAGAGCGCCTTTCTCGAATACACCTTAGAGCATACATCTTTAAGCGCCGTACCAACTGTCGCTAGCTCCTCTGAACCTTGGAGTCATTATCTGACCCATAAATCTGACCTATAACCAATTCAAACAAGGCACAGAGGAGGATTGTTGAGATCAACTGCTTCAATGGCCACGAATGGCTGTGCCAACTGTAGAGCAAGTCTGCGAATATGCAGGTGTTGAAGAAATACCAAAACCTAGGGCTAGAGTTCATAATAGCCAGAGTTGCCGCCACCACAGACCCGGTAATAACAAAACCCGTCAGCAACCCAGTTCCGTTGGTCCGGCCGAGACTATCCGCCACCCGCATCGCTTCCGGCGGAATGATGAGAACAGCGAACGCGCAAATGATGAAAGCCAATGTTTTTTCAATATTCACAAATCTCCTTTTTGATGTTTATGTGGGTTCTGAATCAGGCTGTATTATATCATTTTCGTAACTTAAAGTCAACATATGCAAAATGGCTCTGTTTTGAGGTATTTTTACACATATTTTTGAGCTAGAGAAAAGACCTCCATGCTATAATATTCCGATATGCAGATCAGCACCTCCCGTTCCCTGCCAAAAAGCCACGTCATCTATACGATCGCCGTCATC
>CAYTUZ010000074.1:0-1519 GCA_964441635.1 uncultured Candidatus Saccharibacteria bacterium
TCATCAGCATAATCATGCGAAATCGGGTGCGCACTATACGAAGATACGTCGGCCGGTAAAGCTGGAACTGGCGGGGCTAGGCGTTGGCACATAAAAAAGCGGCCGAGATTGCCTCGAGCCGCGGTGACTGTCTATGTGATTATCGTTATAGATAATGTCTGTGGTAATTCGGAGGCGCTGCGGGTTGGCTGAAGAATTCTCCAAACAGATATCTTCTTACGATCCGGATAGCGGTATCGCGCTCGGCAAGGCCGGCATTGGCAGGCCAGTTCAGGATATGGCCTTCGGCCTGTTTGAGGTTGCCGTTCAGCAGGAACCATAAGAGGCGGGTGATGCGGTTCTGTCGGCCGTCATGCGCCCGCTTGCATTCGTCCTGATATGAGAGCGCCGCCCTGACGAATGACAGCGCCATTTGCTGGTCTTTGAAATTACAGATAGCCCAATTGGTCGCGTGATGATACCAAAACCATAGGATCTCCGCTCGCCACTCGCGCTCATCCCGCTTGAGATGGTTCGGGTCCATCCTTTCCAGGATGATTTTGGCTTTGTTGGTAAAGAGATCGGAGTCGATAGCATCCCAACGACAATACTTCAAAAGACGCCGATCTTCGCGCACATATGCGTCGTGCAGTGCAGAGAAGTTCCATACCCCAAAGAGCATAAAAACTTCTCTTCGGAGCATTCTATTCATCGATCGCTGGTACATAGAAAAGCTGTTCTCGTAGAGGGTTCACAGTGTTGAAAAGAGCCTTAAGGTGTTTTACCATTTGTATCCGAGTTTGTAAAGATGGCATTGCCCGCAACCCAGCCTGTTGTCCAGCACAACTGGAGGCTGTAGCCGCCGGAAGGACGCTCGATATCAAGAAGGTCGCCGATAATCTGCAGGTTCGGCACCAGTCTGGACTTCATAGTCTTCCAATCTATCTCTTCCAATGCCACGCCGCCTGACGTTATTATCGCTTTATCAGTGCCAAGCAAGCTTGTGGGGTGGATGTGCATATCCTTCAATACTTTTACCAAAAGGAGGCGCTCTTCGCGGGTGACGCTATTGCAAAAAGTGTCTGGATTGATGTTCGATTTCTCGACGACCGCCGAAACTAAGCTAGAAGGAATGAGCTTGCCGAGAGCATTTTTAAACTTCTTATTGCTTTGTTCGCCGAAAAGATTGACCAGAGCGCTATTCAAAGTGGCATAGTCATGCTCCGGCAAAAGGTCGAGTGAAAGGACAACGTCGCCGTACTTCAAGAGCTCGCCGATCTCCGAACTCATATTCAAAATCGATGGCCCAGAAAGTCCGACGTGAGTGAAAAGGATTTTGCCTTTCCTTACCGAAGGCCTGCCGGTGTTGCTGTCAGTCTGCTTTACGCCATTCTGGAAAAGGGTGAGCTTGGCATCCGGCAAGGAAAAGCCGGAAAGCTTCTTGACCCAAGGATCGGAAACTTTTATTGGCACCAATGAAGCAGTAGGTTCTGAAATATTGTGGCCAAGTTTTTTGAGCCATTGAAAGCTTTCGCCAGTC